>JBIOWF010000355.1:0-54174 GCA_044868295.1 Microtetraspora sp. | reverse complement strand
CATGCGCGGTTGCCTCGACCGGGTATCGCGGCTCCTGCTCGGCGCTGACCTCAAGGACAAGGCCATCACCGGGGACGGCCGCGGCTGGCACCTGCTCCGGTATGAGCACACCTCGTGGGTCCGGGCTCGCCTGATCGAACTCGGCTGGGCGCCCAAGACGATCAATAAGCATCTGTCCGCGCTGCGGAGTGTGCTCAAGGAGGCGTGGCGGCTAGGCCTCATGACCGCCGAGGACTACCAGCGCGCCGCCGACCTGCCCGACGTCAAAGGCACCCGCGTACCCGCCGGGCAGCACGCCCCCATCGAGATCATCGCCGCGATCCTCGCCGCATGCGACGCCGACGCCCAATCCGACGAGAAGAGCAAACGACCCGCCGGCGTCCGGGATGGCGCGCTGATCGCCGCCCTCGCGTCGACCGGCGCCCGCCGCCGCGAACTCGTACTGCTGGACTTCACCGACTACCAGCCCGCTGACCGCGCGCTCAAGGTGAGAGGCAAGGGAGACAAGGAACGCCTCGTCTACCTAGCCTCATACGCCCTGGCCCGCCTCGAAGCGTGGCTCACCGTACGCGGCCGAACCCCGGGCGCCCTCTTCCCCCGCCTCGAACGCGGCGGCGGCATCCGAAAACAAGACGGCCGCCTGGCCCACATGCAGGGCCAAGGCATCGCCGACATCCTCGCCAAGAGAATCAAGCAGGCCAGCGTGTCCAGCCGGACTCCGCACGACTTCCGCCGCACGTTCATCGGCGAACTCCTCGACGCTGGCGTCGACCTGGCCATCGCGCAGGCCCTCGCCGGGCACGCCTCCCCCGCCACAACCTCACGGTACGACCGGCGACCAGAGCGGGCCCGCCGGGCGGCCGTCGAGAAACTCCCAGCCCCGGACGTCCGCCCCCTCCACAACCAGACCCCCGGAGACGCCACATGATCCCTGCCGACCGCGCGAGGATGACGTTCGGTCCAGTATCGAGCTCGGAGACTAGACGCCGCGTCCAGCGCTGAGACGTTAACGCGCGAACTGTCTACCTTCCCTCTCCTCTGCACCCCGAGGAAGAGGGAAGCGATGCCTCAACCCCCCGTGTCCGCCGCGAAGCCGAGCGGGCGAAATGCGTGACGAGCACTCGGTCCGGCCCGAGTGGGCACCTGGCGGGGAGGGCTGAGGCGTGGGCATGTGCATCATCAAACCCGCGCCGGGCCCGGATGACTTGTATGTCGTCTGGTCGAGGGTGGCCGATGGGCCCGTCTGCATCGGCGGACGGGAGCCGCTGACCGGGGAGCTGCTGACGGACTATCCCATGCTCACCACAGCGGTGCTTGGGGAGATGTTCGCCGACGCGGACGAGCTCGGCTCATCGTCACGGGAAGGGTTCGCCGGATGGCACGCGCGCGGGTGGCGGGCGGATCGTCCGCTCCCCGAACGGCGGTTCCTCCCGCGCGGTCAGCTCGTGCCTTACACGATGCTGCTGGTTGAGGGTAGGGCAGACGAGGCGTTGGCGCTGACTCTCCCGTGGCGTCCACGAGCTCGTTTCTCGGCACCGCCCGCTGATGTCCGGGCGGCGGGATAGTCGGCCCCGCCCGGCTGGCCGGGGACGGTAGCGCCCTGATCCCCTACGGTCGGTCCTCCCCGAGGAGAGGACCCGAAGATGGACGAGCTTCCGCCGTACAGCGGCGCTGACGCGACGTGCGTGAAGTGCGGCAACGTCGGCGCGACCACCAGCTACCGGCACGCCAGTGAGCCGGTCCCGGATCCGCTGCACCCGGACGTCCTGGTGAGGGCTGCCGGGCAGGAGCAGCTCGGCCGACGCTGTATGACGTGCGGGTACGAGTGGGCCGAGGCGGTCATCCCCGCCAGACAAGATCAATCTCAGCGCTAACCGCTGTACTGCGGCTCCTCGCCCCGATCCGGCGAACGTCAGGCCGGGGCGGGCCGCCGACGTGGTCACGTACCGTCCCGGTCGTTCCTCGCCTGCTGCGCCTCCTGAGCAGCGTTCAACAGCGCATACCAGAGCGCCGCGATCAGCCCACCGGTCTCCCGGTCGGCAGGCCGGCCGATGTCGACGTGGATCCCGCCGTCGCCCTTCAAATGGCCGTGTTCGTTTAGCCATGCCTGCCACGAGTAGCCGTCCATGAGCTGCCTGATGACAGAGTTCGTCATCTCCACGCCGATCCGCGCCGTGAGCCTGTCGCGAGCCTCCGCGACGCGCGGATCAAGCTCCGCCTGGTCCTCCACCGCTACGCCTTCCGACATTCGCGCACCAGCCGCTCGGCGCGCCATCCGGCCAGTATCGCGCCCATCACCCCAAAACGGGAGGAGCCAGACCCGGGCTCACCGGGTGAAAATCCCCAATTGGCCGGGTACGGCCGGCCCTTCGTCGGTAGCCTCATCCGGGACAATTCGGTTGGCGCAGAACGGCGGGTAGACGTGGCATCAGGTGGCGAGGCTGGCGAGTTCGCGGGCGAGGTGATCGGCTTGGGTGATCTGGTCGATCTGCTGGCACGCTTCGGGATGATCGTGAAGCTTGACGACGGCCCCGGTGCGGACAAGGAACTTCAGACCGCGCAGTTGGCGCACGCCCTGGTCGGCGCGGTTGAGGCGCACGCCACCCGCGCCGAGGAGGCATATCGGGCCGCAGGCGCTGACCCGGCCGACATCACTCAGGCGTCGCTGATGGCGTTTGCCGGGGTGAACTGCCAGAACGTTGTCGACGAGCTCGGTCTCATCATGTGGCGGGCCACTCGACTCGCCGGAGCCCTCAATACCCTGAACTTCCCCGGGCCGATCAAAGCCAAGGGCGATATCGGCTCCGGGGACGTGCTGATCCGCACCATGCGGTTGGTCGCCGCTGCCCTGTCCGGGATGGCCACCGCCGCTCAGGCATCTGCCAACCCGCTACGCGGCCCCTCCGATGCCGCCGCGGCGGGGCGGGCGCTCACCGCAGCGATGAACGCCCTCGAAGAGGCGGCGAAGGACACGCACACGCACCGGGCTGTCGGCGACCTGATGAGGATGACGGACTAAGGAATCAGCGGCGCCGACCCGGGGTCTTGCGGTAGCACCGGGATTTTGGTCCTGACTGACGGCGAGACGGGGGCCGGTGGCCACGGCGCCGATTCGTGTCGGCGCCAGCCGTGTTCGGGCAGGATCTCTTCCAGCCAGGCCGCGACCTCGTGCAGGGGCATCCCGCGCCGGGGCGGGCGCAGCACCTGGTCGTCGGGTGCGCCGGATAGGCGCAGCTGCCAGCCGCCGGTTGGGCCGGGGCGTCCCCAGATCCACCACAGGGTCGCGTACCGCAGTCCGGGCGTGTAGACCAGCAGGCCGGTCACTGCTCTTCCTGCAGGCGTTCATCCACGACCCGGGTCGCCAGCGCGATCCGCGGCTTGTGGAACGTCTCAGCGACGTGGCCGTTCTTTGTCCGGCAGTGGGTGCCGGGGATGGCCTGGCAGGTGGTGCACTCCTCCTGCTTGGCCTGAGCCTGGATCGCGGCCTGGCGGGCGGCGGCCCGCCGGCGCGCGGCACGCGGAGACTCCCACTCCTCCAGACCGGGAATCCCGTTGAGCCCGTCGAGGTAGGCGATGCCCGGTTCCTCGTCGCGCCACAGCAGGTCGTCGGCGACCAGGACCAGTACCTGCCGGAGTGACAGCACGGTGGATAGCCGTTTGCCCCACTTGTCGCGGTCGGAGCCGTGCGCGCGTGCCCCCCACGGCTCGCGGTTCGGCAGGTACGGCCGCAGCGGCTGCCACTCGGCGATGACCACGTCGGCCTGCGCGACGTCGTGGCCGAGCTTGGCCAGCTCGGCGGCTATCGTGTCGAGCCGGTCGGAGACGTTGGCGCCCAACTCGATCGGTACGGTCGGGGTCTCGGCCGCGAGCGCGAGCTGCCGCAACCACACCGCGGCCGCGTTCAGGTGTACCGCGAGCTCGTCCAGGGTGATGCGCTCCCCGGCGTGCAGGTGCTCGGTGCGGGCCGGGTCTGTCGATGTCTGCTCGGCGGTCACAGGAACTTCACCCGGCCGATCACGGCCGCCAGCTCTCCCGCGCCGGCGGCCGCTTCCAGCGCGGCGTGACTGCCGTCCGCGGCGGGGCCGCACAGCAGAACGTGTTCGGCCCGGTCGACCAGTTCCCACCATTCTTCCGGCAGCGTGACCGGTTCGGGTGCCTCCCACAGGGTGACGTCGTCCCACCCTTTGGTTTTGTTCGGCAGTTCCGACCGCAGTTGTTCGTGACCAGCGACCGCACCTCCGACGGGCCGGGGTTGATGTTCGCCATTTCGGACCGCACCCGGCCGCCGCGCGAGCGGACGCGGCTGACCTCGGCCAACGTCCTGCCTCTCGTCGATGCCAGTGACCCCGAGCCGGTGACTGCGGTCAGTCCTCGCGAACATCGGCGCCGGGTTCCTCGTCGGCCTCGCCGAGATCGAGGAGGATCGGGGTGATGTCGGCGCCGCCCGCGGCCCAGTGGTCGAGCGCGTCGTCCAGCAGCTCCGCGACCGCCTGGTCTGTCATCTGGTCGAGGGCGGCAAGCGCCGCGGTGTTATCCCCGGACTCGTGTGCGGCCCGCGCGAGCGGCTGCCAGGCGCGGGTCGTCGGCGAGGCGAAAACGCCCGGCGCGCCGACCAGGCCGTAGACGGCCCCGGCGAGCACGGCGATCGTGGCCCGGTCCTCCACGGCCAGCAACTGCGGGATCAGCGTGTCCTGGCATGGCCCGCATCCGGCGCGGCACGCCCCGACCACCGCGGCGGCGAGGGGAAGGTCCACCGGGCGGCCGGCGGACAGCGTCAGGCCGTCCAGGACAGAGAGATCAGGGGCGGGGTGCTGGTGAACGTCGCCGTCACCGCCGTGGGCCTGGTCGACGTGGCGGGCGGCCTCGCTGTACGGCTCGCCGGTGGCGGCCATCCTCGCCCTGATGGCGCGTTTACGCTTGTCAGTCGGCATGATCGATCCTCACGGCCGGGTCCCCACGCCACCCCGCCCGGGTCTCGATCAACCAGAAAAAGGCGGGTTCGCAGATCGCGCGGAGCCGGGCTCCTTGTCCTCACCACCGCCGGGCGCGTGGGGCCTGACGGTTCGGAAGCGGGCGGACGCGAGCCGCCACTGCTGGAAAGAGTAGATCAGAACGCCGACAATTTCACCCCCTTGGACAGAAGGAAGGGGTGCGAGCCGTCCCGGAACGGCACGCACCCCAGACCCTGGGCGTGCGCGGCTACTTCACCGCGCCGCCGTTGCTGCCGCTGTCGTACCCGCCGGTGTGCGCCCGGCGGTTCGCGGCGGAGGCGGCAAGGATGTCGCGGGTATCGATGGTCCGCGTCAGGTGCCATCCCTTGGCCTGCAGTTCGTCATCCCTGCTGGCTGCCCACTCGGCGACGGTGTGCCCCTCGGGGAGGGCGGCCTCGGTGATGGTCCATGTGCCGCCTTGATCGGCGGTGTACCGCTCCCTGATGGCGCTCTCGGTGATGACGATCTGGTTCTCTTCGGATGGGTAGCCGCGCCGGTGGATGATCGTCGTTTCCCGCCCCCGTGTCTGGTTGAGCGGGAGAATGCTGTGTGCCGCGATATGGAACGTCTGCACGCCTGGTCCTTTCGTTCGGCCCAGGGCCGCATAGGGGTGTTGTGGGGGCGGCGGAGCGGGAAGTATGACCCCCCACCGAGGTGTCTCGACCGCGCCGCCGCCCCTGCTCATGGTCAGCCGATGCCGACTTGCCGCGGGAGGTTGGGACGGTTCTGGGACTCGCCGCGCCGGATTACGGCCCAGGGCCGGGCCGGCTGCGGGATTCGGGAGGTGGCCGTGACCTGCCATATGGTCACGGTGCGTCTCCCATGGGGGGCCGTCTGAGCCCTTCCCATTCCTCGTCCGACACCGGCGACATGCCCATCAACTCCGTCGCCGCATCCACTCCGTCACGGGTTAGAGAGCCCCGCTCGACCAGCCCTTTGGGCCGTCGAGTCTCCCGCTCGGCGATCTCGGCCACCGCCTCCAGCACGCGGGCCACCGTTCCTGCCATGCCCGCAATCTCGGCCGCGGTGAACCCCTGCCGGCCAGAGCCTTGGGGCGGGACCAGCATCACCACTAGGCACCGCCCGAGCGACGGGCCATCTCGCGCCTCACGCCTGGCCCCTATGAATCTCGTGGTAGCGGCCCGCCACGAGACCCGCAGCCCGTTCGGGCTGATTGGCAGGGACCGTGGTGCAGGCCTTCGCGCGCGTGGCCGGGTCGGTACGACCGCTGTCCCACAGAATGCGATCCGAGTAGACCCAGACGTGGAGCTCGCGGCCCAGGGTGAGGATGGCCACCCCAGCGTTGCTCTGGATGTCGGCATGGATCTTGTAGCTCGCGCGAAGATGTTCCTGGAGCCGCCGCGCAGTGGCGACCGCTGGGGCCTCGGGCTCCGGCCGCAGGGGCATCATCCGCGACATCGGTATGAGATGGGGTGCGGACCCCGTACGCCCGTGAGGAGTTGTGGCGGGAATCACAGATCAGACGGTAGGACGAGGCTCACCGGGGTGTCATTGACACTTTCGCCCGGCCCCGCGTGAAAGTGTCAATGAGCGTTACACCGGTAGGTCAGTAGGCCACGCCGACCGCGTCCGCGAGTGCCCGCATGTCGGCTGTCAGGGTCCGCCGGCGGGAGAAGACTCGGGTGAGGATGTCCTTGGCGTAGCGCTGTTGAGACAGCCACTGCGGAGAATGGTTGGAAAGGTCGCCCAGTACGGCCAGCGCTTCAGGGATGCGGCGGGTTGAGGCGTACGCCGACGCGACGTCCAAGTGGTGCCGGTTACGGCCGGCCCCGTTGGTGTGCAGCATCCCCGCGGGGATCCGCTCCGCGATCTGGAGGACCTTGTCCGGCTGGTCCACCACGGCGGCGTTCTCGGCGCGCATCATCGCGACCGTGGCCGGGCCGAACGTCCGCGCAGTCGATGTATCGGACATCGCCTCGTGGCCGATCCTCACGGCCGCAGCGCGGGCGAGTTTGATTGTGTCCTCCGCTTCGCCTGGCCGATTGTCCCGGACCGCCACGCTGGAGACACGCATCAGCAGCCGCCCCCACCCAGCGAGTTCGGCCGTGGTCGCCCGGGAGAACCGCGGCTCGATCTCATCAGCCCAGCGCGTCACAAGGCGGCGGGCATCCTCGAGCATGCCCTGGCGCAGGTACAGCCATGACAGCGTGTCGGCGGCGGCCGCCGCGTCGAGCCGTTCGTCAGCCGTATCGATCGCCTGCCGCAGTACGGGTTCGGCTAGCCCGAATTGACGAGTTTGGGTGAACGCCCATCCGGTGATGTTGAGCAGCCGGGACCGTACGGCGCGGTCGGCGCCGTTGAGCGCGTAGGCGTCGCGTAGGAGGCCGGGCAGCATCGCCGCGACGTCGGTGTACCGGTTTTCGGCAAGTAGCGGTTTCAGGGCATCCAGGCCAGCGCGGACGCCTTCCCTGGTGGGGTCGTCGTCGGGTTGGGCGGCCTGGCCGAGAAACGCCCGCCAGGTGGGCTCCCAAAGGGCAGGGCCGAGGGCGACGGGGGCCTCTGGGTCGCCGCCTCCACCGATCAGGTCAGTGGTCTGCACTCGGAGTGCTACGGCGAACCGGCGGACGGTCTCCAGGCGGGTGTCGTGTACGACGCTCTGCTCAATCTTGCGGACGAGGCTGACTGACACGCCGGAGAGTTCAGCGAGTTCTCGTTGGCTAAGGCCCCGCCGCTTCCTGATGCTGCGAAGTCGTGCGGCGAGTTCGGTCGTGGTGGGTTCGTCCATGCCTGCTTCCTGGTGGTCAGGTGCCGGGTAGCTTTGCGACGGAAATGGCCGGGTCGACGGCGAGTAGCCGTGTCGGCGAGGTGGACAGGGCGGGCCAGCCGCGTTTCCGGCATGCTGTCGCGACGTGCGCGGCCGCGACGTCGGGTATGACGCGACGGTCGGCGACCAGTTCCCCGGCCCGTTGGGCTCCCTCCTGGTCGAGGGGCTCGATCAGCAGCGTCGGGCCGGTGAGGAACATACTCATGGCCTCAGCGCTTGCCCCGCTCGTACGGATGGTCTGCCACGCCTCCGAGAGGGCGGCGGTGGGGACGAGCAGAACCATGCCTCGCATGGCGGCCTGGTCGACGAACGTGGCGGCGTACACGTTCGGCTGGGCGAGTTCGGTGAGCGCCGACGCGTCGACGACGAATCCGCCCATGGAGTCGGGGTAGGTCACGACGCGCGGCGCTCCTGCTTGGGTCCCCAGAACTCATCGATGACGCCGTTGGCCCAGGCTGCTGCTTCCGGATCGGGGTCGCCGACGAGGGAGCGCCACTGGGTGAGCCATGCTTCTCGTTCGAGGCGCTGGCCTACTGTCTCGGTCACGTAGCCCGATACTGAGGGGATCTCTCCCTGGTCAACGCGTTTCTTCAGTTCGGCCAGTTGCGCCGTGGGGAGGGTCACTGTGACCTTTACCGTGTCTGCCATACCGTGAGGGTACCCCCGCCATACCGGCCTGTCTCGCGAGTGGCCGAGGTTTGTGTGCGACACGCCGAAGAGCCCGAAAGCGTCTGCGCTAGATCTATGATCCCCGATTCGCTATAACTGGCTCCCATGAGTGGAAGCAAGCGAGGCCCAGCCCCCAAGTGGGGTGAGTCTGTGAAGCAATTCCCATCACGGATCCCCCAAGGGCTGTTCGACACCATCGAGGCGCAAGCTAAGGCTCTCGGCTGCTCGACGAACGAAATCCTCGTCGCCACGCTGGCCCAGGCGTTCGAGTACGAGCTGCCCGCAGCTGCCTTGCCGAAGGCGTCCGCCCAGGAGGCGCTGCCGCTCATTGAAGCCAGCCACGTAGCCGCGTAGGCCGTACGTAACGGCTCACGCCCAAGAGAGGAGTTGTAGGCCGCCCTAGGAAGGGCGCCGCCCTACAAAAGGAGCAGGGCCCCCGCGCTACGCCGGCAAGCCACGCGCGAGGACCCTCAAGAATCCGGCCCGGCTTCGTGTCGGCTGGCGAGCTTTCGCGTGCCTGGCCGGTTCCAGATGTCTGGGAGCCACGATAGACGATTGGCCCTTGGCTCTGCCAGTTATGCCCGAACGCGGTGTGTCGCATTTGGGCCGCTCTGGCGATGCCGCTCCGCATAACTCCATACCCGTGCAGGCGCCCGAACAACGCCCTAAGGGAATCGTTGACGCGATCCGCGAATGGGCTTTGTGCGCCCCCGAGCTGGGTGCGCGCCGCCGCGTACGGCTGTCGCACGACCGCGGCCGGAATTTCCCGCGCAAGCTCGAACGCGACCTGAACGCCAGCGCGCCGTCCGTGCCGGCCGCCGTCTACGTGTACGAGGTCGACGGCACAACGCGGCTCCTGGCGGCCGACTTCGACACGGCGCGAGCTGTGCGAGCCGGAGCATCTGACCCGGGTGCCCTCGTACGGGCAGACGGCCGGGACTTCGCTGCGCTCATCACGTCGTGCGGAGGGACAGGGTTCGACGACATTAGCCCGAACGGCGGCCGGCATGCCTACATCCTGTGGTCGGCGCCCATCCCATTCGAGGAGATGCGCCGGGTCGCGCTCGCCCTCGCCAAGCGGTACCCGACGCTGGACCCGAAGCCGATGCTCGGCCGCACCGACGGGCTGATCCGCCCGCCCGGCAGCGTCCACAAGTCCGGCGGCTACCAGATGCTCGCCTGCACCGCCCAGCACGCCCGCCACTGCCTGGACCACCCCAACGGGCCGCGCGTATGGGCCAAGCTCCTCGACGCGCTCGCTCCCGAGCTGGAGGCGCTCGAAGCCGAGCAGCGTGACGTCGACGCCGCGGCGGACCACGGCGGGCAGTGGCCGGACCTACGAGACGAGGACGGCAGTCCGTGGTTGCCCCGGCCGAACGGCCCGCTCCCTCGCCTCTCTCCCCGGCTGGAGCACATCGCGAAGACCGGCCAGTGGGACCCGGCCCGCTACGGCTCGCCTTCCGAGGCGCGCCAGGCGGTCATCACTGGCGCGCTCGCCTGCGGCTGGCAGCGCTCCCACGTGACCGCCCGTATCCGCTCCGGTGACTGGCCGGGTCTCGCCAGCTTCTACGCCCGGTACGGCAGTGACCGCGTCCGGGTCGAACGCCTGGCAGCTGACTGGGCGAAAGCCGAGAAGTGGCTTCGCGGGGAAAGATCTAGCCGTAAGGACGACACAAGTAGGGGCAGCCACACGGGGGGGTCCCGCCCTGTGTCGATTGATCGGGTGTTCACCGTCGACCTCCGCGGGGAGAGCCCTGTCTCGTCTGCTGGTGAGGCCGCGGAGTTCGCGCACATTCGGGCCTGGTGGTCATCGGTTAAGGCTGCCCAGGGTCGGCGCTGGACCGGCCGCAGAGGCATCACCGTCGCGCTGGTTTTGCGGGCGCTGGTGGCGGCCGCGCAGATGACCCACTGCAGCGTCATCGGCTGGGGCTGCCGAAGCCTTGCTCTGCTCGCAGGCATGGACGAAGGGACTGTCGCTGATGTTCTTCGAGAACTGCGCGAGGAGATCGACCCGTTCATCGACCACGTTCGCGAGGCCCAGGGCGCTCACGCTGACTGGTACAGGCTCAGAATCCCCGACTCCTACGCGGAAGCCGCAGCCTGGAGACGATGGCAACCCGGCCGCCTCGGAGGTGTCCACCCGGTCTTCCGCGAGCTCGGCGGACCGGCCGCCCTCATCTACGAGCAGCTGACCAGCGAGCCGACCCGCCGGGGTGAGCTACCGCTGCTGACGGGCGTCTCCGATACTGCGACCAGCACGGCGCTCCGCACCCTGGCTGAGCATGGGATGGCTGAACGCCATCCGGAGGGGTGGGTGCGTGGACCGGCCGACCCCACCAATGTGGCCCGGCAGCTCGACATACCCGAGCGGATCGCTGAGATTCAGGCCAGATACCGGCGGGAGCGAACGCAGTGGCGGATGCTGCTGATGCTCGCCGAGATGGGCTACTCGGTCCTCAGCGACGCATACGTGCATCCCGTGCCCCTCCAGGACATTGCCGACGCAGGTGTGCCGGAGTGGGTGCCCGATGAGGCGACCGGCCCGCCGGTGTCCGCCTACTCGTGATCATTAGATTTCATTTCATTAATTCATTTCGTATCGTTGCAGCAATGAAATGAATGTAATAGAATCCGAGTGTGACCGAGAACACCGAAGCCCAGGACACCAGCGAGCGCGTGACGTGCCGTTTCCCTGGCTGCGACAGCCCCCCCGCCCCCTCTGATGGGCCGGGCCGCCCTCCGGAGTACTGCGTCAGCCCCGACCACACCGCCATGACGGCCTACCGGGAGCGCAAGCGCCTGGAGAAGGCCGCCACCGGCGACCCCGCGCCGACGGTGGACGACCTCGACCGGCCGGTGACCATGAGCCAGTCCAGAGGCAGCGACCTGCTGCGCGGCGTCGAAGCCCTGGCCGTTCGGCTGAGCGAGGACATGGCCAGGGTGCTGACCGAGCTGCGCACAGTCGCTGATCCGGACGCCGCGGCAGCCGAAGTCACTGCTGCTCATGCCACAGCCGCCGAGCAGGTCGCCGCGGCGCAGGCCCGGGCGGTGCAGGCCGAACGGGTGGCCAGCTTGGCCGCTGCCGGCGTCCAGTCCGCCCGCGTTGAGCGCGAACAGGCTGACGCGGTGGCAGAAGACGCCCTACACCGGGCCGAAGAGGCTGAGGAGCAGGCACGCCAGGCGGTCGGTCGGCTCGAAGCCGAGCGGGAAGAGATGCGCGCGGAGATCGAGCGGGTCACTTCCGAGGCCGCCGAGCAGGTGGCCCAGGCCCGTCAGGACGCCGCCCGGGAAGTCGCGGTGATCCGCGAGCAGGCCGACGCTCAGATTCAGGCGGCTGCCGAACGCGAGACTCAGACCCGTCAGGACGCTGAGCAGAGGGTCTCCCAGATGGAGGCCGACGCCGCCCGCCAGGTCTCCGCCGCGAACGTCGCGCGCGACGCCGCGCTCACTGAAGCCCGCGACGCGCAGGAGCGGGCAGCCGCCGCTGAGCGTCGAGCGGACCTCGAGATCGGCCGTGCCCGTCAGGCTGAGCAGGACGCGCGCGCCGAACTGGAGCACGCCCGCGCAGACGCTGCCGCCCGCCTCGCCGACCTGGCCGCCGCCCGCGAGGCCGACACCGCCCGGTTCCGCGATGAGCTAGCGACGATGCGAGAGCAGGCCGACGCTCAAGTCCATGCCGCCACCGAACGAGAAGCGCAGGTACGGCAGGACGCCCGCGCCGAACTGGAACACACTCGCGCAGACGCTGCCGCCCGCCTCGCGGAACTCGCTGCCGCCCGCGATGGGGACGCCGCACGCGCGAGCCAGGAGCTACAGCGGGTGGTCGCCGACGCGGCAGCCGCGCGTGACCTCCTCACCGCTCGGGCAACCCGAGCCGAGAGTGACCTCGACGCCGAGCGTGCCGAGCGTCGCGACCTCGCTGCTCAGGTCCAACGGCTACGAGACGAACTCGACGATGCCCGCCGCGGCGGTCAGGGAAAAGCCCGGGGCTCGGGCACGACGCCGAGCCGGTAGTCCCTCCCCCGGATGAGCCTGCGCTGAAGCGCCGGTGTGAAGGTTGCAAGCTGACGGCGGGCCAGGCCGTCCACCGCGTGGCGTCCAGCCTTCCGGTTCACCAGCAGGGCGAAGCGTGGGCTTTGCGCCCGGTGGCCGCCACGGACTTGGAAACGGAGTGGCTCATCCCGGTCGGCGACTCGTGGCAGCCTGCGCGATTCTGTGCCCGGTGCGCCCCCGAAGCGAACGCGGAGATGGCGTGGCCAGTCTGCTGCGCGGCCTGTGGAGAGGGGCCGATCATCGTCCTCGACGGCCGGGGCCGAGACACGGCGGCGGTGATGCTGCTCAGTTCCGGCTGGGATGACCGGGACGGGCTGACGTGCCCCTCCTGCGTTCCAGCGAAGTGATCACCCCTTACCCGATGGTGTCGAGAACGTCGGTGTAGGAGAGCGGGACACGCCAGCGCCAATGGCCCTCCTTCTCGGAGTGGGGCCGGTCGCAGGGGCACGCCCACGCCTCTACGCCGTCCGTCTCGGCGGGTGGCCAGAACTCGAATTCGATCTCGCGAGTCTGCGGCTGCTTCCGGCCCTGGGGCCACGACTCGATGCAGAAGCGGTTGACCTGGTTGGCACGCACCAGCAGAGGCAGACTAATCGGAGTGTGGGAGGTACCGTTCCAGGCCACGGCGTGCACCCGGTAGTCGCGGGGGACGACGAACTCGCCGAACAGCGACTGGCGCGGGCCCTCCCCGCTGAGCTCGCCGGTGATCTCAGCCGGAGGCGGTGGGCGGAGGGCGGCATGCTCGCGGTCCCGTTCGATGCGTGAGACCGCAGCAGCCTCCTCAGCCGAGCGGGCCGAAGCTGCTGCTGAAGCGTCAGCGGCATCAGCCGAGCGTACGGCAGCGTCGGCTGATCGTACGGCGGCGTCCGCAGAGACCTTGCCAGTGCGGACGGTTGCCCTGTTGTAGACCAGTGCCCAGATGGCGGTGCACAAGGCGGTGACGGCGCTGCCCAGAGTGATCCAGTCGTTGATTTCCACGGCCGAACGGTAGCGAAACGATCAACCGATTCAGGCCGGTATCGGGACATCGCCGGTGTCAGGCTGCCTAGGGTCGGCATGCGCCGGCGCGTCCCCAAAGCGTAAACAAGCCCTCGGACCGTGCTGGGTCCCGGGGGCTTTGTCATGTTCTCCTCCGCCACGTGGCGGCTGGTCAATGGGGTGTTGACGTGCGAGAGGACGTTAGCGCCCGGATGTGATTGCGTCCCCGGCGGCTGGGTGCGAACGGGTCGGGAATCTTCCAGAACTGGAGACGGTGCAAAATCTCCTATACTGTTTGATTTGTCGGCGAGATTCGGACCTTGCCGCCGCCACGCACGCCCCAGGAAGAAGACCCCACCATGCACCGAACCCAGGAACACCCCACGCACACCGCAGCCCCGCTGCCTGACAATCTCGCCGGCCACCTCCCCACGAACGCCTGGGCCCGGAGCTCCCATGGCTACGGCGAGCCGCCACCCGGCGGTCTGAGCGGGGAGTCGAGGATGACCGTCGACACCGAGCACCCGCTTGACCCAGTCGTCTCCGCGATGCGGCAGAAGATCCACCCGCTGATCGCCGCCGTACACCGGCGCAATGCCGACACGGTGGCGGACATCCTGCCCACCACAGTGCCCGAGCTCCAGGCGATGCTGATCGCGTTCGCTGACATGCAGCTACCTCAGCGCAAGGACGACGGCATCATCGACGAGATCGCCGTCCGGCGCGTCCTCGACGGCGAGGATGGAATCTTTCTCCGCCGAGGTGAGCAGGTCCACGCGGCCCGGCTGATCTTCCTCGGAGGCGGGACCGCTCACCAGGTCAGCAAGGCGCTCCGCTCCAACGCCGAAACCGGGCGGGCCCTGTTCGACGAAGCGCGGAACCTCATCGCCTACGAGCAGGCCCAGGCAGAGCGTGAAGCTGCGCTTCAGCCGTGCGGCACGCACGCCGCGCATGCCCGGCACAAGGCCCGCGGCGAAGACCCATGCGAGGCGTGTGAGCAGGCCGAGCGGGTCTACCAGTGGGCCAAGAAGCGCGCCGCGCGAGGAGCCGCATAGGCCCGCGGCCAGCACGTGGACATCCCCCGACCGAACTGAAGGAGAGTCATGCGCAAAACCATCCAGGTCCTCGCCGTCGTCGCCTTGGTGGTGACCGCGTTCGTGGTCATCGCCTGGGACGACCGGCCCGCGTGCGCCGCCGCCGGCCCCGGCGGCGGTTCGTCGTCGAAGTCATCCAGCAGCAGCACGAGCAGCAGGAGTTCAACCTCCAGCCGCCCCAGCACGAGCAGGACCACGAGTTCGTGGTCCACCAACCGGGACCGGCTCACAACCCGCAACGGCTGGAAGCCCACCAATAGGCCAGCGCCAGCCAAGACCACGTACGTGGTGATCAAGCAGCCGTCCGTGACAACCGTGGTTACCGCTTCTACGCGGGCTACGGCTGGTATCCGCCGCACGTCTGGCCGGTCGGCTACTCCGTCGCCTACGACTGCGTGCTCCCCGACGACGCCATCGAAGCGGACTTCTAACCCCCCAGTGAGGGCGCGAGCCGTACGGTTCGCGCCCCTTCCCCCTTGGAGAGCAGCCGAATGTCTTACCTGAAGCGGCGTCCCAGCGATCAGCCGATTCCCATCCCCAACGACCACACTGACATCCAGACGCGCCTGATCGCGCTCATCAAAGAGCGGCGCCAGATCGGGATCGACTCGTACGGCACCGCCTTGCAGCCGTTCAACGGGAGAGACTGCCTCCGCGACTCGTTCGAGGAGGACCTCGACCTGACCATCTACCTCCCCCAGGTGATGATTGATCGGGACCTCAAGCGGGAGCAGGTCGAGGAACGGATCGCCGTCCTCATCTGCCAGGGAAAGGCACGCTATCGCGATGCGCCGCCGGAGATAGCCGAGCAGTTGATCGCCGGCAACATCTGTGACGTCATCTTCGGCGCCCGTCCTGCGAAGGAGGCCACCGATGTTCGATGACGAGAACGCCCGCCCGCCGGACTACACGATCGCTCTCCCGGCAGGGATCAAGCTGATCAACTCCAACGACCGGCAGCACCACATGGCGCGGAACAGGCTGACTCAGGCGATCAAGGATGCGGCCCGGGTGATGTCTCGGAAGGAGAAGATCCCCCGCCTGGAACGCGTGTACATCCGAGGCCTGTATTGCCCGCCGACCCGGCGGGTGCGGGACCCGGCGAACTGGTATCCCTCCTTCAAAGCGGCGATTGACGGGCTCACCGATCAGAAGATCAAGGGTGTCGTGATGCCGGGGACAGGGATCCTGCCGGATGACGATGACGAGCATGTGGTGGGGCCCGATATGAGGCTCGGCGAGCCGGTGAAGCTTGGCCAGATCGTGTTGCAGATCTGGGACCTGACCGTGTCCGGCGAAGGGCCGGGCCGTATGAGCGGCGACGCGGCTGATTTCGGCACCGCCTTCGCAATCAAATAAACGTCATGTACTCTTTGGGCTGTGGACGTGCGGAAGCGTCCACAGCCCAACCGTTTATGCGGGAGGGGAGCCCCAGGAAACCGGCCCCACCGATAGGACCCACCATGGCTACCGCAGAGACGACTCTCGTGAGACAGGCCAAGTCGGCGCACAGCGCCGTCCAAGCCGCGATCGACCTCCACAGCCAGGCAGCGCACAGGCGGAACCTCGCCGGCTTTGTCCTCGTCCGCCTCCACGAGCACCAGCCGGCCAAGACGTGGAAGAAAATGGGTGTCTCCCGAACCGCCTGGTACAACGAGCTCCTGCCGCACGCGCCCGTCGACTCGCTGCTTCCGCAGTGGACGGCGGAGGAGGCCGAGGACATCATCGCCGCCAAGGTGGCCGAGATCGCCGAGATCGCCACCACGAAGGACAAGAACGCCCGCAAGCGGATCGCCGCAGTGCAGGCGCTCCACGCGGGTGGCTCCGGCCTGGCGCCTGCTGAGATCGTCAAAAGGACAGGGCTGTCGCACCCGCAGGTTGGCAAGGACATCAAGGCGAAAGACCCCAGCCCGGCCGGGCAAGCTGGTGAGGGCGGCCGCTGGGTCCCCGCCCCGGTCATCGCGGACCGGCTTGGTGTGCCGGTCGAGCGGTTCCTCGCTCGAGTCGAGGGAACCCACCGGGCCGAGCTCGATGGGCCGCCGACCCGGCGTGACGCGCAGCGGATACTGTTCGAGGAGGCAGCGACGGTCAGATGGTGGAAGGACAACCGGCATGATTGGTTGTCCGCCCGCGAGCTGGTGGAACACCTGTCCGCCCCCGCCCAGCCTGCCACGTACGACCAGGTATCCCAGTGGCTGCGAGGGCTCGCCGAAGAGGAAACTCCTCCCTCGAAGTTCGTTCTCGGCCGTACCGTGTACGAGCCGAGAGCGACCGAAGCCAAGTGGCGTACGTACCGGAACCGGGAATCCATCCGGGTGACGGGGGTGGACGACCGGGGCCGCATGGCGGTGCGTCCGCTTGCTGATCTGCTCGGTGAGCCGGTCGGCGTGGTCAAGGGCAGGGTGACTGCCTGGTGGAAGGCCGGCGACCTTCCGGCCCATGAGGAGTTTCCGTACGGCTTGAATGTGCTGCGGGTGTTCGAGCCTGCGTCGTTCTTCGCCAAGTGGTACGGCCCCCTGTGGAAGGCCGCGGTTGCGCTGGCGGAGCGGGGCATGACGGCCGTCGAGATCGCCGAGGTGGTGGGGATCCCGGACGCGGTCGCCGCCTACGCCGTTCCGGAGCGGGCCGAGGTGACGAGCGGCTGACGTCGCCGTGTAGTGCAGCAACAGGGAGCCCCGGGTGGACGTTAACCGCCCGGGGCTCCACCATGCCAGGCCGTGATCTCCTGCACCGTGTGGACCGTCTGCGATGGCTGCCGCATGCCGGTCTGTCTGCGATCGGCAGGGCTTGAGATCGCTGCCCGGCTGGCCCTGCGTGAGCGTTGTGGCCGCCGATGCTGACACCCACGCTCGTCGCGTCGCCGGGGGACGCGCAGTCGCGGCTCGCGGCGCGGATGTTCGAGGAGCTGATGGAGCTCGACCCGGACGTGCGTCGGCTGCTCCTGGAGGACCTGACCCCGGATGAGGCGCGGCAGGTGTACGCGGCGGCGTACAGGGTGGCCGGCACGTCCTACGCGTTGTGGCGGGACGACCCGGTCGGGTTTTGCGAGCAAGTCCTCGGCAGCGTGGCGTGGTCCATCCCGAAGCGGTTCCTGCAGGCGTTGACCTCGCACAAGCAGGTCGCCGTCCCGTCGTGTTTCGGCTCGTCAAAGACCTTTTCGTGCGGTCAGATCGTGCTCTGGCATTCCCTGGTCCACCCGGTGGGCACTGGCAAGACGGTGACCCTCGCTCCGCTATGGCGGCAAGTCGCGATGCAACTCTGGCCCGAGGTCCGCGGCGCCCACACCCGCGCGCAGTTGCCCGGCGTGATCGACATGACGCAGTACAAGCTCCCGGACAAGAACGGGCTTGACACTGTCGTCGCGTACGGCATCGCCGCCGCCCCCCACAACGAGGCGGCTGTACAGGGCATCCATGGGGCTGAACTGCTACTCGTCGTCGAGGAGGCCGGCGGAATCGCCCACACGATCGGCCAAAACCTGTCGGGCATGATGGTCGGCGACGGATCGAAGATGATCGCGATCGGGAATCCGCCGACAGACCAAGCGGGGACCTGGTTTGAGAGGTTCTGCGCTGACCCTGACGTGCTTACCATCCCGATCTCGGCGTATGACACGCCGAATCTGACTAGGGAGTGGTTCGGGGAGTGCCAGTCCTGCCCAGGTGGCGGGCATTCGCCAGCGAAGCACATGGTCGACGAGAAGTGGATCGAGCGCACGATCCGCATCCACGGAGCGAAATCGAACTACGTCAGGGCGAAGATCCACGCGAAGTTCCCGAAGGGGCTGGCGAACGCGGTCATCCCGGCGGACTGGGTCGACCTCGCGGTCAAGCAGGATGAGCCTGCGGGCGGGATCCGGCTGTGCGATCTGGGGTTGCCGGACGAAACCGCCGAGTGGAAAGTCTTCCGGGGGTCGTGGATCCGCCTTGGAGTGGACGTAGCCGCTGATGGCGGCGACGAGATGGTGATCGGCCGAGCGGTTCACGACCTGGTGACGGTTCAGCATGCGTCATCAGGGCCGGAACTGGCCAACTCGGTGGATGTGGCGGGAATCGTCCTGGAGCACATTCGCCGCGCGGAAGCGTTGAGGGCGGCTCTCGGCACCACGGCGCCCGTCCGCGTGAAGGTCGACTCGATTGGGATCGGGCACGGTGTTGCGAGCCTCCTGTCGCGGTGGGGCGAGGAGGGCGAGCACGACGCTGAGATCGTTTGGGTGAACGTGGCCGAGAAGACCGGCAGGGAGCCGGACGAGGCGACGCTCCGGCCGGAGAACAAGCGGGCGGAGATGTGGCTGGCAGGGCGGAGCCTGACCCAGCCGGATGAGAACGGGGTGACGGCGATCCGGCTCCGGGTGGATGAGATGGCGGCGGGCCAGTTGTCAGCGCCGAAGCTGCTCACCAACAGTCGCGGCAACTCGGTGATCGAGAAGAAGGCCGACATGAAGAAGCGGGGTGTGAAGTCGCCGGACAGGGCAGAGGGCGGCGTGCTGCTGCCGCTGTACGAGCCGCTGGTGGACGACGAGGACGAGGTGCGGCTGCTCGTCTGAACATGCTCCTTACCCGATCACAAGGGGTGGTTTACGCCGGTAGCCGAATCGTTACGGACAAAGGTTTTTCGGGTCGTGCAAAACAGCCCGGCATGACGGTATTTACGCGACATGTGGTGATCGCTAGCGTCGTTTCGGGCCCGCCTGACAGCGGCCCCCACCAAGCTTCCCAACGTCATCGCGTGTACCGCTCATCTTGAGGCCGAAGCAATGCGGGTTCCGCCGTCGTAACCCCCCGCTCGACAGCAGGGGTGGCGCGCCCGCGCGGGAGGGTCGGCCGCCGGGGGACGGGTAGGGCGCGCGCCGCTCACCTCTTGGGAGAGTGATACCTGCATATGGTCTCCTACCCGCCCGGACACGTCTGGGGCATCGCAGTCATCATCGAGCCGATCCCACCCGCGCTCATGCGCTTGTGCGAACAGACCTCGTTTCTGACGATCCCCGACGACATGACCGAGCTGCCCGACTTCACCGAGGGCATGATCCTGCCGGTGCTCGACATGCTGTGCGTCAAGTGCCGCCTCCCGTGGGCCGACGTCCAATGGACGTCATGCGCCTACGACGACCCCACCCAGCGCGACCACCTACGCGGCGGCATGAAGAACCGAGCCTGGCGCACCAAGGCCGCCCCCGGGAAATCGGCCGAGGAGATAGCCACCCGCCAGCAGCGCGAGACCCCCGCGCTCATGCAGGCGTCCCGGATCGCCGGCCTCAGCTGAGACCCGCCAGGACGTAAACCCCGCAGGCCCCTACCGTGCCAGCGGCCAGCCTCCCTTTTCGGCTGGCACCGGCACGAAGGGGCCTTCTTGGTGTACTACGACGACTCGAACGAGCTCGGCGAGCAGCCCGGCGCGTACCCGCCGGGGCTGAGTTCACGCGCCCGACGTGACGTGGCCGGTCTCGTCCTGCTGCTGACCGGAGCGGCGTGCACGCTCGGCGCCGCCGCGATCTGGCGCCCTGAATCGGCCTTGTTCCTCGCCGGCGCCTACCTGATCGCCGTCGGATGGTTCGTCGCGTCCGGCAGCGGCCAGTAAGAGCGGGGGCGAGGTTCGTGGGGCGTCAATTCCTTCCCGGCCTGCTGGCGCGCGGACGCGTCGAGCTGGAGACCAAGGACTACAACTGGTCCGCCAGCTCGCCGCAGGCGTGGTTCAACAACCTGTCCGCTGCCGGGCGTCGCGCGTGGCCGATCGACCGCGCGGTCGCCGAAGGCTACGAGCGGACCGTGTGGGTGTACAAGGGCGTGGGCGCGATCTCGTCGCACCAGTCCACCCTGGATTTCCAGGTCGGCGAAGGCGACGACATCGTCGAGGACCACCCCTTGGCCGTCCTGCTTAACGACGGGCAGGCCAACCCGTTGGAGACCGGCCGGCAGTTCCGTAAACGGCTGTCCGACCAGGTTCAGCTCTCCCCCGCTGGGTCATTCGTTGAGATCACCTGGTCGAACGGCGGCGAGCCGATCCGGCTCGACCTGCTCCCTCCTGGCCGTACCCGCCCGGTGCCCGGCCGGGGCGCGGAACTGCTGTCCCATTTCGAGACGATCGCCTCGGATGGGACCCGCGTTCCCATCCCGGCCAAGAACGTTCTGTGGTTCCGTGACCCTCACCCCACCGACCCTTACCGGGGTATCACCCCGCTCGAAGCGGCTGGCCTGTCCGTTGACCTCGACTATCTGTCGCGGCTCTACAACGTGATCTTCATACGGAATGACGGCCGGCCCGCCACCGCCATCGGGGTGGAAGGCAAGTTGTCACCCGCCGAAGCGGCACGGATTGAGGAACGGTTTGGGCGCGGCCCGCTGGAAGCCGGGAAGGTGTCGGTCCTCAACGGCAAGTTGACGGTGGCTGACCTTGCCGCGCACCCGCGTGACATGGCGTATGGGGAGATGGCCGCCCGCGCCAAAGAGGAGGTCTTGACGGCGTTCGGTGTCGGCGAAAGCGTCCTCGGGAACGCCAGCGGCCGGACATGGGACAACGCTGAGCAGGAGCTCTACAACTTCTGGACGATCACGATGCCGCCGCATCTGTCGATCATCGCCACAGGGTTCGGCCCCCTGCTCAAGGGTCTCACCCCGAGGTTCGACACTTCCACGGTGGAGGTCCTGCGCCGCACAGCAGCCGCCCAACGCGCTGAAGCCCGCGAAGAGGTCGCCGCCGGCCTGATCTCTCCGGATGAGTACCGCGAGATCGCCGATTACGAGCCGATCGACCTGCCGCAGACACGCGCCCTCTACATCGCCCAGGGCAAGACGCCGATTCCCAGCCGGGAAGAAGACATGGAGGCGCTCGGCCTGGGAACCCCCGAAGGCGAGCCCCCGCCGGGCGAAGCACCACCGCAGGGGCCCGCCGGGCCCGGCGCCGAAGCTGGCGCGCCCGATCCTGCGGCGGAAGGCGAGCCACCGGCCGGTGAACAGGCGACGTTCGACCCGGCCGACCCCGCCACCAGTCAGGCGTTCGCCGCTCTCCAAGGCATCCTCGACGAAGCCGGCACCCCCATCGAAACCAAAGCCCTGCCCAACCCCGCAGACATTCGGGAGCCGGACGGACCCGATGAGCAGGACGAGCGTGACCCGCATGAGGAGGAACTCGCCGCGGCGCTCGACCAGCTCGCGCGGCGTCTCATAGAACGCACCGCGGCCCGCGTCGCCTCACCCAAGGCGCGCAAAGGCACCCGTCATTTCGAGCCCGAGCCCGGGTTCGAGCTGGATACCCGCGTCGGGGATCAGCCTCTCGACACCGGCCGGATCATCGACCCGGCCCAGTGGGAGGCAGAGGCAGAGACGACGCTGGCACCCGCGGTGGAAGCCGCAGCGCTCGCTGCTGTGGCCGCGCTCATCGCCGACCCTCTCGCGGTCGGCGAGACGCCTGGGCCAGGCGACGACCTCCGGGGCGCCGCGGTCAGCGTGGCCGCCGATGTCACGTCGTGGCTCGGCTCCCAGATCGCCGGCGTGGCCAGGAGGATCGCCATGCAGATCGCGGCCGACGACACCATGGGGCGGGACATGGCAGGCATCGTGGCCGAAGTCCGCGCCCAACTCCCGCCGCTGCAAGCCTGGTCGAAGCGGGCCGCCGTGCAGGTCGTCACGCACCTCGTGCACGCCGCACAGGCCGCCGCCGCCCGCGTCATCGCCGGGCCCGGTGGGCTGGTGTCCGCGACGTGGCGGGCACGAGACGACGCCGCGACCAGGCTCACCCACCGCGACGCAGACGGGCAGACCCGCGTCGACGGCGACCCGTTCCAGGTCGGCGGCGCTCGGCTGCGCTGGCCGGGCGACCTCGACGGGCCCATCGAAGAGACCGCGTTCTGCCGGTGCCGCCTGACGTGGATGATCTCGCGCAGCTCCGGCCGTACCAGCCCGGCGCGACGTTAACCCGCGATCTCGGCACCCTGCACCCGCACATCACGCACGGGCTTACGGGGGCTGGGTTGACCGGACACGGGTGGGAGACCAAGGCGGCGCGGCGCATCGTCGGACGCGGAAGGTTCGATTCCGACGTGCACCCCCGTGACCAGAAGGGCCGGTTCATCGAGACCGGCGCCGAGGTCCAGATCTGGGGCGGTCGTACCGGCACTGTCGAGAAGAACATCGGCGGCGGCTTCCTCCAGGTCCGCATGAAGGACGGTTCGGTTCAGCGGATCCACCGCAACTACCTGACGGTCGAGCAGCGCCCGGACGGGTCCAAGCCGAGTGGGGCGGCGTTCGGCGCGAAGCCGAAGGCGATGCCGGTCGAGAAGCCCGACGCGGATGCGACGGAATTCGCCGCGACCGGCGACACTCGCATCCCGGTCAAGGACCTCAAGGCCGGACAGGCTGTGCTCATTCACGGCCGCAACTTGGAGGGCGGCAGGACCAGCCGTGTCGGCGTCGTCGAGAAGGTCAAGCAGCGGGCCAACGGCGACCACGTGGTCAGCTTGGCCGAGGTCGGCGACATCTACACCGAGGGCGACGGCGTCGCCCGCCTGATCCCTGCCGAGAAGCTGCAGGCGCTGATCGAGGCGACACGCAAGGGCGATGACCCGGCCGCGAAACAGCTCGTCAAGGACATCCAGGCTGAGATTCTCGCCGCCGACGACGACGAGTTCAACAACCCGGCTCCCCCCGCCCCCGATGCTCGCTCTACGCCTGCGGCCCCCGCGACTGCGGTCCCTGCAGGGGCGCAGGACGTGGAGTCGCGGATCCGCGACGCCTACGCACAACTAGCCGAGCCGGACGCGTGGGGTGACGCCTCGTGGGTGAGCCTCACGAAGCTGCGTGAATCCCTCAGTGACCTGCCGCGCGCGGAGGTGGATGAGGCGCTCCGGCAGATGAACCGCATGCCAGACGTGAACATCGCGCCCGAAAACGACCAAGCGGCGCTCACCCGGGAAGACCGCGCGGCAGCGGTGCGGCTCGGTGACCAGGACAAGCACCTGCTGATGATTGAAGGGGTGCGCCCGGGAGCGAAGCCCGCGCCACAGCCTGGCAAGCCCGCAGCCGCCAGCGACGCGTCGAAGACCGGCAAGCCCGTCCCGGCGACCCCCGAAACCGTTGTGCCCGGCGACATCACCCCGGGCGACCGCGTCACGTTCGACATCCCCGTTACCGCGGCCAACGCCGCCCGGTTCGATACGCCCGGCGCGAAGAACCCGCCCAAGCCCGGCACGGTCATCACCGTCCGCGGTGTGGTCGAGGCGGTCGACGACGAGATGTTCGGCGGCCACACGGTACGGCTCCGCCCGGACGGCGCTCAATGGCAGTCCCCGGGCGGGGGCGGCGCGCTGAAGGGCGACGGGCTCAACTGGCCGCTCGATGAGGACCATGCGATCCACAAGGGAGGCCGCGCAGACGCCAAACGGCCCGCGCGCGGGCAGGGGCAGCCGCAGGCCGCCCCACAGGGCGGATTGTTCTCCGACGTCGGCACGGAAGCCGCCGGCACGGAGGACATGTTCACCGCCCACGAGAACGACCAGCAGCCGCCCACACCTTCCGAGGCAGGCGCCCCGATCACGAAGCGATCCGACAAGCCTCTGCGTCGAAATGAGTGGGGCGGCGCGTCTGCTGACAGCGGGGAGATCGTCTACCACGGCGACGGGCAGATCGGGCAGGCTGCCCTCGCCTTGGGCGACGAGGCGCACCTGGACGTGGACGGCGAACCCCTGGCCAACGCCCTAGGGATGATCGCCACCGATGCCGTGGCAGGCCGTACGACTACCCAGGAGGCGCTGAATCGGGTCAAGGCCATCCGTGACCGGCTACCCGACGGGGGCAAGGCGCGCGCCGCCTTGGACGTGGCCATCGCCAACCTCGACGCCCCCGACACGCCGCAGCCGGCCGTCCCCGATGGCGTGCCGCAGCCGCTGCGTCAGCTTGCGGCCACCCTGCACGGCGTGCCGACCGTGCGTCGCGACCCTGGCCCGGATCTGGACAAGCTGGCCGACATCCTTGACCGTTTCGCAGGTGGGCGGCTCAGTGCCGTGCGGCTGCTATCGGAGGTGCGGGGGTTAAGTAACCAGCGGCACGAGAGCCTCGAGGGCAAGGCCGAGATCGATCGTGCCATCAGTAAGGCCGTCGCAGAGTTGGAGGCGCTGCGTCGCTCCGACCCGGGTGCGCTCCGTCCTGGCCGTCAGGACTCGACCCCGTCTCCCAGCACGAGGGAAGACCAGCCCAGTACACCCACGGCTGACCCTGGGAAGGTCGTGCGCGGCGTCAAGTTCGGCCACGCCTGGGAGATCGACGGGGTCCGCTCGGCGGTCAACTTCAACACCCCGGAGGAGGCGCAGGCCGCGCTCGACCGGTACAAGCAGTACCGGGGGAATCACGCCCAGCGGGAGCGCGCCACCCTTCCCGGCCAGACGCCCACGTCGAGCTCCGCCGGAACCCTCGAGTCCGGCGACATCATCGACTCGCCCCGCTGGGACGTGTACGGCGGCCAGGTTGAGCGCATCGACACCTACGCCGGCGGAACCACCGTCGCTGTCCGCAAGCAGGACGGCAAGACGGTCAACATGACCATGAAGGGCCGTGATACCGAGGTTGCCCGCTACACCCCCGACGACGCCCGCGCCTTCAAGGCTGAGCGGGACGCACCCGAGCGTGCGCGTGAGAAGGCCGACCTGGAGGGCACGCGCAAGGCGATCCAGGAGGAGCGGCAGGCCAAGCTCAGCGAGGAGGCATGGGCTGGCGAGGGTGAGATCACCGAGGGCAACGTGCGGCACGCCGCCGCCGCTGTGGGCATCGCCGACGCAGACGCCATGGTGGCGGGCAACGACAAGCTGCCCGGGCTCGTCCACCGGCACGCTACCGCCGCGGCGAATGCGGGTGTCACCAACGACGCAGCCATCCGGCAGTGGGCTATCGGGGCCGTCGTACTGGCCGACGCCGCCCCGTACTTTTCCGACAGCAACGACCTCAACGCTCGCGCTGCGGCGGCCGCCATCGCTGTCGACATGGCCGTGGAGCGGCAGGGCAGGACTCTCGATCCCGAGGTGGCCGCTGGGCGGGACATCGCTCGCCGCATCCTGGACGGCGACGCGAACGCGGGCAACGGGGCAAACGCGGGCGACCTAGAGGTGGCGAAGCTCTACCTGGAGCAGTTCGCCGGCGTCGCTGCTAAGGCGGGCAATGCGAAGGCGATTGTGCGTGCGGGGCTGGCCAGGCGGGCGGCGCCGACGATGCTTGAGCGGGCCAACCGTCGCGCGGTCGACGCCCCGAACGCCCCGGAGAGGGCGAACACGCCCGATAGCGACACCACGCGAGTAGGGGCGGACCTGCCCGAGGAAGAGCGGGTCAGCCTGTTCGATCTCCGGCCGGGCGACACGGTGCGCGTCCCTGGCCGGTACGACAAATACAGCGACCCTCTACAGGTCACCGCTGTGTCCACGGCGGGACGCGGCGAAGTTCGGGGCACGGCCAACGGAAAGAACCGCAAGCTGTCCATCCAGACTGGGCGGGATGCCTACAACATCCTGCGGTCGATCACGCCCGAGCGTCGGCGCGAACTCAACGACGAGGCCGCTGCTGAGGGTGGCGTTCCGGTGTCGGCCATGGACATCCAGGCGGGCGACCACATTTCTTTCCGCAAGCGGGTGGAGGACCACGTCCGGGACTTCCTGAAGGGCGGCACTCCGCCCGAGGACGGCGGCGTGGTGATGCTGCGAGGCACCGTCGCCAGCGTTGAAACGCGCGGCGGCTCCCGGGAGGTCACCTTTGAGTCCGGGAGCGTCGCCTGGGAGGGCGAAAACGGCGAGTCGGGCACCACCAGCGTATGGGACAACGCCGTGTTCGTGGAGAACGACGTCGTCATCCGCCGCGACAGTGACAGCCGCAACGTTGACACGAATCGTGACCGATCTGCTACTGTAAGTACTACAATGGGCGCCCCCAAGACCGGGCGAGCGCCGGACAGCCCAGGCGAGGGAGCCCCCAATGAGCGAGACGAACGAGTACGGCGAGACAGCCCGGAAGCACTGGACGAAGTTCCGGCCCCAAGCACTGGCGGAACTGGAGAACCCGGACGAGTTCTTCGCGAAGCTCGGAGAGAGAGTCGAGGCGCGGATCGCGGAACTGGCCGAGCAGATGGCCGGGGCCGGGAATCCGGACGAGGAGTTCCTGGAGACAGTGGGCAGGCTCAACATGGCCCGGCTGCAGGCACGCGAGCTGGTGATGGCAGAGGAAGTGTTCCTGCCGGCCGAACCCGGGATGGAGAACCAGGACTAGAACCCGCCGCCCAGGGCCGGTTCAGGCCCACATCGCAGCAGGACCTCGCCCCTGCTGGGGAGAGGAACAAGGCCCGCGCCAACGTCGATGCCGTCAAAACGCTTCGAGCGATCCAGAGCGGACAGCGGCCTGCGACCGACGCCGAGAAGCGGGTCCTCGCGCGGTGGTCCGGCTGGGGCGCCGTGCCAGTCATTTTCGAGCAGCGGCCCGAACTCCAGAACTACCCCGACGAGGCCGCGCACGGGCGGGCCCTGAAGCGGTGGGAAACGTTCAGCCCGGAGCGCGACGAGCTGCGGGCGATGCTCAACGACGCCGAATGGGCTGCCGCGAGCCGCAACACCCTCAACGCCCACTACACCGACGCCGGGCTGGTCGCAGCCGTATGGGATGCCGTCAAGGAGCTCGGGTTCGACGGCGGCAACGTTCTGGAGCCGGGATCCGGTGTCGGTACCTTCATCGGGCTCGCGCCTGACGAAGCGCACATGACCGGCATCGAACTCGACCCGACCACCGCTGCGATCTCGGGAGTCCTGTACCCGCATGCCGTGGTCCGCAACGAATCGTTCGCCGACACCCGCGTCCCGGACGGGTCGTTTGATCTGGCGGTCGGCAACGTCCCGTTCGGGCAGATCGCCCTGACCGACAGGGACCACAACAAGGGCGACCACTCGATCCACAACCACTTCATCATCAAGTCACTCGCGCTGACCCGCCCGGGCGGCCTGGTCGCCGTCATCACCTCCCGCTACACGATGGACTCTGAGTCCAGCAAAGCCCGCCAGGAAATGGCCGACATGGCCGACCTCGTCGGCGCGGTCCGCCTCCCCTCGGGCGCGCACCTCAAAGCGGCAGGCACCGATGTCGTCACCGACCTGCTCGTCTTCCGCAAGCGAGAGCAGGGCGAACCTGCCCGTGACACTTCGTGGGTGGACGCCCAGAAGATGGACGTCAACGGCCACCAGATCCCCGTCAACACGTACTTCGCCGAGCACCCGGAAAAGATTCTCGGCGAGATGACGACCGGGCGCGGCCAGTTCTCGGCGGCCGAGCTGATCGTCAAGGGTGACCGGGACGCAGCCCCCGCGCTGAAGGAGGCGCTCGACGGCCTGGTGGCCGAGGCGAAGGAGAACGGGCAGACGTACACGCCCCCCGCCGGCGGCGAGCCCTCGGCCCGATTGAAGCTGGCTGACCGTAACCAAAGCCACGACGGCTACGTCAGCGTGGGCAAGGACGGCGCGTTCACCCGCGTCGTCCGCGGCCAAGTCCACACCCTCGACGTGCACCCGGCCCAGCGGGAGCAACTCGCCGCCTACCTCGGGCTGCGCGACGCCGTCACCGCAGTCCTGGACGAGGAAGAGGCCAGCGCCACGGACACGCCGAGGCTGCGCGAGCTTCGGACGGAGCTCAACCGCCGCTACAAGGACTACGCCGCCAAATACGACGCCGTGTCCAAGCCGCGGTTCAAGCAGTTCACCCCCGCTGACGCGACCGCCGCGGCGAAGGCGGAAGGCAGGAAAGTCCGCGACGACGAGAAGCTGCCCACCGCAGATGGCCTGTTCCGCCGCGACCCGTCCTCAGCGTTCGTCTATGCCCTCGACCGGTGGGACCCCGACACGAAGAAGGCGCGTCCGGCGCACATCCTGTCTCGGCGCGTCGTCGCCGTACGGAAGACGGTCACCAGGGCCAACTCTCCCGCCGACGCGCTCGCGATCGTCATGGACCGCAACGGCGGCCGCGTTGATCTTCCCGAGATCGCCAAGCTCCTCGCCGTCGACGAGGCGGAGGCCCGCCGCCAACTCGGGACGACGGTGTTCGACGAGCCCGGCAGCGGCCGGTTCGTTCCGGCGGCGGCGTACCTGTCAGATGACGTGCGGGAAAAACTCGAGATCGCCCGCGAGGCCGCTGAGGAGGACCCGCGGTTCTCGGCCAACGTCGCCGCCCTTGAAGGGGTCCTGCCCCGTGATCTGACGCCTGGCGAGATCGACGCCCGCATGGGCGCGCCGTGGATCGGGCCGGAGGTGATCGCCGAGTTCCTGTCGGATCTGCTCGGGGAGAGCGTCCGCGTGGAGCACGGCGGCGGCTCGATCTGGGGTGTCGAAGCACCGTCACACACGGTGCTGGCCAGCAGCACGTGGGGCACGAAGAAACGGCCCGCTGGGGACATCGCGCAGGCGCTCCTGGAGCAGCGCACGATCAAGGTGACGTCTACGGTCACGCTCCCCAACGGGGACAAGAAGTCCGTCCCGGACCCCGAAGGCACTCTTGAGGCGCAGCAGAAGGCCCAGGAGATGGCCGAGAAGTTTTCGGAATGGATCTGGGAGAGCCCCGACCGGGCGGAACGGCTCGCGCGGATCTACAACGACAGGTTCAACAACATCGTCCTGCGGTCCTACGACGGCGCCAGCCCTGCGCTGCCGGGCCTGGCGGCGGGGTGGACGCCGCGCGAGCACCAGAAGGCCGCCGTCGCGCGGATCGTGTCTGAGCCGTCCGTGCTGCTCGCGCATGAGGTCGGCGCCGGGAAGACAGCCGAGATGGTCATGGGCGCGATGGAGCTGCGCCGTACCGGTCTGGCCCGTAAACCCGCGATCGTGGTGCCGAACCACATGTTGGAGCAGTTCACCCGCGAGTTCCTGGAGTTGTACCCGCAGGCGAACATCCTCGCCGCCGGGTCGTCTGATCTGACCGGTGCCAAGCGGCGCGAGTTCGTCGCCCGCGCGGCGACCGGCGACTGGGACGCCGTCATTTTGACGCAGAAGGCGTTCGAGAAGATCGACATGCGGCCGGACGCGCAGAAGGAGTACATGGAGGCGGAGCTGCAGAAGCTCCGCGACCGGATCAACAGGCTGAAGGCCAAGGCCGCCGCTGAAGGCAAGAAGCCGATCACGCTCAAGCGGATGGAGGCCGCGCTTCTCCGCGCCGAGGAGAAGCTGAAGCAGAAGCTCGACGGGAAGAAGGACGAGGGCGCGGTCTACTTCGAGCAGACCGGCATCGACTACCTGATGGTCGACGAGGCCCACCACTACAAGAACCTGCGCACAGTCTCCAACATCGAGGGCGCGGGCATCGACGGGTCGGGCCGGGCCAGCGACCTTCACATGAAGCTGCACTACCTGCGCGGCAAGTCCGAGTCCGGGCGCGTCGTCACCCTGGCGACCGGTACGCCGATCGCCAACTCGGTGACCGAGGCATACACGATGATGCGCTACCTGCGACCTGACCTGCTGGACAAGACCGGCCTGGACGACTTCGACAACTGGGCGGCGACGTTCGGCGATGTCGTCACCGATGTCGAGATGAACCCGGACGGTAACGGGTTCCGGCAGAAGTCGCGGTTCGCGAAGTTCAGGAACGTCCCCGAGCTGCTGCGCATGTACCGCGTCAGCGCGGACGTGAAGACCGCGGCTGACCTGAACCTGCCGACTCCTCCGGTGCGGAAGGACGCCAACGGCAACAAGGGCGAAACGGTCGTCATCCCAGCATCGGAGGACCAGCTCGCCTACATTCAGGAGCTCGGCAAGCGCGCAGACGATGTCCGCAACGGGCGGGTCAAGCCCGAAGAGGACAACATGCTGAAGATCTCGGGCGACGGCAAGCGGGCCGCGCTCGACATGCGGCTCATCGAACCCGGCGCCGACTCGGCCGGAGGAAAGATCGACGTCGCATCCGACAAGATCGCCGAGATCTACGAGCGCACCAAGGACCTCGAGTATCCGGTGTCGGCCGATGACGGCGCCGAGATGCACCCGACTCGCGGCGCGCTGCAGATCGTGTTCATGGACCAGGGCACCCCGAAGCCGAAGGGTGGCGGGATGCCGAAGAAGGTCAAGGGGGTCCGGACCCCCGTGGCGGACCTTCGGGTCGGCGACTGGATCAGGGACTACGGCAGCGGCGCTGCCTTCCGGATCGTCGGTATCTCCGATGACGATTACCCGTACCTGAAGTTCGACTACGAGGACAAGAACGGCAACACGTTCTCCGACCGCAGCCTCGCCGACGACGGAAGCGAGCTGGAGAAGATCCCCGAGCCTGGCGCTGTTGACCCGGACGCGGAAGCGATCGTCGGCGACGGCGACACCTCCCACTGGGCCGCGTACGACGAGATGAAGGCTCAGCTTGTCGCGCGTGGAATCCCGGAGAACAAGATCCGCTACATCCACGAGGCGAACACCGACCAGCAGAAGGCGAAGCTGTTCGAGGACGCCCGCACCGGCAAGATCGCCGTGCTGATCGGCTCGACCGAGAAGATGGGCACCGGCACCAACGTGCAGGCGCGTGCGGTCGCCCTGCACCACATGGACTGCCCGTGGCGGCCCGCTGACCTCGCGCAGCGTGACGGCCGGATCGAACGGCAGGGCAACCTCAACACCCTCGTCGGAGACAAGGACGTGCGGATTCTCCGCTACGTCACCGAGGGCACGTTCGACGGCTACTCATGGCAGACCGTGGAGCGGAAGGCGAAGTTCATCGCCCAGATGCAGCGCGGCAGCCTGGACGTCCGGGAGATGGAAGACGTCGGCGACGCCGCCCTGTCGTTCGCTGAAGTGAAGGCCCTGGCGGCTGGTAACCCCTACCTGCTGGAGAAGGCGAAGGCCGACACCGACCTGAACCGGCTGGAGCGTCTCGACCGTGCGCACCACCGCAACCAGGCCGGTCTCGCCGCGCAGATCACCAGCCTCGGTAACGACATAGAGCAGACGACAGGGTTCATCGCCCGGTGGGAAGAAGCGCGTAAGGCGCGGACGGAATCCCGCGGCGACGCCTTCGCGATCAATCTTGGCGGCGATGAGCTCACCAAGCGGGCGGACGCCTACCAGCCGCTTGAGGACGCGGCGCGCGCTTTGCGGGATACCCGCCCGTTCGTCGAAGGCAAGCGGGTCGTGCTCGGGCAGCTCGGCGGGCACGACGTCATCGCCGAGACCGCCAGGGAAACGCGCAGTGGGTCCTGGTACCAGGTGGTCCGGATCGGGTTCGACTGGCCGAGAGGAACCACCTCCTACCTGCCGACCGACCTCGGAGACGGCGCGGGGCGGGGCATCCTCCGCTCGTTGGAGAACCGGCTGGACGCCCTGGATACGCAGATCGATGCGGGGCACACGCGGATCGCGAACATGGAGCGGGAACGCGGCCGGGCGCGAGCCGCTGTAGGCAAGCCGTTCCCGCAGGCCGACAAGCTCGTTACGGCGAGGGAGCGTTCGCAGCTCCTAGGGGAGATCATCGCCACGCAGGCAAAGCGGGACGAGATGAAGCCGGCCCCCGGGCAGGAAGGATCCGACGGCTACAAGCAGGCGGTCGCCGAGCTGGTGGTCCTGGAAGCGATGCTGGAGGCCAACCGGCCCGCCCAGAACGCGGATCCGGCTTCGGACCCCGACCCCGACATTGAGCCGGACCTCCCAGACGCGACACCATCCGTCTCTACAGGCGACGACGGCCATGCCGTGCCGTTCGTCCCCGACGAGGACGGCCAAGACCGAGAGCCCGCGCTGAACGCCCCGGCACCCGCCCAGGGCGTCACCACGTCGGCTCCGGACGATCCGGCACCCGAGCAGGTGGCCACACCGCAGATGCCGGAAGCCGAACGGCGGATCCGCGACGCCTACCTCAAGCTGGCCCCTCGTGACTCTTTCGGCGGCACGTCATGGGTGAGCCTCACCAAGCTGCGTGAGTCCCTCACTGACCTGCCGAGGGCCGAAGTCGACGACATGCTCCGGCGGATGAACCGCATGCCGGACATCAATCTCGTTCCAGAGTCCAACCAGAGGGCCCTGTCTGCGGAAGACCGGGCGGCGGCGATCAACATCGGCGACCAGGACAAGCACATGATCCTGATCGAAGGCGCCGCTCCGCCATCGCCAGAGCCGGCTCCCGCGCCGGTGCGGGAGCCGGCCCCGGACGGCAAGGTGCACGCCGACCAGGCGAAGCCCGGCGACATCCTCGACGACGCAGGCCAATCCATGCGGGTCACCGACGTCAACGTCACGCCGGACGGTGTGACGATCAGCTTCGATGACGGCTCCACAGTGGACCTGGACGGCGCGGATCTGCTCGACAAGGGCAGCACACCCGACACAGGCGACATCGGGAGTGAGCCGCAGGACGAGCCGGACCGTCCGAGCGGGATGGTCGACGCAGGCACGCTGCGGCCGGGCGACCGCGTGACCGTGGTCCGCGACGAGGGCGGCGTGCGCGGCGGCCCGAACGCGCACCGCATGGCCGTCCGTGACACGGTGACGTGGACCGGCGCCATCCCGGACGGCTACACGCCGGGCCAGCCGGTGCGCCTGGCCGACGTGGTCGAACGGGAAGGGGCACACCCGCCCCGCTACATCCCGGACGCGGCAGCCGTACGGCTCGGCGACCAGGTGGAGCGTCTCGACGACGCGGCGGCCGCCGCAGACGTCGCGGAGGCAGCGAGCCTGCGCGACAGCCAGGAGACGGCCCGCGTTGCGAACGCTGACGACATGGCGGCCCGGCAGCGAGCCCTGCTGCGGGAGGCGGGTGGCGAAGGCCTCGCCGACGCGGTCGACGCGTTCCAGGCCGCAGCCGATGCGGTCTACCGGGGTGAGGCGCCGGTGGCGGACGGCGAGGCGGCGTGGCTGACCGCTGACGCTGCTCTCGCGGCCGCGATCGACGGGACCGCGGACAGGATGCAGCTCGCCCAGCTTAAGACGCAGCGGAGCAACCTCGCGTCCCAGCTCGGGCGCATGGGTGGCGATCCGCAGCAGGCGCGACGGGAGCAGGCCGAGCGGTGGCAGGCCGCCGAGCAGGAAGCCACCAAGGTCGCCGAAGACGGCACACCGGAACTGGTCCCCGTCGAGCGGGTTGCGCCCGGTGACAGGGTGGACACCCCGGCCGGGGAGACGGTCACGGTCGAGGACGTCACCACGGCCGGGGACGTCACGTTCACCACCACGCGTGACAGCGAGGACCGCCGGACCATCCGCGCGTCCCAGTCGGGCAATACCGTCACCAAGCGCACGGGCAGGCGCAAGTCACCCGTCATTGACGAGCCCACGGCCGGGGACGTGCAGGTCGGCGAGTGGCTGATCGAGGACGGCCAGCCTGTGCAGGTCGTCGGCGTCGAGCGGGACGGCGACCGAGTCGTGTTCGACGTGGTCGGCGAGAACGGGCCGGCGCTGATCGACTACGACGCGCGGGAGACGGTCACCCGAGGCAAGGGCCTGCGTAAGAAGCGGGAGCGGAAACCGTCCCAGCCGCGCGAGCCTCGCCGTCCGCCGACTCTTGAGGACGGCACCCCGGCTGGCCGGGTGCGGCTGCGGACGGACATCCGCAAGCGTGTCCTCGCCCTGGACATTGATGGCGAGGACTCGACCGCGGGGGGTGAGGTGCGGGAGGCTGCCGCGAGGTTGCGGGCGTCCAAGCCTCTATCGGCTGCGCAGATGCGGGCTCTGTCGCAGCATGTCCGTTCACTTGCGGAGGATGGTGAGCGGCCGGCGGCCACTCGTCGCGCGCTCGGCCGGGCGGCTGACTGGATCGACGCGTCGTATGCGCGGCTGTCGGGCTACCCCGAGCCGCCGCCCAACGCCGAGCGGGTCGGGCCGGAGAGGGCGTACGCCGAGAACCTCGTGGAGGGCGACGCGGTCGCGCTGGCCGAACCGGACGGGTCGGTGACGCAGGCCCGGGTGGTCGGTGTCCGGGCGTTGAAGGGCTTCCCGGTCGTCAACGTGACGGTTGAGCACAACGACGGACGCAGGGAGCAGCGGATTCTCGCCGCAGGCGTCGACGTGTGGCTCATGCCCGACCTGCCGCCTGACGTCGAGGTCGAGCCTGACGTCGACGACCGGCGCGAGCACATCCGGTTGGACCGGCTGGAGGTGGGCGACGCCATCGCTCACACGATCCGCGGACGTGACGGTAGCGAGCACCGGTACGCGCAGATCGCTTCGATCACCAAGACGTCCAAGCCGTTCGCGGCCAGGGAAACCTACCGGGTGCGGTTGGAAGTCCGGCACGGTGATCACGGCGGCGTGGTCGCGGCCGACGTGGTGACGCTGTCCGGGGCGGGCAACCCGTCCGTAGTCCGTACGGCCAGGGGGCCGCTCTCGCGGGATCAGGCGTGGGATGCGGTGCTGGACACCACCGGCGGCGACCCGATCCCCGTGGCGGATATGCAGCTCGGCGACCGCGTGGCGGTCCTGCAGCCGCAGGGCGTCATGGAGGGGACCGTGGAAGGTCTCACACCGGTCCACAGCGACGGCGGGCAGGTGGGGGTGGCGGCGACCATCCGGACCCTCACCGACGAGCGGGAGCTCGTCAGCATCATCGACGGCGATGGAAGCGAGGTCATTCGGCACGCCGGCGCGGCCGACAACAGCCGGGTGGGTGTCGACGTGCAGATGCGTCGCCGGGCCGCCCGGGACCGGCAGAGGCACGTCGCGGCGGTTCTGGCCGACGCTGAGACGGGCCTGTACCGGAGCGCGGCCGCGTCGATCCTCGCCGAGCTCGACACCAAGCTGGTCCACCCGCCAGGCGACGGCGGGATGGACGTGTGGGCCACCGCCGGTGACATCGTGGAGGCCGCGTGGAAGCGGCTCGACCCGGCGGCGTCGGCGGCGGCCGCGGCGGACGCGTTCGGCCCTGACGACGACAAGCAGCACGAGGTGCTGGTCAAGCGGCTGCAGCCGCTGGTGGAGCAGATCCACGAACGCGCCGCCGAGAACATGATCGCGTCGATTCTGGAGGTGGACCCGCTCCCGGGCGAGTCGCACGATCAGGCGCTGCGGGGCATGATCTCCCAGTTCCGGGACATGCCGCCAATGTACGCCCACATCGGGCGGACGCTCGGCCGGTTCGACCTGAACGAGATCACCTCTGGCGACGGGCCGGAAATCCCAGCGATTGAGGGTGGCGATCTCGGCGAGCGGATGGCCGCCTACCGGAAGGCGCTGCCGGACGACCTGGCCCACTTCGGGCACCGGAAGGTCAACCGGCGGGTATTCGCGCCGCTCGACCTCGACCAGCTCAACGAGGCCTACACGCCTGAGCTGGACACGGTCACCGCGCTCGTGCCGGACGTCGCCGACGACGGCGGGCCGGGTGAGCACGCCATGCGGCACCTGGCGATCGTCAAGGCCGCTGGCGCTGACCTGGACCGGGCGGTGCAAGAGCGGCTCGACTCGAACCCGGCGTACGCGGACGCGGTGGCGGCTGCGGAGGCCGCGAAGGCGGCTGCGGAAAAGGCGGAGCGGTCGTATGCCGCCGCCGCGGCGAAGGTCGGCCGCAGCAAGGCCCCGTACGAGTTGCTTGAAGCGGCCAGGACCACCCGGTCTCTGCGGGACGCCGCAGTGGAGCGGGCGCTGGAGATCCGCCGGGACGCGATGCTCGGCGTGCTGCGGCAGGTGCGGGGGGTCGGCGGCGACGGGCTGGACTACCGCGGCGAGCAGGGGTTCAAGCAGTGGGACCGGTCGGTGCCGGGTGAGGCATTGCGGGCCGCTGAGGCGATGTTCCCCTCCGACTGGTTGCACGCGGTCGCCGAGCGTGGCCCGATGGCCGTCAGGTTCGGGGATCGGGGCAGTTACGACGGTGGAGCGAACACCATCACCTTCCACCCTGGCGAGCCCGCGGAGCTGCGGCGCATCTCTGCTCACGAGCTCGGCCACGCTATGGAGGAGACGATCCCGGGGCTGCGTGAGGCGCAGGAAGCGTACCTGTGGGAGCGCACATCGACCGGTGACGTCGGCGATCGGACTCGTCCCGATCTTGCCGAGATCGAGGGCCGGGCCGGACAGGTCGGCTACCCGGACGCGTTCCCTCAGCCCTACACAGGCCGCGTGTACGACAGCGGGAATAGGGAGATCCTCGCGACCGGCATGGAAGACCTCATGTCGGGTGGCGGCTACCTCGACGACGACCACCGGCAGTGGCTCCTTGGGGTGCTGGCGCTGCTGGGGACCGACACGTCGGGGCCGCGCCGGGATCCGCTGGACGGCGTCGACGTCGCTTCCCTCTCGACCGGGGAGCTGCAGGAGCTTCTTGCGTCGCTGCCGTGGGGGTCGCCCGCCTACAAGCGGGTGATGGCAGAGCTGGCTGGCCGCGACCGGGAAGGCGATCCGCTGGCAGGCATCGATCTGGACAGCCTCGACGTTGCGGAGCTGGTCGCGCTGATGGGGCGGGTGACCGACCCGTACAGCCTGGCCCGGCTGCACGAGGCTGCCGACCGGCGTGAGCGGGCGGACCGCGAGCAGGACGCCAAGGACGCCAAGATTGACGAGCTGGTCGCCGGTGGCGTCGAATTCGACCAGGCGTGGGCGGACGTCCACGGCGTCTCCGAGGTGTCCATGGCGCGGCAGGAGCGGCAGGCCCGGCTGAACGATGGCCGGCTGCCAGGTGAGTCGTTGGACGCGATGGTGGCCCGCCACTATCAGGGGTGGCAGGAAGCGCAGTGGCTCGCGGCGCAGGCGTCGACGAACGGCTACCTGCTCAACGCTGAGGGCCGCGCGGCCGGGATCGACCCGAGGAGCCTGTTCGAGGGTTCGTGGGATCGGGCCCAGCGGTACGCGTCGGAGGAGCTGCGGAACTGGTGGACCCAGCACGGGTGGATGAACATCACGGAATTCCGGGCGCAGATGCTCGGCCGGGACCGGGACGTCCGGGCGGCCAAGCAGTCACGCCAGGCTCGTGGCGCGGTCCGTGAGCGGCGTACGAGTGGGCGGAGGACACGGTGAGCACGATGGGATCAGGCGCGGGAGAGGCCGGGATGAGCGGGGACAGCGGCGGAGTGAGCGCGCTGGCGGTGCGGGCTGCGAGGGCTGCGGGAAGGCTCGCCGCGGCCGGCGGTTTGCCGGTCGAGGCGTGCCCTTACGCGCCGGACGAGCACGGTGGGGTGTCGCCGCAGATGCGGGCGTTCGTGTACGGATTCCGCAGCGCAGAAAGCAGGAGGTAAGGCGTTGTACATCGTTCGCGGCTACATCGACGGCGTCGCCTACCGGGTGACGATCGGGCAGGACCGGCCAGAGGCGAAGGCCTCTGTCGGCGTGGTTGCCGGGTCTCCGGTCGCGGTCCACCTGGTCGCGGCCAAGCAGGGTGAGACGATCCGCCGCCCCCATGCGGCGCCGGTTGTGGTCGATCCAGGCGACCCGGCGTCGGTCCTCGCTGCGCTTCGGGCGTGGTCGCAGGTCGTCTCTGTCGAAGACGACACTTTTGGCGGGGAGGTCGGCGCGACGTAAGCCGCAGAACCGGCCACCATGCCCCGCGTGGAACAGACGGGGGCATGGGGGCGGGTCGCGCTCGCCGTGGGCGTGCTGGTCGGGCTGGCCGGGTTGTCGATGGTGTGCAGGATGCTGCCGCCGCACCCGGCCCGGCCGATCGTGGTCCACGTGGAGCCGCTCGGCGGCCACTGGTCCCCCACAACGAACCAGGGGGACACGAGATGACGCTGTACGCCGCGAACGGCTCCACGCAGCTCAGCAAGACCGCCGCGCAGGCCAAGGTCGCTGCGGTGCCGGTCACTGACCCGGTCGTGCAGGTGACGGAGAACCTGTACGAGGGAAGCCGCCCGGACGGGACGGACTTCCCTGAGGGCAGGAAGAGACTGAAGTTCCCGCAGGGGGCGCTCATCAGGCAGTCCGAGCTTGATGCGTGCTTCCCGGCCGCGACGGTCGACTCGGTTGCACCGGCGACGGGCGGCGTCGCGGGTGGCACCACAGTGAAGATCAAGGGCACGGGCTTCACTCCGGGCAGCACGGTCACGTTCGGCGGCACCGCGGCGACCGGCGTCGTGGTGAAGGACGAGAAGACCATCACGTGCGTCACACCGGCCAAGGCGGCGGCCGCGTACGCGGTGGCGGTCACGACTGACACGGGGGCAGCGTCCAAGGCCAACGCCTTCACCTACGCGTAGACCGAGCCGAATCGTGAAAAGGCGGACGCCAAACCGGCGTCCGCCCTGCTCGGGAGACGTTAAGGGGCGTTTGCGGCAGTGTGCACGCCCGACTGGGATCACAACGTTGGGGCGGGGGCCGGCGATGAGCGTGACCGTGATGGACGGGCTGGAGCACAAGGCCGTGTCGATGAGTACGGCACCGGCGTCCGGGGTGATCGCGACCGGCGACGAGGGCGTGGTCGAGGCGCTCGTCGCGGTCACTGGCGTGGTCGACAACGTCGGCGATGTCATCCTGCCTGGAGCATTCACCAAGGCACTCGCCGAGCGCCGCCCGAAGGGCATCAATTCGCACGACACGAAGGTGTGGACCGCGCGTTCGGAGGAGATCCAGGAGTGGCTGCCCGGGGACCCGCGACTCCCGTCGCACACCAAAGACGGCAAGCCGTGGCCGCGCGAGGCCGGCGCCGTCTATGTGCGGTGCCGCTACAACCTGGCCACGCCGCACGGCCGGGCCGCCTTTGAGGACGTCAAGTTCTTCTCCGAGACGAACGAGTGCGAATGGAGCATCGGCTACCAGGTGCCCAAGGGCGGCGCCCGGAAGGATCCCCGTACGGGTATCCGGTACATCAAGGCGCTGCACTGGTTCGAGTACTCGCAGGTCCTCTTCGGCGCCGCGTCGCAGTCGATGACCCTGTCGGTGAAGACCGGCCTGCCGGCCGGGCAGGCGGAGGAGGGGGACGCGGCCAACGATCCGGGGTGGGATGACCTGCTCGCACCCATCGAGGTCAAGGCCGCCGACGCGGGCGTCTCGCCGTGGGATGCGCTGCTCGGCGGAATCGGCGGGAAGGGCGACGGTACGGCGGACGGCGACACCGGACCGGGCGCCATGATCTCCTTCACCATCCCCGTCGATGTCGCGCAGCAGCTTGCCGTACCTGGCGGGGAGGCGCCCGAGCAGCTGCACATCACGCTCGCCTACCTCGGCAAGGGCCTCGACGAAGGAAGCCTCAATGATGCGGCTGTGGTCGCCGAGCAGGTCGCAGCAGAGCACGGGCCCCTGTCCGGGACGGTCGGCGGGATCGGCGCATTCCCCGCCGGTGAGGACGGCGTCCCGGTGTACGTGCCGGTCGATGTCCCAGGGCTGGAGATCCTCCGTCAACGCCTCATTGACGCGCTAGACGACGCGGGCGTGCCGTACGCGACCAACCACGGCTACACGCCGCACGTCACGCTCGCTTACGCCGCTCCGGAAGATCCGTTGCCGGATCCGGTCGAACCGGTCGACGTCGAGTTCGGCACGGTCACGCTCGCTGTCGACGGCGACCACCAGGACTTCCCTCTCGCTGGCACCCCGCCCGTCTCGGCGGTCGACGAGGTCAAGCACGCCCGCCTGGACATGCCCCTCGGCCAGGCGGTTGAGGAAGCCGCGTATCTGGTCAAGCACGCGATGGGCGAGTGGGAGACCAAGGCCGGGCGTGTGCTGTCCGACCAGAACGGGAAGCGGCTGCGCGCCGCGGTGCTGAACCTGCTCGCGGTGCTCAAGACGGCGGGAATCGACGTCGGGGAGGTGGACCGCCCCGAGTGGCCCAAGCAGGCCCCGGACCAGCTCCCTCCCGACCCGGTCGTCATGCCGGACAGTACGGCGCCGTCCGCTCTGCCGAACGAGCTCAAGCAGATCACCCCGGAGGAGTTCGCCGCCGGGCTGGACATCCTCGCCGCCGCAGCGCTCGGCTGACCGCGGGGGCTGCCTACTGGTTTTTGAGGAACGCGACGACTTCGTCCAAGCCCTGGCCGCTGTTACGGCCGGGCAACTGCCAGCGGATCGTCGGCTTGTCCGTCGTGGCCCATTGCAGGACGCCGCCCCCGGCGGGCAGGTCGAACGTCTGGATGACGATTTCGGGGTCTCCCGGGTCGGTGAGCGCGACCCCGGAGTTGACCGATCCGACCCACGGCGCCACAGGGGCCTTGCCGGTGCCGGTGTCGAACAGGCGGGTGCCCTGCTTGACCCGCCACATGGAGCCGGATGCGCGGTCGGCCGCCGTGGTGGCTTCGACCTTGATAGCGACGGCCGCGAACCACTTCTCTTGCGGAAGGGTCGGATCGCCGGGCTTACCCCGGTAGTAGTAGACGCCGAGCGGGGTGACCTTGAGGGGCTTGCCGTTCTCCCCCGTGATGTCGGCGCTCTGGCCGAGCTTGAGCACGGCCGGCACCGCCGGGGCGGCACTCGCCGTCGCGCCATCACCGGCCGGAGAGGTGGGCGCCTGCTCTTGGCTGGAACACCCAGACACGCAGACGACAGCCGCAGCGAGCAGGCCAGCAGCGTGACGGATCGACACCGTGAATCCCCCTGAGATCGTTCCAACCCCCCGAGCGAGTGATCACGATAGCGGCGCGGCCGCACCGTAGGCGGGCAATCGGCCCGATTTGTGTGCCGCCGCATGGTTGGAACGGGCGCGAACTGCGGAAACGTCAACCCCCGCTGACCTGGTCGGCGCGACGTAAGCACCCTTTTGCCCTACACCGCACCCAAGATCTGGGGGCGTCCCGGTGCTGACCGGGCGGACGGATCGCATCCGAATCGCAGTCAGCACACCGGGGGGAATGGCAGATGACTGCCACCGCATCACGGGCACGAGTGACCGAGCTCAAGAGCCAGCTTCAGGTGGCGGCCGGCGAGATCACCCGCCTGTCGCACAGTTTCAAGGACGAGACCGGCCGTGGCCACTTCGTCGTATCCAAGGAGCAGCACGCCGACTATCTCCGCGCCATCGAGAAGGGCAACGAGATCAAGGCGCTGCTCAACGCTGAGGAGCAGGCGCTCGGCCTGTTCGAGTATCTCGACGCGCCCGCCGGTACGCCGGTCGCTGGTCTCCTGGCCGCGGAGCAGGGCCGCCCGCAGTTCAAGAGCCTCAGCCAGGCGTACATGGAGTCGGACGCCTACCAGCGGATGAAGGACGGCGGCTTCCAGGAGGTTCGCGGGTCCGTTCGATTCGATCAGGGTCTGTACCGGTTCGAGAAGAAGGACATCTTCACCCTCTCCGGCGGCACGCACACCGGCCCGGCGTTCGGCCACGCGCAGGACGTCGGCATCAGCGAGCGGCAGCGGCGGCCCAACCGGGTCCGCGACCTGTTCCCCGCAGAGTCCACGACGGCGAACATCCTGCACGGCATCCGCCAGACCGGATTCGTCAACAACGCCGCGATCACACCGGAGCGTCGCGCCGCTGACGGTGTCTCGCCCGCGACCGGCGGCCCGACCGACGTGTTCGGCCGGCTCCCCCGCTCGTCGATCTCGTTCACCCCGTACACGGCGGTGATCGCCGAGATCGGCCACTACGAGCAGGTCCACAAGAACACGCTGTCCGACGAGTCGCGCCTGCGTGGCATCCTCGACAGGGACCTGATCGACGGTGTGAAGCTGACCGAGGACTTCCAGGTCCTATTCGGCGATGGTGTCGGCGACAACATGCTCGGCATCACCCAGACGCCTGGGATCCAGCTCTACACCGGTCTGGCGTCGGATAAGAAGACCGCCCAGATCAGGCGCGCACTCACGAAGGCGATTCTCGCGTTCTACGACCCCAACGGTGTCGTGATGCATCCGCTCGATTTCGAGGACATCGAGCTGGAGGAGGACAAGCAGGGCGCCTACCGAGTGGCGGTGTCCGTGGCGATCGGCGCCGAGAAGCGCGTGTGGCGGCTGAACGTGATCGACACCCCGGCCATGGTGCAGGGCAAGTACCTGCTCGGCTCGTACGGGTACGGCGCCAAGCTGTACGACCGGGAGACCGTCACTGTGCAGGCCAGCACGGAGCACGCTACGGGCTTCACCGACGGGTACGTGACCATCAAGGCCAGCGAGCGCGTAGGCCTGGCCGTGGACAGGCCCGAGAGTTTCATCTACGGCACGTACACGGCCTACACCGGCACCTGATCGTGACCGATCGTCGGGGAGACGCGGGAGGGGCTTCGGCCCCTGCCGCGCTCTACCGGGCCCACGTCGTGCCGCTGAGAGGCTGCCAGGCCCGCGCGTTCATCGATCTCGGGTTCGGCGTCTCCACGGAGGCGACACTCACCCTCAGCGCTCCGGGAGCGCGTGGCGTCCGCCCGGTGCGGGACTGGCTGAACCGGCATGATCACGTCCTCATCCAGCCAGACCAGCAGGTCAAGCGCGGGCGTCTGCGCGCCGTCCTGGTCGACGGGGGTGGTCCGCCGTACGTGTACCGGGCCGCCTCGGCGCGCGTGGTGGACGGCGACACCCTTGACGTTCGCGCCGTCCTCGGGTTCGGCGTGCAGCTCGACATCCGGGTGCGCCTGGCCGGGCTGAATGTCGCGGAGAAGACCACCCGGGAAGGGGTGGAGGTCGCGGCGTGGGTTACCCAGTGGTTGGCCGGCCAAGGCGACGAGTTGGCGGTCGCGACGGTCAAGGACCGGCGGGAGAAGTACGGCCGCTACCTGGCGACCGTGTCCGGCCGGCCGGGGATGCCGTCGCTGAATGAGCTGCTGCTCATGTCTGGGATGGCCGACCCGTACGACGGCGGTGCGCGCCCATGAAGATGATCGCGGCTCTCCTGGCGGCTCTCCTGGTCGTGGCGCTCATTCCGCCGCCCGGCCGCCTATCCGGGGCGGCCGCCGCGACCACGCGGCCGGTTGCCGGCGTGGCGTACGGCCGCCACCCAATGCAGCGCATGGACATCCCCCGGGGCACGGGGCGACACCGGCCCGGCGTGTTCCTGATCCACGGCGGGTGGTGGTCGAGCGGCGACAAGGCGTCGCTCGCCGGTGCTGCCCGCACGTTCGCCGCAGCCGGGTTCGCGGTGTTCAACGTCAACTACCGCACGACCAGCGTCGCCGTGTGGCCAGCGCAGCGGGACGACGTCGCCGCGGCGATCCGGTACGCCCGCGCGCGTCCTCACCTGTTCGGGTTCGACCCTGGCCGGTATGTCCTTGTCGGCTTCTCCGCTGGCGGGCACCTCGCCACGTCGGTCGGAACCTGGCCGGGCCGCCCGGCCGGGCTGCGCGGCGTCGTGGGGTTCTCCCCCATCGCCTCACCGCTGGCCGCCTACAAGGCGGGCGGTAAGGCGGGGGCGTCGGCGCTGCAGCGCCGACTGAGGGGCGCTGCGGTGCGGCTGGCCGGATGCGAGCCGAAGGCGTGCCCGGCGGTGTGGGCGGGCATGGAGCCCGCCGGGGAGGCGTCATGCGGCGATCCGCCGCTGCTCGTCTTCCACTCCCGGAACGAGTTCGCCCCTGCCGGTCTATCTCGCGATCTGGCCGAGCGGCTGCGCCGGGCCGGAGTCCACGCCACAGTGCGGGTGATGCCAGGCGGCGGGCATAGTACGGCGCTGTACCGGCTCCCGACGGTCCAGCAGGCCGCCGCCGGGTGGATCAGCCGCCACCTCCGGTAGGCCGCCCTGGCAGCCGCCCCCGTGGGCTCACGGACGTAAACTCGCTGGTTTGGTACTGCTCCCCGTCATGAGCGACCAATGCGCCACCGCCGCGCCCGCCGAGTCCTCCGCCGCCGCCGAGCATGCCGTGGAAATCAAGCCGATGTTCCACCAATTCCCGGTGCGTAAGTTCGTCCCGCCGCCAGCCCGCGGCGTGTGCATCGAGATCATCGAACGCGCGCACCAGATCCCGCCCGGAGAGCGCGGGGGTCCGGCCACGATCAACGTGCCCTCAGCCATCGTGCTCGACGGCGTCCAGTGGTACGTGCCGGCCAACACGACCATCGACATCAAGGCTGGCGGGGAGATGGGGACGGTGGTCACGCTCACCCTCTACGCCCGGCGTGTGCGTGTCGGCTACGAGGACGAGTTACGCGGCCCGATCGGGCAGCTTCCAGGGATCGACGTCTCCGAGGAGCACCTCGGCAACAGCGACGGGCCGGACCCGCTGGACGGCACTACCGGGGGTGCGACATCCGCGAAGGACGTAAGCGCGGCTTCTGGCTATGGTCCCCGGCCGTGACGACCAAATCCGCCCGTTTCGACCTGGCACGGGCCGCTGAACTGTACGAGAACGGGCAGACGCTCCGCGAGATCGCGCCAGAGTTCGGGCTGTCCCCGCAGTACTGCCATGTGCTGATGCGTGCGGGAGGCGTGAAGTTTCGCGGCCCATCAGCTCCTCGCGCCCGCCGCCTCACACCGGCCAAGCGGCAGGCGATCATCGCCGAATGGAAGGCGGGAACGCCCGTCCGCGCCATCTGTCGGGACTTGAAGACAGCGGACAACACCGTCAATGAAGTGGCCAAGGAGGAAGGGCTGTGGCCACGGGAGCGGACCCACGCATTCGATGTAGCGCGGGCGGGTGAGCTGCGCGGCGATGGGTGGACGTATCAGCGGATCGCTGACGAGCTCGGCGTCAGTGTGATGACCGTGTGGCGGGCGTTGAACCCCCGCCCACGTCCGACTTGTCAGACTGAAGGCGGCGAGTAGCCGACCTCGGTGAAGGTGCGGCCGTCGCTGCCGCTGTCGTAGATGTGGATGGCGTCGCATGAGCGGCAGCGGTAGGCCAGTAGCCGGTGATGGAACGCTCGCCTGCGTGGGGCGGCGCTGATCCGGCGAAGGGGATAGACCGGCTCCATGCTGCTGGCCGTCTCGACCAGCGGCTGATGAACCGTCCCGTACCCCACCCACGGGTCGCCGGCCATCTCACAGCCGTCGCACACGTGGACGATGCTGTTGCGGTCGAGCTCCCAGGCGGTCCACGTGACCGGCTGGCCGCGGTGCTCGGTGTAGGTGGGCGGCCCGGCCGGGGCGGCATGGACGAGCTGCAGGTGCTGGCCAGTCATCAGGCGGTCACCGACGTTCCGTGCGTGCAGGGTTCTCGGCGGGTCGGCATGGCAGTCCTTAGAAGAGGGGGACGGTGTTGGCCTGCAGGTCGATCTCGACCCGGAGGATCTGCGGGTCGTTCCTGCGGGCGGCGGCGATCCACCGCTCCATCAGCTCTCGGGTCTGTTCGACAGCCCGCTCGATGCCGACACTGTGGTTGGAGCCCTCGCAGATGCAGTCGCATTCGGTGCCGACCCCCGCTGTGTAGCAGCGGGCGTCACAGCGTTGCGTGCGTCCGCCGGGCCGGTAGACCGCGATGAGCGTGCTCACCCGGCGCCCGCTTCCCGGCTGCGCGAGTCGGGCTTGTCGGCGGAGGCTTGCGCTTCCCGGCGCGTGATGATGTCCTCCACGCTGCGGTCGCGGATCGCGGCCATGTAGCCAGCATCGAATCCTTCGCGCCACATCTCGGTGAGGATGCGCCGCCAGGCGAACACCCGGTTCGAGGCGCTGGAGTCGGCGAGCTCGGCGAGTTTGAACATCGTGGAGTCGAGGTCTGGCACGTCCACCAGGAGTTCCCTTCGGCATGTTCGGGGAGGGGAAGGGCGGGAGCCGTGAGGGGCTCCCGCCCGAGGGGTCAGGCTGCGCGGAGGTTGCGGCTGATGTAGCTGTCGATCCACACGAGGGACCCGCGGTCGAGGTGCTTCCTGGCGCGGGTGACGGTGACGTAGTTGAGCATCAGCTCGTCGAGCGAGACGGGCGGCTCCCCGGTGCGAGCGGTGTCGGGGTTGGGCTGGCGGAAGTCCGCCGCGACGCGGACGTTGGCCCACTCCAGGCCCTTGGAGCGGTGGGCGGTTGAGATGACCGTGTCGCCGGGGGCGGCCTTGTCGGCTTCCTTGACCTGGAGGGCGGCTTTGCGGATCGTGTCGGCGCCGTGCTCGTCGACCAGGTCGACAAAGACGCGCAGGTCGCCGCCGAGCGGGTCCAGCGAGACGTAGTCCTGGACCTCACCCCAATTCGCGAACGCGCACAGGTCGGGGTGGTCGGTGAGGTGGCCTTCCTTGAGCTGTTCTGCGGCCATGGCCATGGATGCGATTTCGGAGCCGCCGCCGACCAGGGCGGGGGTGCCGCCCGTCTTGAGGATGGCGAACACCTCCCCCATCGCGGCGGCGTTGGTGCGGCAGAGCACGGCGTCGGCCTGCTTGATCGGGCCGATGGTCGAGCCGACCGGCTCATGCCCCTGGAGGCGGAGCGGGGCGCCGAGCAGGGAAAGCCACTTGTTCGCCTCGTCGGCGATAGCTGGGCCGAAGCGGAACGACTTGGACAGGAACAGCAGCTCGTCAGCGGGGAACGTGCGCAGGATGTCGGTTGCGCCGTTCCAGCCGTTGATCGCTTGCGCGGAGTCGCCGACGATAATCCGCTGCAGGCTGGTCTGCATGTCCAGGTAGAGCGAGGCAGCGACGGGATTAACGTCCTGGCATTCGTCCATCATCACCACGTCGAACGGCAGGGTGGGGTTGCCCTGCTTTGCCAGGATGAGCTGGGCCATCTTGAGGTAGTAGTCGTGCTGCCACTTGAGCTGACCCGTCTTGGAGCGGATATCGGCGCGTGCCGCAGCGGCCACAGGCAGGATGATCTCCCGCAGGCGGGTGATGTCCTCGCCACTGCTGATGCCCATCGGGGTCGGGATGTGGTGCGGCTGGAGTTCGAGGTCCTCCGACTTGCACCAGTTGAGGATCGCCGACATGGCGAGCCGTGCGCGCGCGGGCGGGGTGAGTACGACGTTGGCGTTGACCCGCTCGGGTCCGACGAGGCCGAGGATGTTGGCCTGGACCTTGCCGTTCTGGCGGGGGCCGTTGATCCGGTCGAGGTGGCCGTTCCAGCGGTTGGCGACGATCTGGCGGGCGTAGGAGTGGTTGGTGTGGCAGTTGACGTTGCGCGGCATCTTGTCCCGTAGTTCGAGCCGTACGGACCGGTTGTAGACGACGCAGAGGATTCGCTGGCCAGGCAGAGCGAGCGCGACCTCCTTCAACGTGGCTGACTTGCCGCACCCGGCTCCGGCCTGGACGGTGATGGTCTTTCCGGCGCGGGCGGCGTCGATGACGGCCTGCTGCTCTTGGGTGGGGCGCATTTGGGGGTTCTCCTGGGGCTTCAAAGGGCGAGGCTCCGAAACCTCGCGCACGCCTTAAATAGTACAGGAGATTTAGTAAATCTTCCACTACTGGGATTCAAGGCGGCCGGGTTGCTGGCCCGGCGCGACGCAACCAGAAATTTCTGCTTACGTCCCTGCGGCAACGACATACGGGCCAGAAGGGCGGGCGACGGTGGCGACAACTCGCAGGACACGCAGCACGGGCGAGCATGCCCCGGTAGCGACCCCGGCGGCGGGTGAGACCGCAAACGCGGTTTCGGCTCCCCCGGCGGCGCCCCTTACTCCGCCCACGGAGCCGCCGGGCGTGGAAGCGACCGAAGCCGCCAAGCCGGAGACGCAACCCTCGCCGATCGCGCCAACGGCGCCGCCGGTGTCGCAGGCTGCGCCGCTCCTGCCGCCCGCCACGCCGGAGCCACCCGCACCGGACTTCGGCCCTCCGCCCAAGGTCCGGGACGTGGTCACCCCCGGCAGCCAATTCGTCGACATCATGTTCGGCGACACCAACGCACCCGCCGACCCCGCCGAGCTGTTCGCTGACCCGGGCGAGCAGTACACGTACGTGCTGGTGGCGCGTCCCCTGGTGCGGCTGCAGTACCAGCCGGGCACGGTCGCACCGTCAGCGACGCTGATGTACCCCGCAGGGTTCCGGCTCGCGCGCGACCACGCCGCCCACATCCGTGGGGAACTTGAGGCCCTGCGAGCCTCACAGGCTGCAGCGGACGAGGGCCACGTGCCCGAGTAGAGACTTCGCGCGGCCCGCAGCGGGTCGCTCCGGGGTGGTGCCTCTTGTGGGGGGTGGGCACCAACCCGCGGACGGCCACCCGTGTGAGCGGGCCGCGCGAACAAACGTCCTGGGCTTGACCGGGCTCCGACGCGGGAGCGCGGGGGTGTGGGAGCGGGCTTCGTGCTAGGTGGGGACCCGTACGCCGCTCCCCTCCCCCAACCTCCTGGCGTCTGGCCGGCCAAGCCCAGGCCGCACCCTTCACACGAGAATTCTTGGAGGTGGCCGAGTGGCTGACCTGGTGACACACGAGCAGGTCGCGTTGCGGGCAGGCCTGCCCCTCCCGCTGAGCGCCACCCACGCGGCGGCGATCACGGAGGCGCTCAGCGACGCCTACGCCGAGGTCGCGGCCCACATCGAGCAGCCGCCGATCCCCGCGACGTTCACCCAACTGCACGCCGCCCAGGACGGGAACGGCGGATGGCTACTCGACCAGGAACCGGTGGTCTCCGTCGTATCCGCCACGCCGGAAACTGATCCGCTCACGGGCGCGCCGACCGGCCTCTACACGGTCGTGTACACGGCCGGGCTCGACCCGGATTCGGACCCGCACTATCGGATGCTGCTGGGCCGGTATGTCGCGTGGGCGGCTGCGGACAACCGGATGGTGCGCCGCCTCGCACAGCAGATCCCGGGCACGAGGATCACGACATCCGCCAACGTGGAGGGCCAGGGCGCCACCTACGAGCAGGCCGGCGGCGCTGCCGGGTCCGGGGCTGCGGGGGCGCCCCCGGCTCTGGAGAGCCTCGACGGCTACCGCCGGCTGACCGTATACCAGCGGCCGGGTATCGCGCCGCACCCGATGGAGACGGACCGCCCATGGTGGTCATAGCCGCCCACATGGAATTGGGTCTGCGGCGGCGAACCTCCTCGACGGACGGGTACGGCACGCGGGTCGTTGCCGCGCACGGGCCGGTGGAAGGTCCGCTGCCAGGCCGGATCGTGTCGGAGCCCGCCATGGACGGCGACCTGGAGACGGGGCCCGGCGTTTGGGTGCTCGCGGTCGATCACGCGTTCTGGCCGCTCGCCGCGGGTGACTGGCTGGTGGAGGTGGGCGGCGCCGGCCGTTCGTGGACGGTGCGGGAGGCGGCTCACCGGCCGAGCGTGTTCGACGACGCGGTGTCTTATGTGAGGGTCGAGTCGGCGCTGAACCCGGCCTGAAGCACCTCGACGAACACTTTGGCGGCCGGATGGGTCTCGATCTTGCTGTGGACGGTGCCGTCTGAGAAGCGGCCTGCGAGGGCGAGGAGGTACCACTCCCCTTCGGGTACGAGGTTCACCATCAGGGCGCCGTGGTCGTCCTCGTAGACGTTCGAGACAGCGCGTAGGTTGTGCCGCCATCCGTGCCGTGTCGCCAGGATGAGCCGCTCGCCGAGGAAGTGCATGTGCGCCTCGACCGGTAGCGGCGTTCGGGGCGGCGGAAGCGATGAGGGGCTGCGGCGGTGGCGGGCTGCGGTACGGGTGGGGACGCTCATGTGACTGATTGTGCGGGCGGCCACTGACATATTCCAGTAGGCGGTACGGCTGGCACCCTGTTGTAGGGCTCCGTACGTACGCGGGTACGCGCGTACCCGCGCGCGCGCGATGGTAGCGGGCCGGTCGGCTGGTTGGTGGGATGGCGGGGTGTCGGCGTGTCTGCATGGTTGCTTGACCGGCCGGTGGGCCGCCATGTTGGGAGGCTGGTCGCGTTGCTGGTTGCCGGGCAGGCCGGTGGGTGACATGGCAGAGCCCCCGCCTCCTGGGATGGTGGCGGGGGCTCTCAGTTGGCTGGCCTGGCTACAGGTAGTCCGCGTGGTCGGATATCCCTGCGTCCGTGAGCGCGGCCAGCAGCATGATTTCGGGCACACCCTGCTGACGCGCCTGCTCGACCAGGCGCTCCCACTGCTGGGCCGCCTGGTCAGCAGCCTTCTCGGCGGCGGATAGCTTCCCGGCGGTGGCGCGTAGGCGCCAACGCCAGTCATTGCGCTCAGCGTCGTCCAGTACCCGGGTTTCGTCGCCGGCCGAGCGACGCACCCGCCCCCGCGAATTAGCCGCTTTTATCCGCTTTGCCGGTTTCTGTTCGGCGGCCTGGCCGGACGCGTCGCCACCGTTGCTTTCCGTACGGCCCTCAGCTTGATCCTCCCGGCCGAAACCCGCCTCCGGCGTCTCCTCGGTAGCCGCGACCGCCACACGGGCCTCAGCGGCCCCATCGACGCTTCCGGGTACGGCGCCACGGTCGAGCAAAACCGGTTTCGCCGGAGGGAGAGTACGGCGGGCGTTCACGCGGCCACCGCCTTGAGGTAGGCGTCGCCCATCGCGGCGGCTATCACGCGGAGGTCCGTGCCGGCGTTCTGTGGCGGCTCAGCGAATTCGGACGTGTCTTGCAACCGGACGGTTAGCGGAATTGGCGGGTGCCACACAAGAGGCCCCCAGGTTGACACTGCCTCAGCGGCGCGGGTCTCGTGTGTGGTGACGCGCGCTCGGTGGGCGTTGACCACGATCCCGATGACGCGTGCGGTGATGCCCAGCGCTTGTCCTTCGTTCTCTGAGGCGAGGAACTCCTGCAACCGGTGGACGCCCTTGAGCGAGTCCATCTCTGGTTCGGTCGGCATGACGATGTAGTCGGACGCGACCAAAGCACAGTGCAGCAGATGACCAAGTTCCGGTGGCGTGTCGATCAGGACATCGTCGTAGTCGTCGGCGACGCCTCGCAAGGCACGCTTGAGTCGCGTCCATGCCGCGGTCGATCCGGCCTCGGCGCTGCGTTGCTGTAGCTCCTTGCGGGAGGGGACGATAAAGATGCGGTCTGCGAACTCGTCTGCCCACTGGCACGGGAGGATCGACGCGGCGAGGATGTCAGGGCTCGCGTCGCGGATCGCCTCGGAGATGGACGGCCGCTCGGCCAGTTCGGTCTCGTCGTAGCCGGCGCGGCGCGACAGGTTGCCCTGCGGGTCACAGTCGACGAGCAGAACACGGCGGCCTTGCTTGGCGAGCTCGGCGGCGAGTAGCAGCGCCGTCATGGTCTTGCCGACACCGCCCTTGTGGTTGGCGATGGTGACGACAGGCATACGGGGTAGCCTCTCTATTCGGACGATGGTTTCGCCCGCCCCACGGTTCGACGGCCAGGGGCGGGCAGTCCGAAACGCTATCCGTCCAACGCGGCCACGTAGAGGCTGACACCCCAAATCGGGCGCGATTCCCAGCGAAATGCTTGGCCAGCGGCGCGGATCCGGGTGACTATCGAACGCATGACCGCTACCTCGCATCTGCTGGACCCGCCTCTGCTGGCGGCTCCCGCCGCCGGCGTGCGGTGGCTCACCAAGGTCAACACCGCAGGGCCCATCCCCGCGCACGCCCCCGAGCTCGGCCCGTGCTGGCCATGGCTGGGAGGGATCAACGAACGCGGGTATGCGGTGATCTCCGTGGGCGGCAAATCCAGGCTGCTGCACCGGGTCGTCTACCCGCTCGTGCACGGGCCGATCCCGGACGGGTGGGAAGTCGATCACCTGTGCCACCACTGGGAGTGGTGCCAACTCGGCGATGCCTGCCCGCACCGCTCGTGCGGGAACCCGGCGCATTGGCAGGCTCGCACCGGCGAGGAAAACAATCTGCGGTCCGGGTCGCCGACTGCGGTCAACGCCCGCAAGGTGAGGTGCATCCGCGGGCATGAACTCGCTGGCGAGAATCTGCGGGTGCGGGCTGACCGGCCGGGACGCCGGGAGTGCAAGAAATGTTCCAAGCTGCGCAAGCAACTGGCGCTGGCGTGGGAGATCGCGACCGCCGGTGGGGCGGGGGAACAGCTCGGCCTGCTCGGCTGACCTATCCGGGGTGTGAGCCGATGTGGACGACGGCGAACCATCTGTTGCGGCCGTCCGCCTCTGGGAGCGGCTGGCCGGAGGTGGCTGATTTCACCCAGGAGATGACCGGTTGGTCTGGGACGGCGGGCTGTTCGGGGAGTTGGCGGAGCGCGCCGAGAGCTGTGTAGAGGATCCGGCGTAGCTGCTGGTCGCCGACCGGCGCGTCGGTCGAGTCGAGTGCTTCCAGCCGTACGGCTTGCGACACGAGCCACTGAAGGTCGTCGTCTGATCCGCCTGGAGCGGGCCGTACCCGCAGGCGAGGGTACGGGGGGACGTGGTCGGCGCCGACCCGATCCGGGCCGCCGAGCTCTGCCTGCAGGGCGGGAAGGCCTTGCAGGTAGGAGAGGACGACCGGGAATGGGTCGGCGTCGACCAGGCGGTTCACGAGCCCGCAGCTCCGCTGGTCTTTGGCTTGGCCGCCGCCGGGGATGTGTCTGCCTGGCCGGGCTCGTGGACCGGGGTCAACGCCGCGTTGACCGACGCGGGGTCTGCCGGTTCAGCGCCGGCGACGAGACCCGCCGAGGCCAGCCGTTGAGCGATGGACCTACGAAGCCTCACTTCGCTGCCGACAGGGTATACGCGGGGTTCCAGGCCGACATTTTCGGCGTCCTTGGTGCCCAGAGGGTGGGCGAGGGTGAACGAGACGAGCGGGTCGACGGGCGCCATCGGTGGTCCTTCCTCCAACGGGGGTCGTGTGTGCGGGTCATGGTGCCGAGCTAGCGGGTTAACGTCTCGCCCGGGATCGTGCCGCGACCGTCCGGGCGGCCGACGCGAGCCAGCCGCCGCCTTGTTCGGCGAACTCCGACTCGCCTGCCCGCTCGAACCGGGCGGTCACGGTCGCCGACACCCTGGTGCCCCTCACGGCCGCGGGCCCCGCTGTGATGCCTGCCGCGACCAGGCCGGGCACGGTGGCCATCTGGCAGCGGCAATTGATGCTCTGGTGGACCGGCAGCCGGGGGTCTCTCGGCCGATCGGCGACATCCCAGCCGTCCACGGTCTTCCAGCCGCCCGCCTGGTTGACTGCCCGCCCATCTGGTCTGCGGCCTTTCCGTTCGTACACCATGCGTTCGAGGCGGAACGGGATGTTGGCGGGGATGGTCTGCCCGTGCGCGGCCGCGTGGGAGGGCCTGACGTGCTCGTCGGCGTCGGTCTGCCACACCTTTGCGGGTGGGGCGTTCTCCCGCGCCTGCTGGGCGATGTCTTCGGCGACGTCTTCCACAATGCGGCGGACAGGGCCGGCCGCCAGGCGGGCAGCGAGGTCCGAGCGGATACGCGTGCGGGTCACGCCGCTGGAAGGTAACCGGCCAGCCTGCTTGCGTCCCGACTCTGGGACGTTAGGGCGTGAGTGCGGCACTGTGCGGCGCCATGAGCAGCATCCCCTGCGGCCGCCTGACCTCCGATGTCATCGCGCGCCTGTACGACGACGGCATGACCATACGGCAGATCGCCGCGAAGGATGGCCGGTCCCGCACCACCATCCACCGAATCCTGCGGCACGCATCAGTGTCGTGTCGGCCACGCGGCGGCCGCAGCCGCCGGATCCTGCCCGAGCAGCGTGCGGACATTTTGGCGGCATACCTGTCTGATGGCCGGATGGCCGACATCTGCGCCGCGTTCCGGGTGTCGTCTCAGTCTGTCCGCAACATCGCTACCGAGGCCGGGATCGCCCTGCGGGCCCGGGGCGGGCGCCGCCATCTCGACTTGGATGTTGTGGAGAACCTCGCCGAGCAGGGATGGACGCCGCCAGCGGTCGCGCTGCTGACCGGCTACAGCGAGAGGCACATCCGGCGTGAGATGCGGGCGCTTGGGTACGGCCGGGAGGACATCGACCCGCGCGACGCGGCCGAAGCGTACGGACAGCTTGGGTCGGTGCGGGCGGTTGCTCGAGAGTTCGGGTGCTCGCCGAGTCGGGCACGGACGGCGATTGAGCGGGGCGGGGTGGCCATCCCGGCGAGGCCTCGCCGAGTGCTCGCGGTGGCCGGGTGAGACG
>JBIOWF010000354.1:0-12414 GCA_044868295.1 Microtetraspora sp. | reverse complement strand
GCCGCGCTTCGGGCCACCGGCCCGGGATCAGCTGGTCCATGAACGCTTCCAGCGCGGCCAGCTTTTCGCCAGGCTCCGTCACCGGCTGGGCCTGGCCGAGCAGTACGACGCTCCGATAGTTGACGTCATGCTCGAACACCGACCGTGCCAGGACAATCCCATCGAAAAGCGTCACGGTCAGGCAGACCGGAATGCCGCTGCCTGCCTGCCGTAGGGCCCGGCTCGCGGCGGAGCCGTGCACATAGACGACGTCGCCCACGCGGGCGTGCAAGGTGGGGATGACGAAAGGCTGGCCGTCGTGGACGAACCCGAGATGCGCGACCATCGCCTCGTCCAGGATCGCGTCGATGGTTTCACGGGCATAGGTGGCTCGCTCGTGCACACGGACGGCCCGAACGCGTTGAGTGGGTGGGATGTCTGCCATGATGTCGAGTTTTCCCGAAAGCTGGTCTGATAGACCAGGGCCAGCGAGGGGGCATGTGATGGGACCAGTTGGTCCGGATTACGAGGTCCTACGCGAGATGCTCGTGACGCTCGACCGTGGCGCCCGCGAGCCCCTCCGGCGGCAGCTTGAGGCGGCGATCCGCGACGCCATACGTGCCGGACGGCTGCGCACCGGCGTCCGCCTGCCGTCGTCGCGTGACCTCGCCAGGGGGTTGGGAGTCTCCCGCGGAGTGGTCGTCGACGCCTACGACGCACTCGGCGCGCAGGGCTTCCTTGAGCTACGCGACCGGGCGGTCCCGCTCGTCGCCCCACACGGGGACGCGTCCATGGCCGCTCGGGAAGAGGACGCGCCGATCTCCCCCTCGCCCAGGTTCGATTTCACGGCGACCACACCGGACGTCTCGCTGTTCGGCCGCCGGGCGTGGTTGCGGGCGTTGGAGCAGGTGGTGCGAGTGGCGCCCGACGCCGCGCTCGACTACGGCGACCCGAGAGGTGCCCTGGAGGCCCGGCGAGTTCTGGCCGGCTATCTCGGCCGGGTCCGAGGGGTGGTCGCCACGCCCGCCGCCGTCATCATGGTTCAGGGCTTCAGCCAGGCGATCGACATCGCCTTTCGCGTTCTGGCCGCCTCCGGCGCCCGGCGCGTGGGGTTCGAGGATCCGTCGTTGGACGATCAGTGGGAGACGGCGCGGCGGGCCGGGCTGGAGCCGGTGCCGATACCGGTCGACGGGGCCGGGATCCGGGTCGCGGAGCTGGTGGCGGCCGATCCGGACGCGGTGGTGGTCACTCCCGCGCACCAGTTCCCCACGGGAGGTGTTCTGGCCCCGGAACGGCGGCGCGCTCTGCTGGACTGGGCCGCCGGGCGGGGCAGGCTCGTGATCGAGGACGACTATGACGCCGAATTCCGGTACGACCGGGCGCCCGTCGGGACCCTGCAAGGGCTCGACCCCGCGCGCGTGCTGTACGTCGGTACGGCGTCCAAGACGCTGGCGCCCTCGCTTCGCCTGGGGTGGACCGTGGTTCCTCGGCCGCTCCTGGACCGGTTCACCGAAGGCAAGCTGTACTCGGACGGCGGGTCCCCGACGCTGGACCAGCTCGCGCTCGCCCACCTGTTCACGACCGGCGCCTACGAGCAAGAGGTGCGGCGGGCTCGGGCCACGTACCGCAGGCGTCGCGACGCGCTGCTGGCCGCCCTCGGTGCGTCGATGCCGGAATGCCGGGTCGCCGGCATCGCGGCCGGTCTCCACGTGCTCGTACGGCTTCCGCCGGGCCGCGGCGAGGCGGCGGTCGTCGCCGCGGCCGAGGCCCGTCGCCTGCGGTTGCGTGCCCTTGGCGACTTCCGCCTGGCCCCTGACGCCGACTCCGGTGCCGCCCTCGTGCTCGGCTACGCCCGTCTGCCCGAACCCTCGATCGGGCCTGCCGTACAGGAACTGGCGGCAGCGGTGGCCGAGGCCGGCTGAACGGCTGAGAGGAGTTCTTGGGCGCGGACCTCCGGCTTCAGCTGTGGGGAGGAAGCAACAGTCGCGCGCCGCCGTGCGGCACTCGTCGTCGGGTCAGATCTCTCCATCGTCCGGGCCCGAAGCGGTCAGCGAGCATTCCGTACGTCGATGACGATCACAGTGATGTTGTCGGGGCCGCCGTGGTCGATGGCCAGCGTGACGAGGTGATCGGCTGCTTCTTCTGGATCGTTCGATGCGCGCAGGGCGTCGTGAATGAGCTCACCGGGGACGGCCGAGCTCAGCCCGTCCGAGCACAGCAGGAACCGATCGCCGGAGTGGAGCTCTCGGGAGGTGAGGTCAGGGGAGCGGCCATCGGCTCGACCGTCGAGGAAGCGGGAGATACGTTCAGGCAGGTGCGGCACGCTGTTGGCGTCTGCCATCAGGTTCCCATAGGTGTGGTCCTCGGTGATCTGGACGATCTTCGATGCCCCGTTGGCGTTGCAGCCCGCATCGCGCAGCAGATAGGCGCGAGAGTCACCCATATTCGCCAGGACCGCCGTTTTCCCGGACCACAGCATCGCCACCAGCGTGGTGCCCATGCCCGCCAACTCGGGTTCAGTTTCGATCCTGCGACGCAGGGTCTGGTTGGCTGCGTGGATCGCCTGCCCCAGGACGGCGGGCAGATCCGCCGGATCGACCTGGCGGTCGTGGGCGCGCAGGGTTTCGATCACGGTGGTGCTGGCGACGTCGCCGGCGGTGTGGCCGCCAAGACCGTCGGCGACGGCGAACAGGGAACGACCCGAATAGACGGCGTCTTCGTTGCGCAGGCGCACGAGTCCGATGTGAGTGCGAGCGGCGGCTACAAGGGTGAGGGGCACTCGTTCACTCGCCCGTCTCGGTGTCGTCCCCGGTGTCGGGCCATGGGGCTTCTGCGGACTCGTCGCGATGCAGAACATGGATGGTTTCGACGCGATCGCTGGCCACGATGGACTCAGTCACCTCGATGGGCTGTTCGTCACGTCCTGAGATGCCCTGCCGCACGATCTCCAGTACGGGCAGGCTGATGGGGATTTCCAGCAGACCGGCCTCGTCTTTCGTCGGCATCCGTGCCCTATGGAACTCCACCCAGCTGATCGGCCAGTGCCCGGCTGTCTCCAGTCGACAAAGCCAGTCCCCCGGTCCCGGAGCCTGGGATGTGACCCCCGGGGCATCGGCGACACCACGCGGGTGGATCCACGAGATGCTGATCTGGAACGGTGGCTCCGACTCCGGTCCGGTGACTCTGAACCGGCGCATAACCTCCGCGCCCGCCGGTACGCCCAGCAGCTTCGCGATCCGCGGGTCAGTCAGAGGCTCGACGGACACGGTCGGCGGGACGTGGTGTTTCCAGACTTCCTGGCCGGAGGCCGACGGGAAGGAGTAGCCGGGGCTGTCGGTGGCGCTGTTCCGCTTCACCAGATTCCCGCGTGGTCTGCGCAGTCGCATCATGCCGTGCCGGACGATGATCCCCCGCCCTTGCACCGCCCAGACGAAGCCCTCCGACTCCAGCACCCCGATCGCTCGGCCGATTGTGTCTCGGTTCGCGTCGTACTGCGCTGCGAAGTCGTCCAGACGCGGGAGCCTGGCGCCAGGCTCCCACTCGCCGGCCTCGATCCGTGTCCGGATTTGAGCGGCGAGGTCCAGATAGCGCGAGTGCACGGCCATCACACGACTCTTCCTTCCGTCAGAAATTGTCTTGGGATAATTGACAGAGAGCCGATGCGCGGCCGACTATTGTCCCAAGACAATTGCCCTTGAGGGAACTGGTTCACCTAGAGGGACTGACGTGACCAGCGTCCGAACCATAGATGAACCACCTTGGAAATCGGGTCCGCTCAGCGCTGCGAACGCTCGAACGGACCCTTGATCAGGAAGGCGATCCTGACCCATGAACAACCCTAGTGCTCCGGTCCTGGACCGGCCGACGATAGAGGTGAGCGGCTGCGGCCCGTACGGCGGCTGCTGCCCAAGCGAACGCCTCGGCCCTTCCCGCGGCCTGGATCGCGGCCCGCTGCCACCAGGCCGCCCCGTCGCGGCCACCGCCCGCGCTCCGCACCTGGTGCCATCCGCGCGAGCGTCCGTGATCTCGGTGAGACAGAAGCCACTCCGCCGACCGCGCCGACGCTCATGGCGTAAGGCGCACCTCAGATCGTTCTTCCCCACCGCATAAGGCGGACCCGCCTGTCGTCGTATACGACAGAACGGGTCCTTGATCGGATGGAGGTCCGATCCATGGAAGATGCTAAGTCCACAATGCCCGAATCCGCGATCCCCGGCTGGCGGCTGATCCTCAGCGACAGAGGTCGCTTCTGGGCGATCCGCCGAGAGCCGTTCCCCCGGGGCGCGTTGCGAGCCGGAGCGGAACCCGCAGTGGATGCCGACACCTTCGATGATGTGAAAGCCGAGGTCGCCCGCCAGGAAGAGATCGCCAAGCGGGTGGCCTCGTGATCGGGCACCCCCGCACGCCCGGACGGCACCGCGCCGGAGGAGCCGACACGAAGGTGTACCAGCGCTTGTGGGACGCCCCGGCCCGCGCCGAAGCCGAACGGCTGACCGCCGCATGGCCGAACTGGAGCGTGCTTTACAGCCTGGGCCGCCGCCGTTTCTACGCCATCGCGGCCTGGCCGGTGCCCAAGTCGCTGATGCTCGAATCCGACACCTCCGGGGGCCTGGAGGAGCGGATGTGCGAGGCGGAGATGTCCTTCGCCTGGGGAAGCTAACGCACCAGCGCTCCAAACAATGAGCCTCTCACCGGCCACACCTGCGGTTGCTCATGGTGGCCACCACGACCCTGGCACAAGGGATGGCACAGAGGCGGGACAGATACGGAACAGATGTGGCGTGGTTTCGGCAATAGAGGCGGCATAAGCGCTGGTCAGCGGGGTCGGGCTAGGTGCGCCGCACACTTACCCGGCTCCTCCCGGGGTTGATACACACGGAAATGACGCCCGGGCCCAGGAGGGGGAAGGCCATGAGCGCACCAGAGACTGCCGCCGCGCTGGAGGAGATCCACATCCTGTGGACATCCGAAGGCATGAGCTGTGACGGGGACACGGTGTCCGTGACGGCCGCGAGCCTGCCGAGCATCGAGGATGTCCTGCTCGGCCTCGTGCCCGGCCTGCCGAAGGTGCACCTGCACAACAAGGTGCTCACGCCGAAGGTCGGTGACGAGTTCATGGCCGCCTTCCACCAGGCCGCCGAGGGCGCCCTCGGCCCGTACATCTTCGTGGTGGAGGGATCTATCCCCAACGAGAAGATCAATGGAGAGGGCTACTGGACGTCGATGGGGAACGACCCGGCGACGGGGGAACCCATCACCGTCAACCAGTGGATCGACCGGCTCGCGCCCGGAGCGTGGGCCGTGGTCGCGGCGGGCACCTGCGCGACGTACGGCGGCATCCACGCCATGGCCGGAAACCCCACGGGCTGCATGGGCCTCGCGGACTATCTCGGCTGGGAGTTCCGGTCGGCGGGCGGCCTGCCGATCGTCAACGTGCCCGGCTGCCCGGTCCAGCCCGACAACTTCATGGAGACCCTGACCTGGCTGCTGTACCAGGCGGCCGGGCTCGCGCCCATGATCCCGCTCGACCAGCAGTTGCGGCCCACATGGCTGTTCGGCAAGACGGTGCACGAGGGCTGTTCCCGCGCGGGCTACTACGAGCAGGGCGACTTCGCCGAGGACTACAACTCGCCGAAATGCCAGGTGAAGATCGGCTGCTGGGGGCCTGTGGTCAACTGCAACGTCCCCAAGCGCGGCTGGATGGACGGCATCGGCGGCTGCCCGAACGTGGGCGGCATCTGCATCGGCTGCACGATGCCCGGCTTCCCGGACAAGTTCATGCCGTTCATGGACGAGCCGCCCGGCGCGACCGTGTCGGCGGCGATGTCCGGCGCGTACGGCGTCATGGTCCGCAAGCTGCGCGGCATCACGAACAAGACGGTCAACCGTGAGCCGAAGTGGCGTCACAACCGGCCCGAGCTGACGAGCGGGTTCCAGCCCCGCTGGCCCCGGCGCTGAGCGCTGTTCCAAGACCGGTGCTTCAAGGAGAGGGGAACATCGAGGTGGCCACCCCATCGGATCAGGCGCAGGCGCAGGAGACTCGCCAGCTCGTGGAGATGTCCTGGGACCCGATCACTCGCATCATCGGGAACCTGGGCATCTATACCAAGATCGACTTCAATAACCGTGAGGTCGTCGAATGCAAGAGCACGTCGTCGCTGTTCCGGGGCTACAGCGTGTTCATGCGCGGCAAGGACCCCCGGGACTCGCATTTCATCACCAGCCGGATCTGCGGCATCTGCGGTGACAACCACGCGACCTGCTCGGTGTACGCGCAGAACATGGCGTACGGGATCAAGTCCCCGCCGCTGGCCGAATGGATCATCAACCTCGGTGAGGCCGCCGAGTACATGTTCGACCACACGATCTTCCAGGACAACCTGGTGTTCGTCGACTACTGCGAGCAGATGGTCAAGGAGACCAACCCCAGCCTGCTGCGCAGGGCGGAGTCGGCCGAGGCGCCGCGCGGCTATATCCACGGCTACCGGACGATCGCCGACATCATGCGGGCGTTCAACCCGTTCGAGGGCGCGGTGTACCGCGAGGCGCTGCAGATGAGCCGCCTCACGCGGGAGATGTTCTGCCTGATGGAGGGCAGGCACGTGCACCCGTCGACCCTCTATCCCGGAGGTGTGGGGACGGTCGCGACGCCGCAGGTGTTCACCGACTACCTGGCGCGGCTGCTGAAGGTCCTGGACTTCGTCAAGAAGGCCATCCCCATGAACGACGACATCTTCGACTTCTTCTACGAGGCGCTCCCCGGCTACGAGAAGGTCGGAGAGCGGCGGATCATGCTGGGCTGCTGGGGCGCCTTCCAGGATCCGAACGTCGTCGACTACGGCTACCGGCACATGAACGAGTGGGGCCGGGCGATGTTCGTCACCCCCGGCATCGTCGTGGACGGCCAGCTCGTGACCACGAACCTGGTCGACATCAACCTCGGCATCCGGATCCTGCTGGGCAGCTCCTATTACGAGGACTGGCAGGCCGAGGAGACCTTCGTCACCCACGATCCGCTGGGCAACCCGGTCGACCAGCGCCACCCGTGGAACCAGACGACGCTGCCCAGGCCGCAGAAACGCGACCTGGAGAACGGCAACTACAGCTGGGTCATGAGCCCCCGCTGGTACGACGCGCGTACCGACGACTATCTGGCGCTCGACACCGGCGGCGGCCCGATCGCCCGGCTCTGGGCGACGGCGCTCGCCGGCATCGTCGACACGGGCACGGTCAAGGCGACCGGCCACAGCGTGCAGATCAACCTGCCCAAGAGCGCGGCCTTCCCGGAGATGCGGTTCGAGTGGCAGGTGCCCAAGTGGTCCAACACGATCGAACGCAACCGGGCCCGCGTCTACTTCATCGGGTACGCGGCCGCGATGGCGTTCCACTTCCTGGAGCAGGCGCTGACGCTGGTCAGGTCCGGGCAGACGAAGGTCTTCACGGACTTCGAGGTGCCGGACGAGGCGATCGGCTGCGGCTTCCACGAGGCGGTCCGCGGAGTCCTCTCGCACCACCTGGTGATCCGCGACGGAAAGATCGCCAACTATCACCCGTACCCGCCCACGCCCTGGAACGGCAGCCCGCGGGACATCTACGGGACCCCCGGTCCGTACGAGGACGCGGTGCAGGGCCTGCACATCTTCGAGGAGAACGGCCCGGAGAACTTCAAGGGCATCGACATCATGCGCACGGTCCGCAGCTTCGACCCGTGCCTGCCATGCGGCGTCCACATGTACCTCGGCGACGGGAAGGTGCTCAAGCAGGTGCACTCCCCGACGCTCGGCACGAGCATCTCCAGTCAGGGGTAGCGATATCTATGGACGATCAAGAGGCGGCCGATCTGGCGGAGCGCGTCGACGACCTGCTGGAGCAGGTCGAGTCGCTGGCCGACCCGGCCGCGCGCGCGACGGCCGTGGAGCTGCTCCAAGGACTGCTCGCCCTGTACGGCGAGGGGCTGTCCCGCATCCTCGCCGCAGGCGGTGACGTGCTGGAAGCGGCGGGTGGTGACGCGCTGGGAACGGCGGGCGGCGATTTGCTGGAAGCGGTGGGCGGCGACGCGCTGGGAACGGCGGGCGGCGATTTGCTGGAAGCGGCGGGTGGCGAAGCGCTGAAAGCGGGGGGCGGCTCGGAGCTGGGAACGGTGGGTGGCGAAGCGCTGAAAGCGGCGTTCGCGGCGGCGCTGGCCGAGGACGAACTGGTCTCCCACCTGCTCCTGCTGCACGGCCTGCACCCCTGGGATGTGGAGACGCGCGTCCGCTGGGCCCTGGACAAGGCGCGCCCGCACCTCGGCGGCGCGATCGCCGAGTTCGTGGGCGTGGAGGGCGACGTGGCCCGACTGCGGCTCGGGCGGGCGCGCGGCGGCTGCCGCTCCTCCGCCCCGGCGCTGCGCGCGATCGTGGAGGACGCCATCCGCGATGCCGCACCGGAGATCGAGAATGTCCAGCTCGACGCGGTCGCGCCGCCACCGGTCGTGATCTCTGTGGACGACCTGTTCAGCCGGATCACGCACGGCGCGCCGGACGCACGGGTCTCGTGAGCGGTATGCCACAGCGGATCACGATGACCGCCCTGCGCAGGTTCATGACCGCGCCCGCCGAGCCCATCGAGCCGTACGGCCCGCGACCGGCTGATCAGGTCGAGGGGCAGGGGCGCGGTGATGGGGCGCAACCCGCCAGGCTCGCCGATGCGGAGTCACGAGCCGAGCTGAGCGATGCTGCGGGGCCGGGACCTACCCGCTCGGCCGAAGCGGAGCAACGAGCCGGGCTGGGGCGTGGTCCGGGGCCGGGACGTCCCGGCTCGGCCGAAGCCGAGCAGGTCGAGGAGCTGGGGCGGTGCGAGCTGTGTGGTGCGCCGGTGCCCGCGGCCCATCGGCACCTGCTCGACCTTTCCGCGCGCGAGCTGCGCTGTGCCTGCCGGGCGTGTGCGCCTCTCTTCGACCAGGCCGCGGCCGGGGGCCGTCACTACCGCCTGGTTCCCGACCGCCGGTGGTATCTCGAAGATTTCCATCTCGACGATGTGGCGTGGGAAAACCTTCGCATACCAGTCCAGATGGCGTTCTTCTTCCATGATTCGGCCGTGGAGCGGGTAGTGGTCTTCTACCCGAGCCCGGGGGGAGCCGTCGAATCACAGCTGGACCAGGCGACCTGGATCCGGCTGGAGGGGGCCAACCCGGTTCTCGGCCGGATGGCCCACGACGTGGAGGCTCTGCTGGTCGATCGGACCGGCGACGCCCGCGACCACTGGCTCGTGCCGATCGACGACTGCTACGCGCTCGTCGGGCTCATCCGGACTCGGTGGAAGGGGCTTGCCGGTGGGCCGGAGGTCTGGCAGGAGATCACCCGATTCTTCACCGAGCTGCACCGGCAGGCCAGGCCCGTGGCCGCCGATGGCACGACACACCGTGTCGACCGACCGGAAGGAGTCCGAGGATGAGCCAGAGCATCAGGACAGGACGCCCCGACGTGCGTCCCGACACGCCGTCGCACACCCCGGGAGTCAGGGAGGGGAACGCGCTGGGCAGCTACGAGAAGGAGGAGGGCCACCTCCCGGACGGCCGCTCGACGGCCGCTCGCTCCACGGGCATCAACCCCAAGGCGCGCGAGCCGATCGACCCGCGCATGCCCAGCCTCTCTCCGGCGTGAGCGGAAGACCATCACACGATGACAGCGGTGTGTCCACCGATGTGGAAGGCGATCACACGAGGACAGCGGTGTGTCCACCGATATTGAAGATCGTGGTCGAGGAGGCCGAAGCCGTCGAATTCGCGGCGGTCCCGACGTTGCGGTTCGGGCTGCGGATCGAGAGCACGGGACCACCGGACATCCGGTCGGTCGCGCTGCACACGCAGATCCGGATCGCCCCGGCGCGCCGCTCCTACGACGTGCGCGGCCAGGAACGGCTCGCCGAGCTCTTCGGCGCCCCGGAGGGCTGGAGCCGTTCCCTGCGAAGCCTGCTGTGGGCCCAGGTCGCCACCCAGGTTCCGGCGTTCACCGGCGGCACCGTCGCGGACGTCTTGGTCACCTGCACGTACGACTTCGAGGTGGCGGCCACCAAATACCTCCACGTCGTGGCCGACGGAGAGGTCCCGCTCGAGTTCCTCTTCAGCGGCACGATCTTCTACCTGGCGGACGGCCGGCTGCAGGCGGCGCAGATCCCCTGGGACACCGATGCCGATTTCCGGATGCCCGTCCGGGTGTGGAAGGACGTGATGGAGCGCTACTTCCCGCGCGGTGCCTGGCTGCGGCTGGACCGCGAGGTTTTCGACCGGCTGTACGACTACAAGGTCCGCCACACCCTGGCCACCTGGGACGACGTGCTGGGGGCGCTGCTTCCGGCCGACGAGTGCACGATCGGCGGTGACTGACCGATGGACCCCGTGAGGCAGATCGTCCAAGCGGTGCTGTACGAGGGATACCTGCTGTGGCCGTACCGGCAGTCGGCGCTGAAGAACACGCAGCGCTGGACGTTCGGGGGCGTCTATCCCGAGCCGTACGGCAGGGCTCGCGGCGGCGGCGACCCCTGGCTGGTGCGGACCCAGTGCCTGATCGAGGCGGAGGAGGCGGACACCGTCGACGTGCAGGTGTGCTTCCTGCACGTCGTCACGAGCGACCGCGTGGTCGGCGACCGGCGCTATCTCGCCGGCGAAGAGGCGACCGAGCGTGAGGTGGTGGCGTCGGGGCTCGATCTCGCGGCCCTCGTCCACCGCCCCTGCCACGTGGAGATCGACATTCCGGCGGGCCAGGACGTGGAATGGCTGACGGACCCCGCGCAACGCCCGATCGGTACGGTGACCCGCAGCTGGCAGGCGTTGCGGGGCAGCCTGGAGATCCGGGCCGAGCGGCTGCTCCCCGGCACCTTCCGGCTCACGATCGAGGTCGTCAACACGACCGCGTGGGCGGGCGACTCCCGGGCCGAAGCGCTGAAACGGACACTCGTCTCCTGCCACACCATCGCCCGTTCGGACGGCGGACGCTTCGTCTCGCTCATGGACCCGCCGGGAGAGCTGAGGCACCTGGCGGGGGGCTGCGGCAACGTCGGCACCTGGCCCGTCCTGGTCGGGGCGGAGGGCGAGCGGCACACGATGTTGTCCTCGCCGATCATCCTCTACGACTATCCCCAGGTGGCGCCGGAGAGTCCCGGTGACCTGTTCGACGCGACGGAGATCGACCAGCTGCTCACGCTGAGCGTCCTCAGCCTGACCGACGCGGAGCTGCAGGAGATCCGGGACGGCGACCCCCGGGCGCGGCGGATCCTCGACCGGTGCGCGTCGCTGTCGTCGGAGCAGCTCATGCGGCTGCACGGAACCATGCGCGACGTCCGGCCCATCCTTCATCGGGAGCCAGAGGCATGAACGAAGTGGGCTTCTCATCGCATGATTTCTCGCCTCATGATTTCTGGCCCCATATGGAACGGCGCGGTCCGGACACGGCGGAGGTGAACGGGATCTCCGTTGGTGCGGGAAGCCGCGTCCGGCTGCGCCCCCGGTCGCGTACGGACATCTTCGACCTCGCTCTCGACGGGCGTATCGCCGTAGTGGAGAGCGTCGAGGAGGACGACGAGGGAAACCTGCACGTCGCGGTCACTCTCGAAGACGATCCGGGCCGCGACCTGGGAGAGGCGCGGCTGCCCGGTCACCGGTTCTTCTACGCCGTCGAGGAGATCGAACCGCTGGGGCCGGACGTCGGCGCGAAGAAAGTGCCGCGAGTCCTTGTCGCCGGGATCGGCAACATCTTCCTGGGCGACGACGGCTTCGGGGTCGAGGTGGTGCGCCGTGTCGCCCAGGCGGGGACCGTCGCCGGGGTCGACGTCGTCGACTTCGGGATCCGGGGGATGGACCTGGCCTACGCCCTGCAACGCGACTACGGCGCGGTGATCTTCGTCGACGCCGCCCCCAGGGGCGCGGCCCCGGGGACGCTCACCCTGCTCGAACCGCATGTCGCGGACGAGGGCGGCGTGCCCGTGGAAACCCACGGCATGGATCCGGTGCGGGTCCTGCGGCTCGCCCGCGAGCTCGGCCGGGTGCCTCCGCGTGTCCTCGTCCTGTGCTGCGAGCCCGAGACGGTGCTGACCGGAGCTCCGGACGAGGACGTGCTGGTCGGGCTGAGCGAGCCGGTGGACGCGGCCGTCGAGGAGGCCGCGCGCATGGTGACGTCACTCGTGACATCGCTCGTGACGGAACTGACGACCGAACAAGAACAAGAGCAAGAACCAGGGAGTGAAAAGGCATGAGCAAGCTCAAACTGACGGCACCGGGGAGTGGCGGGGCATGAGCAGGAAGCTCAAAGTGACGGGGCTCGTGTTGGCCTGCGGGCTGGCGATACTCGTCGCCTCGCAATGGCCGGAGATCCAGCGGTACATCAAGATGGAGCGGATGTAGAGCGTCCATGCATGAGATCGGAATGTGTGAAGGCCTCCTCGACCTGATCGAGGAGCAGG
>JBIOWF010000353.1:0-2431 GCA_044868295.1 Microtetraspora sp. | reverse complement strand
CGACAGCCCGAAATCGTCGATCGGCCGCCCCAGGCGCTGCCGCAAATTGGCCCCGCCGCCCACGGCCGCGCCGCCGCCATCCCGCATGGTCGGCACCTTGCCGAAGTCGACAAAGTACTGGAAGTGGACCTGGGCCAGGGCCGCCGCGTAGGCGATGGCGTCTTCCGGCGTGATGGTCCCGTTGGTCTCGACCGAGACGGTGAGCCGGTCGTAGTCAGTCCGTTGACCCACGCGGGTTTCGGCCACCGTGAAGTTGGCCCGGCGGACCGGATTGTAGATCGCGTCGACGCGAACCAGATCGACCGGCAGCGACCGATCGGCCGGATGCATCTCGGCCTCGACGTAGCCCCGCCCCTTATTGGCGTAGAGCTCCATGCTGACGTCGCGATCGTCCTGGAGCGTAAAGAGGAGGTGATCGGGATTCTTGATGGTCACCGATCCATGTTCCTGGATGTCGCGCGCGTAGACGGGACCCGCGCCCTCGCGACGGATGTGCAGGACGGCGTCGTCCACGTCGTCGGCCAGAACCAGCGTGAGGGCCTTGAGCCGCTGCACGATCTGGTGGACATCTTCCAACACACCCTGCACCGTCTGATGTTCGTGGACCACGCCGTCGAGCCGGAAGCCCCACACCGCGCTGCCGCGCAGCGAAGAGAGGAGCAGCCGGCGAAGCGAGTTGCCCAGGGTATAACCGAAGCCCCGCTCCAGAGGCTGGAGCCGGAACTCTGCCGCATTAGGGTTGTCGTCCCGCTTGGTCATCTCGACGAGATGGGGACGCACCAACCCGGTCAGATCAATGGTCATGGTCACTTCGAGTAGAGCTCGACGATGAGCTGTTCTTGGGCGTTGATCGGGATGGCCTCGCGTGTGGGCCGCTCGGTTACCCGACCGGCGGCCTTTTCGTTGTCTACCGAGATCCAGGAAACCGGCTGGCCTCGTGCGGCGCTCTCCTGGGCCATCTTGACGGGCACGATCTCCCGGCTCGACGGCGCAACCCGGACTTCCTCACCTGGCACGACCCGGTAAGCGGGAACGTCCACCCGGTGGCCATTGACTTCGATGTGGCCGTGCGAGATGAGCTGGCGGGCCGCCTTGCGGCTGGAGGCGAATCCCATCCGGTAGACGATGTTGTCCAGCCGGCTCTCGAGCGCGACCAGGAGGTTGGTGCCCTTGACGCCGGGCTCGCGGGTCACGTCCTCGAAGGTGTTGCGGAACTGCCGCTCGGAGAGGCCGTACATCCGCTTGACCTTCTGCTTTTCGCGCAACTGCTTGGCGTACTCCGACGCCTTGCGCTGCCGACCGCCGCTCTGCCCGTGTTGGCCGGCCGGATAGGCGCGACGCTCGACCGGGCACTTCTCGGTCAGGCACTTGGTGCCCTTGAGGAACAGCTTGGTGGTTTCCCGGCGGCAGAGGCGGCAGCTCGGTCCGACGTATCTCGACATGGCTCAGACCCGCCGCTTCTTCGGGGGACGGCACCCGTTGTGAGGAATGGGGGTGACATCGCGGATCGAGACCACTCGTAGACCGACCGAGGCCAACGCCTGGATGGCCGACTCACGTCCGCTGCCGGGGCCCTGAACCCGCACGTGCACCCGGCGGAGCCCCAGGTTCATGGCTTCCCGACCGCAGTTTTCGGCAGCGACAGTGGCCGCGAACGGGGTGGATTTCTTGGACCCCTTGAAGCCCGCCTTACCGGCGGAGCCCCAGGCGAGGGTGTTGCCGCGCAGATCGGTGATGGTGATCAGCAGGTTATTGAAGGTCGCCGAGATGTGGGCGATGCCCTCGGACTCGACCACCTTCTTGGCGCGCTTGGCGCCGGGCGCTTTGGCTGGAGCGGGAGCTGTCATCTTACTTCTTAGTCACTTTCTTCTTGCCCGCGATGGCGCGCCGCGGTCCCTTCTTGGTTCGGGCGTTGGTGTGGGTACGCTGACCCCGGACCGGCAGTCCGCGCCGATGGCGGATCCCGCGATAGCTGCCGATATCCATCAGCCGCTTGATATTCATGGCGACTTCGGTACGGAGCGCGCCTTCGACCTTGACCGAGCGCTCGATCATCTGCCGGAGCCGGGCGACTTCGGCGTCCGACAGGTCGCGCACTCTGGTGTCCGGATTGACGCCGGTCTCACCTAGGATGCGGCTACTGGTGGGCCGCCCAATGCCGAAGATGTAGGTCAGCGCCACCTCGACGCGCTTTTCGCGCGGCAGGTCGACGCCCGCGATACGGGCCATGATCAGCCTTGCCGTTGCTTGTGTTTTGGATTGCGCTTGCAGATGATGCGGGTCACGCCCTGTCGCTTGACGACCTTGCAGTGCTCGCAAATCGGCTTGACGCTCGAACGAACCTTCACTCGACTCTCCAGGCCTGATTTAGGGCTAGCTTAGCAATATACGGAGAGGCTGGATGTGATGCAAGGAGGGGAAGTGCTGGACC
>JBIOWF010000352.1:0-4734 GCA_044868295.1 Microtetraspora sp. | reverse complement strand
CGTCCAGCCCGGCCTCGGCCGAGGACTGCAGCACCGCGTCGAGCAGCGGGATCAGCGACTCGGCGCCCTCCAGCGAGAACCGCTTCTGACCCACGTACTTGGTCTGCAGGAAGGTCTCGAAGGCCTCGGCGGTGTTGAGCCGGCGCAGGATGTACAGCTGCTCTTCCCGGCCGGGCTTGGCGTGCGGCTTCTCTACGCGGGCCTGGATCCAGGCCCGCTCCTCGGGGTTCTGGATGTGCATGTACTCGATGCCGACCGTGCGGCAGTACGTGTCGCGCAGCACGCCGAGGATGTCACGAATCTTCATCAGCGGCCGGCCGCCGAAGCCGCCGGTCGCGAACTCGCGCTCCAGGTCCCAGAGGGTCAGTCCGTGCGACTTGATGTCCAGGTCGGGGTGCTTGCGCTGGCGGTACTCCAGCGGGTCCGTGTCGGCCATGAGGTGGCCGCGGACCCGGTAGGCGTGGATCAGCTCCAGGACGCGGGCGGACTTGGCCACGTCGTCGTCGTGGGTGGCCGAGATGTCCTGGACCCAGCGGACCGGCTCGTACGGGATCTGCAACGACTCGAAGATCTCGTCGTAGAAGCCGTCGGCGCCGAGGAGCAGCTGGTGGATCCGCCGCAGGAAGTCGCCCGACTGGGCGCCCTGGATGATCCGGTGGTCGTACGTGGAGGTGAGCGTCATCACCTTGCTGATCGCGAGGCGGGACAGCGTCTCCTCCGACGCGCCCTGGTATTCGGCGGGGTATTCCATCGCGCCCACGCCGATGATCGTGCCCTGGCCGGGCATCAGACGCGGCACGGAGTGGACGGTGCCGATCGTGCCGGGGTTGGTCAGCGAGATCGTGGTGCCCTGGAAGTCGTCGACGGCGAGCTTGCCGGAGCGGGCCTTGCGGACGATCTCCTCGTAGGCCACCCAGAACTGGCGGAAGTCGAGCGTCTCGGCGGCCTTGATCGACGGCACGAGGAGCTGGCGGGTGCCGTCGCTCTTCTGCACGTCGATGGCGAGGCCGAGGCCCACGTGCTCCGGCTTGATCAGGAGCGGCTTGCCGTCCACCTCCGTGTAGGAGTGGTTCATCTCCGGCATCGCCTTGAGCGCCCGGATGATCGCGTAACCGATCAGGTGCGTGAAGGAGATCTTGCCGCCCCGCCCGCGGGAGAGGTGGTTGTTGATCACGATGCGGTTGTCGATGAGCAGCTTCGCCGGGACCGCGCGCACGCTGGTCGCCGTCGGGACCGCGAGCGAGGACTCCATGTTGAGGGCCGTGCGGGCGGCCGCGCCGCGCAGCTTCTCCTCGGTCGCGCCGGCCGGAACCGGTGCCGCCGCCACCTTCGCCTTCTCCGCGGGTGCGGCCGGCGCCTTCGGAGCCGCCGCGGGCGCCGGTGCCGCCGGTGCCGCCGGGGCCGGAGGCGCTACGGCAGCGGTCGTGCCGGTGGACGCTCCCGTGGGCGGGGTCTTCCCCGTCCCGTTGTAATCAGCGAAGAAGTTCCACCAGGCTTTGTCGACTGAGTCGGGATCCTGGAGGTACTTCTGATACAGCTCGTCGACAAGCCACTCGTTTTGTCCAAAGCTTGCCAGCGGGTTTGTCCGCGACGACTCTGACGACACGGCGGAAATCGCCCTCTTCCGCAGATCGGCGTTGATGATAGAGAACCGCTCCAAGGCTACTCGCCTCAAACGGCGGGGTGCGCCCGGTCCGGCCGCGGTCCCCCATCCATCTTCCTTGTGGACGGCCGCATGTCCAGCCTACTGTCGCGGTTCAGGCTGCTAACTACCGGACAAGGCGCTTTTTGAGGTGGACGTCCGGTGTGACAAGTGTGAGCAGTTCAACAAGATCGGTTCCGGCCTCGTCGAGCTCGTCGAGCGACATCGGCTCCAGACGCTCCAAGAGGAAGAGCGCGTCGACGGTCTCCTCGGTGATCCGTGTGCGGACGCACTGCCGCCAGTTCCACCGGCGGCACGTGACGCCGAGGTCGTCCCGCCAGACCACCTCGCCGGCTTCGGGCACACCCAGGGCCTCGTCGGACGGTTCCTCGGCGGTGGCGCGGACGAGGCGTCCCGTTCCCGCGTAGTGCGAGAGGTCTTCGCCGCCGATCGGCAGCGCGTGCCGTACGGACACGGCGTTGTAGGCGTCGACCACGAGGTTGATCTCGGGGAGTGGCATCCGCCGGATGAGCGCGTCGACGGACGGGCGGGTCCGCTGCGGTTTGGCGCCGAACGCCCGGTACGCCGCGCGCCACGCCTCGATCTTCTCGTGGTCGAGGGGCACGGCGTCGGCGGCCGCCTCGGCGAGCCACTTACGCGACAGGTCGTCCGATGGCCCGTTTCGGAGGCCGTACGCTCCGATGACGAGCACCGCGAAGTCCGGCCGCAGTTCGCGGACGGCCTCGTCGACCCAGATCTCCTCGATCACGTCTTCCCCTTCGGTCTCGGGATCGCACTTCCCGGAACCATATCCATGGGACCAAACCCTCGGCCGCCGAAGCCCGGTCGGCGTTCCGGACTGCAAGAGCGCGCAGGAGCGAGCCGCCCTGCTCGGGGCCCGCGCGAGCATGCGCGTACAGCTCTGAGGTATCCCCATGAACAAGGTCAAACTCGCTCTCGTCTCCACGCTGCTGGTCGTTCTCAGCGCCTGCGGCTCCTCCAGCTCAGGGGGTGACGAGGTCACCGAACTGCGCTACCAGGGCAACGTGGGCTCCGTCACCCTGGCCGAGCTCGCCGAGAACCTGGGCTATTTCGGCAAGATCAAGGAGATCATCGCCAGGCGCGGTCGCAACGAGGACTCCTCCGCCATCGGCTACTGGAAGAGCTACGGCGTGGACGCCAAGGGCGGCGTGATCGCCGACAACGACTTCCAGCGGTGGATCGACTGGCTGGAGCGCGAGGGTGAGATCAAGCCGGGCCAGGTCAAGCTCACCGACGTCTTCACCAACGAGTTCAACCCCTACGCGAACGGGAGCGCCTCATGACCGCCACGCTCAGCGAGGTGACCGCAGGCCACACCGGCCACGCGAAGATCGTCATCGACCGGGTGAGCAAGGTCTTCCAGGTCCGTGACGTGGACCAGCCGTTCACCGCGATCGACGACATCAGCCTGGACGGGCGGTCTGGAGGACTTCGTGGACCACGTGGTTCCCGAGCTCCAAGTGAGGGGCCTGTTCCGGTACGAGTACGAGGGTCGTACGCTTCGGGAGAACTACGGTCTCGCCCGTCCGGAGAGTTCGTTCGCACAGAGCGAGAGCCGGTTGTCGCAGAGCGCGAGCGACGGCACGGTCGGCGGACCCAGAGAAGTGGCGGTGACTTCGTGAGTATCGTGGCGCTCGTCGGGAATCCACGCGACGGCTCCAGTACGCTGTCCGTCGCGGTGCGCGCCGCCGAGACGGTCGCCGCCCGGATCGGGCGCACCGGCCCGGTCGACGTCGTGGACCTCGCCGGCATCGCTCCCCACCTGTTCACTCCGGAGCCGTCGCCCAGGGTCGAGGTGGCGCTCGAACTGCTCCTCGAAGCCGAGATCCTTGTCGTCGCCAGCCCGACGTACAAGGGCACGTACACCGGCCTGCTGAAGTCCTTCCTCGACAAGCTGGGCCATGAGGCGCTGTCCGGGAAGGTGGCTCTGCCCCTGCTGGTCATGGGCCACCCGAAGCACTCGCTGGCGGTGGAGCTGCACCTGCGGCCGCTCCTCGTCGAGCTCGGCGCCACCGTGCCGACCCCCGGCCCGGCACTGCTGGAGTCCCAGATCCCCGAGCTGGACGAGGTCCTCGCCAGGTGGGCCGACCGGGTCGTGCCACAACTCGCGTTCCGGCAGGAGGTGCCCGCATGACCGGGGCGCGAGCCGTACGGACCGGGCCAGGCCCGAAACCCCGATGGGCACCAGGACACGGCCGGGCACGACACGGCCAGGCACGAGGGCAGCGATCTGGATGGGAACGAGGTCCGGGACGGGCGCGAGGGCAGCGACCCGGAAGGACACGAGGAGTTGGACGGGGCGGACATGACGGTTGCTCGTGATGAGGCTTCCAGCGCGCGGGTTTCCGCGCGGCTGCGCCTCGTCTCTCCCGGAGAGACGGGATCCGTCGGCGCGGAGGAGTTCCGGCAGGCGCTCGCCGTGCACGCGGCGGGAGTGGTGGTCGTCACGGCCCGGCCGGAGGGCGTGCCGGTCGGCCTGACCGCCACGTCGTTCTCATCGGTAAGCCTGAACCCGCCGCTGGTGTCGTTCTATGTGGCGCAGTCGTCGACGACCTGGCCGTGGCTGCAACGGGCCGACCATTTCGCGGTCAACGTGCTCGCGAGCGATCAGGCCGACGTCGCCTCGCGGTTCGCGAAGAAGGGCGTCGACCGCTTCGCGCACCCGACCAAGTGGACCCCCGGCCCCGAGGACGTCCCGCTGCTCGACGACGTCTCAGCACACCTCGTGTGCCGCCCGCACCATACGGTCGAGGTGGGCGACCACATTCTCGTGGTGGGTCTGGTCACCGCCACGACGGTGTCGGGAACGGGCCGCCCCCTGCTCTATCACCAGGGCAGGTTCGGCCGTTTCCTGCCGTACTGACCTGGAAGCGGGACACGCGGAAGGGGCACTGCTCTGCGGCCCGGGGCGGGTTCGAGCGGTTCTTGCCGCAGTGAGCCGGAAACGGCTCAGGCGAGACGGACCGTGCCCCGGCCGATGGCGAGAGGCAGGTCGAGCATCGTGCGGATGCCGGGCGGCGCCGCGCACACGGCGGCTATCGAGTTGACCG
>JBIOWF010000351.1:0-5572 GCA_044868295.1 Microtetraspora sp. | reverse complement strand
TGGGGGCGGGGCAGACGGTCACGGTGTGGGCCAGCGCGACCACCATGCACGTCTTCGTCGGCGACACGCTGGTCAAGACCCATCCGGTGACGCTCACCAGCAGCGAGTTGGCCAAGCTGATGGCGGCTGGCGGACGGCCGGGACGCCCTTCTCCGATCCGTGCGCTGCCCGCGGGCCCGCCGGCGGTCGATGCCGTCGTCGAGGTCGATCGGATGGTCAACAACTGCGGGCTGGTGGGGCTGGCCGGCAGACAGGTCAGCGTGGGCATCCCGCTGGCGGGCAAACGCAGTGGAGACGCCGCCATCCGGCAGTGTCGATCATCGCCCTGGTGAGCGGCTACATCGCCATCCTGCTCGTCAGCGCCTCCAGTGCATGGCTGACCGTGCCCGTCATGACCTGGATGAGGGCGGCGAGCCATGGCGAGCTTCCCGACCGGTTCCCGGCCATCGTCCTCGCCACGCTCGCGTGGTGCGGGGCCGGGCTCCTCGCATACACGTGGCTCCGCCGCGCCCGCCCGTAGCCCCGGCGCGAGAGCCATGCCCGCTCCCGGGCGAAGCCGTACCCGAAGCCCCGGCCCGGCGCGAAAGCCCTACGCTCCGGCAGCCGGGACGTGCCTCCAGTGCCGTACCAGGTCGGCGATCAACGCGGCCCAGGCGCCCACCTGAGACCGAAAAAGCGGTCAGGCGAAGACGTCCTGCTGGTAGCGGCCCTCTGCTTCCAAAGTGCGCAGCCACTCCTCGGCATCGCCGCCGGTCCTCTCCCGGTAGATCGTCGCGAGGGCCTGCCGTACGGCGGGCGCCATGCGGAGCCCGTCGCCGCAGACATAGACGTGCGCGCCCCGCTCCAGCAGCTCCCACAACGTGTCGGCCTCGGCGGCGACCGCCTCCTGGACGAAGCGGAAGGGGTGGCCGGCCACGGCGGAGAACGCGGTGTGCACGCGGGCGACCCCGGCCGCCTCCCAGTCCCGGAGCTCCGAGCTGTACAGCCAGTCGTGCGAGGGATGGCGGCAGCCGCAGAAGACCTCGACGGGACCGGTCGCTCCGGCCAGGGCCCGCTCCTCCAGGAAGCCGCGCAGCGGGGCGAACCCGGTGCCCGGCCCGACGAGGATCACCGGGGTCTCCGGATCGGCGGGAAGGCGGAACGGCGGGGTCGGAACCCTCAGGTACCCGTAGAAGACGTCGCCGGGCTGCAGGCCGGCCATGTAGGCCGAGCACATGCCGCGGTACTCGCCGCTGCCCGACCAGGCGGCCCCCTCCACCAGGCCGACGGTGATCCGGACCCGGCCGGGGGCGGCCAGCGGCGAGGAGGAGATCGAGTAGTAGCGCGGCCGGATCGGGCCGGCCATCTCCAGGAAGACCGGCAGCGGAAGGGTGATCGCGAGGAACCGCTCAAGGAGCGTGAGCACCGAGACGCGCTTGGCGAGGATCTCGTCGGCGTAGGCGGCCTCCAGGTCGGCGAGCCGGCCCCGAGTCCACGGGCACTCCGTCTGCCCTGCCAGCGTCGAGAGATCGGAGCGCGTCGCCACCTCCTGCAGCTCGGCGAACTCGGTCAGCAGAAGCCCCGCCGTCACCGGAGTGTCCACGGGCAGGTGGGTCGTCCCCCGAGCGCGGAGCCGAACGACCTGCTCGCGGGGAACGCGGAGGCAGCGCAGCGCCCACTCGACCAACTCAGGGTCGTTCTTGGCGAAGACCGCCAGATGGTCACCAGCCGTGTAGGTCGCCCCCGGAGGCAGCTCGGCCACGATCGAGCGCACCCCGGGACGCGGCGCCTCCAGCGAGAAGTCCCACAGCCCGGCGGGGTCGCCGGTCAGCTCCTCGTTGGAGAGAACGGTCAGCGGGAACGCCTGCGGGGAGACGACCGCGGGTCGCACATCGGCCTCGGTGAGGACGTCCATCTCGTAGCGGGGCCCGCTCTCGGCGGCTGCCGTGCCGTACTCCGCCGCCAGGGCGGCCCAGAGCGCGGCGGTCCACGCCGAGACGTCGCCGTCGAAGTCGCCGTCCGCGTCGGCCTCACCGCGGTCGATAAGCGGCACGGCTCCCGCCCGGACGAACTTGTCGAAGGCCCGCCGGGGGAAGTCCTGGTAGGTGGGCCACTGGGTGTTGCCGCAGCCGAGGAGCGCGAGCCGTACCCCGTCCATGGAAGGGAGCCCGTCCAAGGCGTCGAAGCTCTGGGCGTTGTCGGGGGCCTTGCCGTTGTAGGTGGAGGTGATCACCACGAGCACCCCGTCCTCGGGCGGGGCGAGCTCGTTCAGGGTCGTCAACGTGATCGCGAACCCGGCGCTCCTGGCACGCTCGGCCAGCCGCTCGGCGACATCCGCGGAGGTGCCGAGGTTGGAGCCGTACGCGACGGTGAGGCCGACTCCCGTGACGGCCACCTCCACCTGCTGCCCCTCCGTGACCTCGACCGTCTCGGCCACGCCCCTCTCGTACGGCTTGCGCTCCCTGACCCGGACCGTGAAGGCGTCGGGCTTGAGGGTGAGAGTCTGCTTGATCCGCATCCGGTAGGCGTCCGGGTCGGAGATCGCGAACCGCTGCAGGACCAGGGCCAGGGCCAGCCGTGCCTCGGTCAGCGCGAACTGGCGCCCGATGCACGCCCGTTCACCGTTGCCGAACGGCTTGTAGGCGGCGGGGTGATGATCGGCCTTGGCCGAGGGAAGCCAGCGGTCGATGTCGAACTCGTCCGGCCGGTTCCACGCCTTGGGATGCCGGTGCAGCGGTGGCAGGAGGATGGCGGCCGTCTGGCCCTTCCGCACCGGATAGCCGCCGATCGTGGTGTCTTCGACAGACTTGACCGCGAACACCGGGATCGGGGACCAGATCCGCAGAGTCTCCTCCAGGATCCGCGGGATCACGTCCAGCTTCATGATCGTGTCGTAGGTGGGGACGGTGTCGCCCGGCAGCAGCCGATCCACCTCGGCGTAGGCACGGGCGAGCACGTGCGGGTTGCGCAGCAGGTTGTAGAGGGCGAAGGAGAGCAGCCCGCTGGTGGTCTCGTGCCCGGCGATGAGGAATGTCAGGACCTGGTTGCGGATGTTCTCGTCCGACAGCCGCTCTCCGGTCTGCGGGTCGGCGGCCCCCAGCATCAGGCCGAGCAGGTCCCTGGTGTCGCTCCGGCCCGCCGCCCGGCGCTGCCTGATCACGTCGTCCACCAGGTCCTGCATGAGCCGGATGTCGGCCCGGTATGTCTCCTCCTGCTTCTTCTTGAGTTTGGTGACCACGGGGAGCTGCCGGTTGCGGTGCATCGCCTCGGTCAGCGCACGAGCCATCGCCTGCAGGAACGGGTGCAACTCGGGCGACTCGAAGGAGTTGAACCGGTAGTCGAACCCGGTGAGGGAGATCGTGTCGAGCGTGAGCCTGGTCATGTCATTGGGCACGTTGACCTCGTCCGAGACCGCCCATTTGGCGACGAGCGCCTGCGCCACCTCCAGCATCTGCGGGAAGTATGCCTTCATGGACCGCTGGCTGAAGGCGGGCATCAGGATGCGGTGCGCGTGCCCCCAGACCGGCTCATCGTGGCGGGCGGTGAACAGCCCGTCACCGCCGAAGTCGCGGACGATGGACAGCGGCGGGTCGATGCCCTTGTAGAACCGCGTCTCGTCGCAGAGTTCCTCGACCAGGTCGGGGTCGGAGACGAACAGGACCTTACGGCCGAGCAGATCGAGCTGGTAGATGCCCTCGTCGTGCTCCGCGGCGAGCTTGTTGAGAAACGCGGCGGGCGCGTCCGCCGGAATTTGGAGTGCGTTACCGACCAATGGCAGGCCTTGGGGGGCGGGGACTGAACGGATTGCCGACATGGGGACTCCTGTGCTCCTGACTACGACCGCCATACGCCGTATGCCTGACCTATCATACGGCGTATGGCAGTGAGTGCGCACAGGGGGCGGCCCCTGACATCCGAGGAGATCTACACGACCGCGCTGCGCCTGGTGGACGCCTCCGGGGTGGACGGGCTGTCCATGCGCAAACTGGCGGCCGAGCTCGACGTCAACCCCATGTCGCTCTACCACCACGTGGAGAACAAGACGGCGCTGCTGCGCGGGATGTGCGCCCTCTCCAGCTCACGGCTGCGGCTGCCCGCCGACGACGGCACCCCGTGGCAGGACCAGCTACGCGCGCTGGCCCACGCCTACCGCTCCCTCGCGCGGTCCCATCCGTCCCTCTGGGACTACGCCAACGGCAACCCGGCCCTGATCGGCCAAGAGGGCAAACTGTGGACGGTGCTCAACCGGATCCTCGTCGCCGCCGGGATCCCCGCCGAGGAACTGGTCTCCACCCGCAAGGTGCTGTACACCTTCGTCTCCGGGTTCCTCATCGCCGAGACCAGCGGGGTCCTCGCCGAACTCGCCGAACTCGCCGAACTCGCCGGAGCGTCGGACGCCGACAGCACCTTTGAGCACGCCGTCGACCTCATCGTCACCGCCCTTGAAAGCCGCGCCTCCTGAGGGACGCGCGGTACGGGCAGAGTTCAGCCGTACAGGGAATCAGACTCGGGGTCGCTGTCGGCGTCGACCGAGTTCGTGCTCGGCCCGTCGGCGGCAGCCGTACCGGGTTCAGGACTCGGGGGTCGCGGCGGCGAGCTGGCCGCAGGCGCCGTCGATCTCGCGGCCACGAGTGTCGCGTACGGTGACCGCGACGCCGTGCGACTCCAGGCGCCGGACGAAGGCACGCTCGTCCTCGGGACGCGAGGCCGTCCACTTGGAACCCGGCGTGGGGTTCAACGGGATCAGGTTGACGTGCACGAGCCTGCCCTTGAGCAGGCGGCCGAGGAGATCGGCCCGCCACTCGTGGTCGTTGATGTCCTTGATCAGCGCGTACTCGATGGAGACACGGCGTTTCGTCTTCGCCGCGTAGTTCCAGGCCGCGTCGAGCACCTCGGCGACCTTCCACCGGGTGTTGATCGGCACGAGCGTGTCGCGCAGCTCGTCGTCGGGGGCGTGCAGGGAGACGGCGAGCGTCACCGGCAGCCCCTCGTTCGAGAGCTTCTCGATGGCGGGAACCAGGCCGACGGTCGAGACGGTCACGCCGCGCGCCGAGATGCCGAGACCATCGGGCGCGGGGTCGACGAGGCGGCGGACCGCGCCGATCACGGCCTTGTAGTTGGCCATCGGCTCGCCCATGCCCATGAAAACGACGTTGTTGACGCGGCCTGGACCGCCCGGGACCTCGCCGGCGGCCAGCGCACGAGCCCCGGCGACAACCTGCTCGACGATCTCCGCCGTTGACATGTTCCGGGTCAGGCCCGCCTGACCGGTGGCACAGAAGGGGCAGTTCATGCCGCAGCCGGCCTGCGAGGAGACGCACATCGTGACCCGGTCGGGATAGCGCATGAGCACCGACTCGACGAGGGAGCCGTCGAACAGCCTCCACAGCGTCTTGCGGGTCGTGCCGCCGTCACAGGTGATCTCGCGCACGGAGGTCAGCAGGGACGGCATCAGCTGCGACACGAGCCGCTCCCGGGTCTCGCCCGGAAGATCCGTCATCTGGTCCGCCGAGCCGGTGAGCTTCGCGAAGTAGTGCCGCGAGAGCTGGTCGGCCCTGAAGGGCTTCTCACCGAGCTCCGCGACCGCCGCGCG
>JBIOWF010000350.1:0-16043 GCA_044868295.1 Microtetraspora sp. | reverse complement strand
GGCGCGGCGGTGAAGTAACTGAGGAGCGAGCGGGGAGCGAAGCGACTCCGAGCGACGAAGGCACGAGCCGACTTCAGGCGCCCGAACCCGCCGCTCCGAAGGAGCGGCCATAAAACGGAGACGGCGCCCGGAGAACCGGACGCCGTCCCTGGCCGAAGTGGCCGCCTACCTCTTCCTTGCGGACTTCTTCCCGCCAGCGTTGACCAACTCCTTGAAGTCGGCGCCCGGGCGGAACTTGGGTCCCCAGCTCTCCGCCACCTTGATCGGGTCTCCGGTCGAAGGGTTCCTGGCTGTCCGGGCAGGCTTGTGCACCATCTCAAATGCCCCGAAGCCGGTGATCGAGACCTTGTCGCCACTCGCGACCGCGCTCTGGATGGCTTCAAGGACTGCGTTGACCGCTTCAGTGGCGGTCTTCCGATCACCGACGCGGCCGGCGACCGCGTCGACGAGTTCCTTCTTGTTCATTTCGGTTCCTCCCCCTTACGCGCTTGAAATTAAGGGACGAAGGCGCGGGACTCAATCACCAGGGGCCATGTTTCGCCTGGTTGGCGTGTCGGGTGGGCCGTCCAGGTAGGCGATGAAGGCGTCCAGCCGGGTGGCTGCATGGGATATATCCCGCTTTGCTACATCACAGATTGCCAAAAGGCGGCGAACCAAACGTGAACGCTCATCTTCAGGTATCGCCAATGTCCCGACGCGGCGGAACGCGTCGCGCAACCGCCGCGCCAGGATGTCGTCTTGGGCCTGAAGCTCGTTCAGACGGTCGTCGGCAGCCATGGCTGCCGCCCATTCTCGTACTCCCCGATGTCGTCGGCGTGACGCAGGGTCAGGCCGATGTCGTCCAGGCCCTCCATGAGCCGCCAGCGGGTGTAGTCGTCGATCTCGAAGGCCCAGCTGCCCGAACCCAGCCGCACCTGGCGTTCTGCCAGGTCAACGGTGATTTCCACGGACGGGTCCGCCTCGACCGCGGCCTGGATCTCCGCGACCGCCTCGGCGCCGAGGACGACCGGCAGGAGGCCCATCTTCGTGGAGTTGTTCCGGAAGATGTCACCGAAGCGGGCCGCGATGACGACGCGGAAGCCGTACTGCTGCAATGCCCAGACCGCGTGCTCGCGCGAGGAACCGGTGCCGAAATCGGGACCGGAGACCAGGATCGAGGCTCCCTCGTAGACCGGGTTGTTCAGGACGAAGGACGGGTCCTCGCGCCAGGCGGCGAACAGACCCTTCTCGAAGCCGGTACGGCTGACCTGCTTGAGCCAGACCGCCGGGATGATCTGGTCGGTGTCGACGTTGCTGCGGCGCAACGGCACGGCCCGGCCGGTGTGGGTGGTGAAGGCATCCATCGGTGGTCTCCCTTAGGCCAGGTCGGCGGGCGCGGTCAGTTTGCCGGTGACGGCGGTCGCGGCGGCGACCTGCGGGGACACCAGGTGGGTGCGGCCACCCTTGCCCTGACGGCCCTCGAAGTTGCGGTTGGAGGTGGAGGCGCTGCGCTCCCCCGGCTTCAGCGTGTCGGGGTTCATGCCCAGGCACATCGAGCAACCGGCCTCGCGCCACTCGGCTCCCGCCGCCTTGAACACCTGGTCCAGGCCCTCCTCCTCGGCGGCCTTCTTGACCTGCATCGAGCCGGGGACGATCAGCGTGCGGGTGACCACCGTGCGGCCACGCAGGATGTCGGCGGCGGCGCGCAGGTCCTCAAGGCGGCCGTTGGTGCAGGAGCCGACGAAGACGGTGTCCACCTGGACGTCCTTCAGCGGCGTGCCCGCGGTCAGGCCCATGTACTCCAGGGCCCGCTCGGCCGCGGACCGCTCGGTCTGGTCCTCGAAGTCCTCCGGAGACGGTACGGCGGCGCCGAGCGGCGCGCCCTGGCCCGGGTTGGTCCCCCAGGTGACGAACGGCGTGAGCGTCGAGGCGTCGATCTCGACGACCTTGTCGAACACGGCGCCGTCGTCGGTGCGCAGGGTCTTCCAGTACGCGACGGCCTCGTCCCACGCGTCCCCCGTGGGGGCGTGGGCGCGCCCGCGGAGGTACTCGAACGTGGTCTCGTCCGGAGCGATCAGGCCCGCCCGGGCGCCCGCCTCGATCGACATGTTGCAGACGGTCATCCGGCCCTCCATGGAGAGCTTGCGGACGGCCTCGCCGCGATATTCCACGATGTAGCCCTGGCCGCCGCCGGTGCCGATCTTGGCGATGATGGCCAGGATCAGGTCCTTGGCGGTCACCCCCACCGGCAGCTCGCCCGATACCTCGATGGCCATCGTCTTGGGCCGGTAGGCGGGCAGCGTCTGGGTGGCCAGCACATGCTCGACCTCGGACGTGCCGATGCCGAACGCGATGCCGCCGAAGGCGCCGTGCGTGGACGTGTGAGAGTCACCGCACACGATCGTCATGCCGGGCTGCGTCAGGCCGAACTGGGGGCCGATGATGTGCACGACGCCCTGACCGGCGTCACCCATCGGGTGCAGCCGGATGCCGAACTCGGCGGTGTTCTTGCGCAGGGTCTCGACCTGGGTCTTCGACACCAGGTCGGTGATGGGACCGAGCACGGTCGGGACGTTGTGGTCCTCGGTGGCGATGGTGAGATCGGGGCGTCGCACCGTCCGGCCGGTGAGACGGAGACCGTCGAACGCCTGCGGGCTGGTCACCTCGTGAATGAGGTGCAGGTCGATGTAGAGCAGGTCCGGCTCGCCGTCGGCGCGGCGCACGACGTGCTGCTCCCAGACTTTCTCGGCCAGTGTGCGACCCATGGTTGTGACGCCTCCTTGTGCTCGACCCCCGGCTATCTCTCATCATGAGACGGAAATATCGGGATATGGACACTCTATCGCGTGCCACCCGATAAGGCGTTTGCATCTCGGATAGCGAGACGGCAGTATCGGGGTATGGACAACTCTAGCGGAGTCGGTGTACTCGACAAGGCCGTTCTCGTGCTAAACGCCCTGGAAGCGGGTCCTGCTTCCCTGGCGCAGCTCGTTCAGGCGACCGGCCTCGCCAGGCCCACGGCCCACCGGCTCGCGGTCGCGCTGGAGCACCACCGCATCGTCTCTCGCGACATGCAGGGACGTTTCATCTTGGGACCGCGACTGTCCGAGTTGTCCACCGCGGCGGGCGAGGACCGGCTGCTCGCCGTCGCCGGCCCCGTGCTGACCCAGCTGCGCGACCTGACCGGTGAGAGCGCACAGCTCTACCGCCGCCAAGGGGACGAGCGCGTGTGCGTGGCCGCCGCCGAGCGCGCCAGCGGCCTGCGGGACACCGTTCCCGTCGGGTCCGCGCTGCCCATGATCGCCGGGTCCGCCGCGCAGATCCTGCTCGCCTGGGAGGAGCCGGACCGGCTGCACCGCGGCCTGCGCGGCTCCAAGTTCACCGCCGCCACGCTCGCGAGCGTCCGCAGGAGAGGCTGGGCGCACAGCGTCGGAGAGCGCGAGCAGGGCGTGGCCAGCGTCTCCGCCCCGATCCGGGGCGCCGGAGGCAAGGTCATCGCCGCCGTGTCGGTGTCCGGACCGATCGAACGTCTCACCAGGACGCCGGGCCGCATGCACGCCGCACCCGTGCTCAGCGCGGCCGAAAGAATCACTGAGGCGATGCGCCGGGCCAACTGAGATGCGCCGGGCGGCAACCGATTGGGCCGGGCCGACCGATTAGGACGGGCTAACTGATTAAGGTCGGGCTAACTGATTAGAGAGCGGCGTCGGTTAGCTCTAGGCTGGCGGGGTGACAGATCGCATTGAGGCAGCCGCCGCTGAACTGCGTCCACTGCTCCAAGAGTTCATCCTCTGGGCGCCCGCCAACGCGCCCGGCAGTGATCCCGACCTGGTGGGCCCGGCCGCCCTGTGGCATCGCTTGATCGCCCGCGAGGACGTCGGGTTGTGGAAGCGCGACGATCTGCGCACCGTCCTGCTGGAGCGCATGCCACAGGTGGTCGAGGATCCCGACGAGGCCGCCGACGGCATGGTCCCGGCCATCCGCTCCTACCTGACGTTCCTGTCGGAGACGGGCCGCCTCACGACCGGCTCCGACCCGCTTGACGCCCTGCAGGCGGAGCTCGACGAGATCGAGGACGACTTCGTCGACGCGATGGAGGACGCGATCGCCGAACGGGACTGGGACGAGGAGGAGGACGAGCTCGACGAGGGCGAGGACGAGAGCCTCGGCGACTTCGAGCCGTTCGCCGACGAGATCGCCGATCTGCCCACCATCCGGCTGCGCCCCGATTCCGAGCTCGCCCTGGCCGCCCGCGAGGTCACGCTCGTCGCCCAAGCCCGTGATCTGGCCCTCTGGGTCGGCTCCGGGCGCAAGGTCGGCGAGGAGACCCTGCTCAGCGAGGAAGAGGTCCAGGAGGCGGTGCGGGCCGTCGGGATCACCGAGCCGCAGGCCCTCTGGAACCTCTGGAACCTCGCCATCGACCTCGAGTTCCTCACCCCGGACGGGGAGGACACGGTCAGCGTCGACTCCGACACGTCCGCGTGGCCGTTCGAGGACGACGATGACGTTCTGGACGCCTGGATGCTCGGCCTCCACTCGATCGACTACGGCGACCCTGAGCTCGACGACGACGATCTGACCCTGGCGCTCTCGGGGCTGACGCGCGCGTTGCTGATCCGGGTGCTGGTCGGCGGGGGTTCCCGCCCGCTCTCCGAGCTGCGCGACGAGCTCGCCGAAGCCGTGGCCGAGTACGACGATCTCGGTGCCGACGCCTGGACCGCGGCCGGCGACCCACTCGCCTCGGTCGTCGGCTGGTTGACCGGTTACGGGATGATCACCGTTTCGGGCGACGTCGTCACTCTGACGCCGCTCGGCACGGAGGGGATCGTCCACCTGGTCGACGACGAGGACATCGAGGTCGACGCGCGGCCCGCCATCGACGCGATGACCGCCCACGACCTGCTGTCGTTCAGCGCCGATATGCCCGAAGAGGAGGCCGACGCCGAGTTCGCCGCCTGGCTCGGCCTGCGCGAACCCGCCCAGGCCGCCTCCGAGCTGCTCGCGGCGGCCGTGGAAGACGAGGCCGACGCCCTGGTCCGAGTCCAGGCGGCCAGTCTCGTGGGCTCGCTTGGAGAGGTCGCGGTGCCCGCCTGGACGGAGGCGCTCAAGGAGCCGTCGCTCCGGCCGTACGCCGCGACCCATCTCACCCAGCTCGAAATCGAGGACGCCCCGGAGCCGACCCAGGCGGACACGCACTGGCTGATCCTCGACATGTGGACCATCTCCGCCGGCCTCGGCAGGCCCGAGTTCGTCAGCAGCCTGCACGACATCGGCCCTCCCGCCACGCTGATCGGGCTGCTCGACGTCATCTGGAAGGTCCGCCACCCGCACCTTGAGGAGCTGCTGGAGGCCGTCGGCGACGCGCACCCGGACAGGCAGGTGGGCAAGGCCGCCAAGCGAGCGCTGTTCAAGGCCCGCTCCGGACGATAGCCGCAAAGCCTCACCCGGCAGCCGCGAAAAGCGCCGTCACCACCCTGTCGGCGCCTTTCGCGGAACCCGCTTGGGGACCGGGGTCGGCGGGGCCAGTGGTGCGGCCCGGAAGGCGGACCACCCCGACCCAGGAGGGGAAATTCACAGAGCACGTCGGGACTCCTCCAGCCTGCGGGAGGCTGGGACAGGACTACTCCGCCGACTCCTCACGAACCGGCGCCCCGTACACCACCTGATACCGGTCGACCGGGATCACGATGTCCGCGGTCTCCACCGGCCGCTCGTCCTCGAAATACGTCCGCTCGATAGTCAACACCAACGCGCCAGCCCCGAGCCGCAACTGCTGCGCCTCCTCGGCGTGCGCCGGCCGCGCCGAGACCATCTCGGACCAGTGGGTGATGTCCACCCCGAGCACCGCCATGCGTTCGATCACGCCCTTGCCGGCGTGCGGGCCGTCCTCCGGGAAGGCGACCGGCGAGCCCTTTGTGAACGCGTACGGCTCGTAGCTCGTCGAGAGCATGACAGGCTCCCCGTCAGCCGTGAACAAGTACCGGGTGCGCATCACGTCCGGGATCTCGTTGCCGGGCTCGTCGAGGGCTAGGCGGTCACGAACCGCTGGCGGCGCTTGAACCGTCTCGGAGTCGTACTCCCACGCGCCGCGTTTCCCTTGCGCCTCCATCTCAGCGCGGAAGGGCGACCCTCCACGTGCTGAGCGGTACCACGAGCGGACCAGGCGTTGGATCTGTGGTCGCTTCCGCACGAAGGCACCGGCGCCCGATCTCACTTCAACCAGGCCTTCTGTAGCCAGGGTTTGGATGGCGGATCTCGCTACACCCTCGGCGACGCCGTGTTCTGCGGCGATCTCGTGGCGGGCTGGCAGGCGGGTCCCGGGCGGCATGTCTCCGCCCAGGATGAGCCGCCGGTAGTGGTCGGCGAGCTGAAGGTAACGCGGTTGATCCACGGAGACAGCTTGACGGGCCGGATATCCAGGTTGCAAGGTGGAGGTCCGACAAGCAAGCCGGATATCCGGCTATCCCCCAGGGTGGTGGCAATGCCCCTCTACCGGCAGGACTACGCCGGCAGCTTGCCGAGCATGATGCGGCTGGTGATCCGGAGTGAGTTCCACGAGTAGCGGCGGTGCGCTGCGAGGCGAGTGGCAGCGCCTTCTGGACAACGCGACCTCGACCCTGCTTGAGGGTAAGCCCAGCGAGTTCCAGATCGACGGGCGGGCGCTGAAACTGGCCAACGAGCGGCGTATCAACGTGGAGACGATTCGGATCCACGTGCTGTGTGAGGCGTTCAGGGCCTGGCTTGACGGGCTGCCAAGGCCAGGCGATCCGCCGCGCTGACGAGCTGCGCCGTCGTTCAGCGCCGACCTGTCGGCACCTTCCACGGGTGGGCGTCGCGCGACGGTTTCGAGGCCTGGCCGATCGCCGGTGAGGGACCGGGAGCAGTGCGGCGGGCAAGAGGCCGAGAACTGGGCGCACAACGACGAGAACCCCCGGAAACATGTTCCGGGAGTTCTCCAGGTGTAGCCCCGACCGGATTCGAACCGGCGCTACCGCCTTGAGAGGGCGGCGTCCTAGGCCACTAGACGACGGAGCCTTAGCAGTGTGGTAGTCCCGAGCGGATTCGAACCGCCGCTACCGCCTTGAGAGGGCGGCGTCCTGGGCCACTAGACGACGGGACCTTGCACTGCGTTTGTTGAACCAGATCTAAAAGCAGATCTTGATCCAGCGGGATCCCCTTGCGGAGATCCAGCTGGGGTACCAGGACTCGAACCTAGACTAGCTGAACCAGAATCAGCCGGGCTGCCAATTACCCCATACCCCATCGTTTTGCGGGCCTTGCCGGGCTCGCTTGCGACTCCGAAAGAATAGCCCAGCTTGGGACCCACTACCAAAACGATTCCGAGAGCGGTGCCGTCACGCGCCGCTCGCCTGTTGTGCGACGCTGAGCGGAAACGTCAGCAGCTGGCGAGGAGCAGCCGACCGGTCAACGACCCCCTCCTGAAGTGAAGGAGGAGGCTTGAGGTTCAGCACGCCTGGATCTTGAAGCCCGCATTGACCAGCCCCAGCCGATCATCTAGAAGGAGGTGCATTCGATTGGCTACGTTTCACGTAGGTGAGCAGACCCACCAGGCCGTGCTTCCTCAGCGGCCTGCTCTGGAACCCGCGTCAGCAGACACGCCCGAGGGTGGGCACGAAACGGGACACGGACGCCGCCGTTGCGCGGCACCCGGCGTGGAACATGGGCGAGGGGAGATCGAGCGGGCCGGCACCCGGCCTGCTCGGCGTCACCCCGAGGGCGTTTCGGCGTCCGAGGGAGCGAACCGTGAGGTTCACCCGGTCGTGTTCGTCCTGGACAAGCACAGCCGCCCGTTGGACCCGTGCCACCCCGCTCGTGCGCGGTGCCTGCTGGCGTCGGGCCGGGCGGTCGTCGCCCGGCACACCCCGTTCGCCATCCGGTTGAAGGACCGGACCGCGCGACGCTCCGAGATCAACGGTGTGGAACTGGGGATCGACCCCGGTTCGAAGCACACTGGCATGGCCGTGTTCACCACCGGGGACGGCGCAATCCGTACCGGCCGGTTCGCTGTCCAGCTCGACCATCGGGGCGGGCAGATCCGCGACAAACTGACCAGCCGGGCCGCTTACCGGCGCGGCAGGAGGTCACGGAATGTGCGCTACCGCTCCCCGCGGTTCTCCAACCGGGCCAAGCCCGCCGGGTGGCTGGCCCCGTCGCTGAAGCACCGGGTGGACACCGCCCTGTCGTGGGTGACCCGCTTGAAGCGGTGGGCTCCGGTGCGGGCGGTCCATGTCGAACGTGTCAGCTTCGACGCGCACGCCATGACGGCCGGAAAGCCACTGGAGGGGGCGGAGTACCAGCGGGGCACCCTGGCCGGGTATGAGGCCCGCCAGTACCTGCTGGAGAAGTGGGGCCATGCCTGCGCCTACTGCGGCGGGCAGGGCGTGCCGTTGCAGGTGGAGCACATCCAGGCCCGGGCGCGTGGCGGATCGGACCGGATCTCGAACCTGACCCTCGCCTGCGGGCCGTGTAATCAGGCCAAGGGCGCCGACCCGGTCGAGGTTTTCCTGGCGGGCAAGCCCGCGCTACTCGCCAGGATCCGACGCCAGGCGAAGGCGCCGCTGCGGGACGCCGCCGCGATGAACGCCACCCGGTGGGCGCTCTACCGCGCCCTGGCCGGGACGGGCCTGCCGATCCACGCCGCCTCCGGCGGCCGGACCAAGTGGAACAGGTCCCGGACCGGCGCCCCGAAGTCGCACACCCTCGACGCGCTGCACGTCGGCGAGACCAGCACGGTCAACGGGTGGCCGTCGACCGTGCTGGTCGTCAAAGCGGCAGGTCGCGGGACGTACTGCCGGACTCGCACCGACAAGCACGGCTTCCCCCGGCTGCGGCTGCCCAGGACCAAGCAGGTCAAGGGATTCGCGACTGGGGACATGGTTCGCGCGGTCGTCCCTTCGGGGAAGAAGGCCGGGGTCCACACAGGGCGAGTCGCCGTCCGCTCCAGCGGCAGTTTCAACATCACCACCAACGCCGGGACCGTTCAAGGTATCGGCCACCGGCACGTCCGCCTGCTTCAGCGGGCCGACGGCTACGCGTACACGAGAGAGGACGAAACCGTGCAGACCGTAAGCCGTTTCCTCCCCGGTCTGAAGGCCGGGGTTTCCACGGCGGTGAATCGATGACGCCGTCCGTGAACCCCTTCCTGAACCCGAGCTCCCTGCCGTACCAGTTGCCGCCGTTCCAGGAGATCAGGGAGGAGCATTACGGGCCCGCGTTCGAGCAGGGCATGGCCGAGCATCTCGCGGAGGTGGACGCGATCGTGGGCGACCCCGAGCCGCCCACCTTCGAGAACACGATCGAGGCGCTGGAGCGGTCCGGGCGGCTGCTCAACCGCGTGTCCACGGTCTTCTTCAATCAGGCGTCCTCGGACACGACCCCGGTGATCCAGGAGATCCAGAAGGACGTCACCCCCAAGCTGGCCAAGCACAGTGACGCGATTCACCTCAATGCCGGGCTGTTCGCGCGGATCCAGGCGGTCCAGACGGATGATCCCGAGCGCAAGTGGCTGCTGGAGCGGTATCTCACCGACTTCACCAGGGCGGGAGCCGTACTGGGACAGGAGGATCAGGAACAGCTCAGGCGGCTCAACGAAAGGCTCTCGTCGCTCGCGACGACGTTCCAGCAGAATCTGCTGGCCGACGCCAACGCGCGGGCCGTCACGGTCGACGACGTCGCCGAGCTGGACGGGCTCTCGCCGGACGCGATCCAAGGCCTGCGGGAGACCGCCAGGGAGCGGGGGCTGGACGGCAAGCACCTCATCACGCTGGTCCTGCCCACCGGCCAGCCCGCTCTCGCCGAGCTGACCAACCGGGAGCTGCGCGAGCGGATCTACCGGGCCTCCACCGGGCGCGGCGCGGACAACGCTGAGCTCATCACCGAGATCGCCGAACTGCGTGCCGAGCGCGCCAAGCTGCTCGGCTACGCGAACCACGCCGAGTACGTCCTGGCCGACCAGACGGCGGGAACCACCGAGGCCGTCACCGAGATGCTGGACCGGCTCGTCGCCCCGGCCGTGGCCAACGCCCGCAAGGAGCAGGCCGATCTGGAGGAGCTCGCCGGGCACCCGGTGCAGCCGTGGGACTGGTCCTTCTACGCCGAGAAGGTGCGCAAGGCCCGGTACGCCATCGACAGCGCCCAGATGCGGCCGTACTTCGAGTTGAACAGCGTCCTGGAGAAGGGCGTCTTCCACGCCGCGGGGAAGCTCTACGGGATCACCTTCGCGGAGCGGGAGGACCTGCACGGCTACCACCCTGACGTGCGGATCTGGGAGGTCCGCAACGAGGACGGCTCCCCGCTCGGCCTGTTCCTCGGCGACTTCCACACCCGGGCTTCCAAACGTGGCGGCGCGTGGATGAACAGCCTCGTCAGGCAGTCCGGTCTCGAAGGCACCAGGCCGGTCGTCGTGAACAACCTCAACCTCGTCAAGGGCGAGCCGACCCTGATGACGTTCGACGAGGTCAACACCATGTTCCACGAGTTCGGGCACGCCCTGCACGCGCTGTTCTCCGACGTGCGCCACCCCCGCTTCTCGGGTACGGCGGTGCCGCGCGACTTCGTGGAATACCCGTCCCAGGTGAACGAGATGTGGGCGACCGACCCCGAGGTCCTCGCCAACTACGCGAAACACTACGAGACCGGCGAGCCGATGCCCCACGAGCTGGTCGACCGCATGCTGGAGGCGCAGAAGTTCAACCAGGGCTTCGCGACGGTGGAATACCTGGCCGCGACCCTGCTCGACTGGGCATGGCACACCGCCTACACCGACGGTGACGCCGAGACCTTCGAGACCGAGGCCCTGCGGGAGGCGGGCGTGGACCTTCCGGCGGTCCCGCCGCGTTACCGAAGCCCGTACTTCGCGCACATCTGGGCGAGCGGCTACAGCGCGGGCTACTACTCCTACATCTGGAGTGAGGTCCTCGACGCCGACACGGTGGAGTGGTTCACCGAAAACGGCGGCCTGCGGCGGGAGAACGGCGACCGGTTCCGCGGCGAACTGCTCTCCAAGGGCGGCAGCCTCGACGCGATGACCGCGTTCCGCAACTTCCGCGGCCGTGACCCCCGCATCGAGCCTCTCCTCGATCGCCGAGGCCTCCTCTAGGGAGAGTTTTATAAATGCTGCCCGTCGCGAGCGGCGATCCAGATTGGTGGATCGCAAGGCGGAGGAGGAGCCCGTAGCGGTGTTCTACGGGCGACAATCCCGGGCCCCGCGGAAACTCTGAGCCTGCGAAGAGTTTTCGTGGGTGGGGCGCCAACGCGGCGAGGCGCCGATCCGGGCGTCGCGCAGCAGGGCTTGATTTATAAAACACGACCTAGCCGACGTCTCCTCTGACCGGGAGGTCGCGGACCGTCTCCGGCGCCCTGTGACGCAGGCGGAGGCGCGGCGCGGGCGCACGGGGGCGCGCGTAGGGCGGCGGCCGTCAAAGCCGCCGCCCAGGCCCGCTAGAGCTTGGCCAGTGCCGCCCGGAGGCGCTCCAGAGACCGCTCCCGGCCGAGGACCTCGATCGACTCGAACAGCGGCAGACCGACGGTCCGGCCGGTGATGGCCACCCGGACGGGGGCCTGCGCCTTGCCGAGCTTGAGCCCGTGCTCGGCGCCCACCTCCTCCAGGGCCGTCTTCAACGACTCAGGGTCCCAGCTGACGGCCCGCAGGCGCTCGGCGTACCCGGAAAGGATCTCGGCCGCGCCCGGCTTCATCGCCTTGTCCCACGACGCCTGGTCTTCCACCGGGGAGTCCAGGAACAGGAAGTCGACGTTCGCGGTGATCTCGGACAGTACGGCGACCCGCGTCTGGACCAGCTCGGCGACCTTGGCGAAGACTCTCCGGTCCCAGTCGGGATCCAGCCACGGCTCGCACCGTCCGATGAACACGTCGAGGGGCAGCGCCCGGATGTACTCGCCGTTGAACGCCCGCAGTTTCTTCTCGTCGAAGAACGCCGGCGACTGGTTGACGTCTTCGAGCCTGAACAGCGGCATCATCTCCGACCAGGGCATGATCTCCCGGTCGTCGCCCGGCCCCCACCCGAGGAGCATCAGGTAGTTGACCATCGCCTCGGCGAGGTAGCCCTCCTCCCGGTAGGACTCGAGAGCGACCTTGTCGCGGCGCTTGGACAGCTTCTGCCGCTTCTCGTTGACGATCACCGGCACATGTGCCCAGATCGGCGGCCGGGCGCCCAGCGCCTCCCACAGGAGCTGCTGCTTCGGTGTGTTCGACAGGTGCTCCTCGGCACGGACCACATGGCTGATCCGCATCTCCATGTCGTCGACCACGTTGGCGAGGACGAACAGCGGAGAGCCGTCGCCGCGGACGATGACGAAGTCCTCCATCGCGGTGTTCGGGAACTCCACCCGGCCCCGGACCAGGTCGTCGACCACGGTGACGCCCTCGTCCGGCGTGCGGAACCGGACGGCGCCCTCGGCCAGGCCCCGGTCACGGCAGAAGCCGTCATAGCCCTGGTGCTCGGAGCCCGTCCTGGCCTTCACGTCGTCGCGCGTGCAGGCGCAGTGGTACGCCCTGCGGTCCTTGAGCAACTTCACGGCCGCCTCGCGATGCTGCTGCTCGTAGGCGGACTGGAAGTACGGCCCCTCGAAGTGCGGGGAGTCGCCGTGGATGCCGATCCAGGAGAGCGCGGAGATGATCCCCTCGGTCCACTCGGGCCGGTTGCGGGCCGCGTCGGTGTCCTCGATCCGCAGGACGAAGGTGCCGCCTGACTGCTCGGCCAGCGCCCAGTTGAAGAGCGCCGAGCGGGCGCCGCCGACGTGGAACATGCCCGTGGGGGACGGGGCGAAGCGAACCCTAGTCACGTGAGATCACCCGATTGCGGAGAGTTCCGATTCCTTCGATGCCCACACCGACCTCGTCACCGACGGCCAGCGGGCCGACCCCGGCGGGCGTCCCGGTCAGGATGACGTCGCCCGGCAGCAGGGTCATCACGGCGCTCACGTGGGCGATGATCGTGGGGATGTCGTGCAGCAGCAGTGAGGTCCTGGCGCTCTGCTTGAGCTCGCCGTTCACGGTGGTCGTGAGGGCGAGATCACTCGGGTCGAGATCGGTTTCGATCCACGGCCCGAGCGGGCAGAACGTGTCGAAGCCCTTGGCCCTGGTGAACTGGACGTCCTTCTTCTGCAGGTCCCGCGCGGTGACGTCGTTGGCACACGTGTATCCGAAGATCACGTCGTGGGCGCGCTCGACCGGCACTTCGCGGCACAGCCGCCCGATGACCACGGCCAGCTCGCCCTCGAAGTCGACCCGCTGCGACAGCTTCTCCGGGTAGGCGATCGCCTCCCCCGGTCCGATCACGGTGGTGCTCGGCTTCAGGAAGACGAGCGGCTCCTCGGGGACGTCGTTCCCCATCTCGGGGGCATGATCGGCGTAGTTCCGGCCAATACCGATGATCTTGCTGGGCAACATCGGGGCGACGACACGGACCTCGGCGAGCGGATAGCGCTCGCCGGTCAGATCGACCCCGCCGAACGGATGCCCGTCGATCTTGGCGATGACCTGTTCGCCCTCTTCCACCACACCGAAGGCGACCCCGTCGCCTGTGGAGAACCTCGCAATACGCACGGTCACAAGGCTAGTGCCCCTCCCGCCAATCTTTGCCCCGTCACGTCGCCCAGGCCGGCGACCTCACAGCGTTGGAGCTCTGCCCCACGAAAACGCTCCGAACAAGCTCCGCGTTTCCGCGAGGCCCGGAGAGCCCCTCACCTGTAGAACACCGCTACGCGTCTTCCAACTGCCACGCCTCTTCGGCTGCCGACGCGTCACGCGCATAGGCTGGCGGCATGTCTGTTGTGAAGATCAACGTGCTGACCGTTCCGGCTGAGATGCGTGAACAGCTGGAGAAGAGGTTCGCCAACAGGGCGGGAATGGTCGAGTCCTCCGACGGCTTCGAGTGGTTCGAGCTGCTCCGTCCCGTGGAGGGGACGGATCGGTACTTCGTCTACACCCGCTGGCGCAGCGAGGAGGACTTCCAGCGCTGGCAGGAGAGCCGCGCCTTCCAGGCCGGCCACGCCCAGGCCTCCGCCGAAGCCGCCGCGCAGGCTCCCGGAGAAGGCCAGGGGCATGGGCAGGGTCACGGGCAGGGGCCGGCCGCCTCAGGCTCCGAATTGTGGTCGTTCGAGGTCGTCCAGAGCTCGGCCCCGAAACAAGGCTGAGCGAGATGAGGGGGCCATCGGTCCAAGCGGAGAACCGCTCCAGCCGATGGCCCCACCGCCCCCGCCGCCCAATTCAGGCCGGCTCAGGCCGGCTCAGGCCGGCTCAGGCCGGCTCAGTGGGTCTGGCACCCGATCAGACGGCCACTCCCGCCGCCGCCAGGCTCACCCGGTGCCGGGTCACTCGAAGGCTGCTGCGGCGGATCTCCAGAACCTCTCGTTCCTCGAGCACGGTCCATTCGTCCGCCGGCTGCGGGTAACCCGTAGAGGTCACCACGACCCGGTCAGGTTCGACTCGGAAGCGGAGCGGGAAATATTCGGGACCGCGCCGCCGGGACACCTCCGAGTCCGGATCGGACTCGACATAGGCGTAGAGCGCGTCGGGGGTGAGCAGGAGGCAGTTCAGGCCGCTGTAGCGGGCCCGGGCGCGGATGTCCATGGCCGCCAGGGCCAGGGCGGTCGCCGGATCGCTGTCGCGCAGGTGCATGCGCACCAGCAGGAACAGGCGCTCGCTGTCGGTCGTCCCGCGGGCGTCGGCGAGCAACTCGGGGTCGATGAGGGAGTCGACCGCCTCGGACGGGGAGAAGTCGCCGTTGTGCGCGAACGCCATCGCTCCCGCGGTGAACGGGTGCGTGTTCTCCCAGGTCAGCGGGGACCCCGGATTGGCCAGGCGGATGTGCAGCGCGGCGGCGTCGGTGGCGATGCCCTTGACGGTACGCGCGAAGGCGGCGCTCGTGTGCGCGGGCAGCTCTTCCTTCACCGCGTTGACCTGTGGACCGTCCGCGTACGCCACTCCCCACCCGTCCTTGTGCTCGGCCGCGAGCGCGGTGAACTGCGCGAGCGTGTCACCGAGCAGATCGGGCAGCGGGGCCTGGGCGCGGGAGACCACGCCAAGGAGTCGACACATGTGGTGCCTTTCGTTGTCAGGCGGTACGGCGAATCTTCAGGCGGTACGACGGTCGAGTGATCGGGCGAGCCGGGAAAGCCCGGCGTTGGTCACGATGAAGAAGGCGGCGATGACGATGTACGTCGGCAGGAGGCTGTGCGGCGGCATGGTGTCGGACTCGGCCAGCAGCCCGCCCGCGTAGAGCAGCTCCAGGTAACTGACCACGACGCCGAACGTGCTCTGTTTGAGGATCTGCACGACCTGGCTGATCAGTGTGGGGCTGAGCTGACGGAGCACCTGTGGCACGACCACGAGACGCATCGCTTGCCAGTAGCCCATGCCGATGCTGTACGCGGCCTCGGTCTGCCCGCGTGGCAGTGCCAGCACACCGGCCCGGAACACCTCGGCGATGGTCGCCACATTGGCGATCACGATCGCGAGGGTGAGCTGCCAGAAAATCGGCAGCACGATGCCGAGCCTGGGCAGCCCGATGAAGAAGACGAACAGCAGCAACAACAGCGGCAGCGCGCGGAACAGCTCGGTGTACGCCCGGGCGACCGCGCGCACGACCCTGGTCTGGGCCACCCGCGCCAGACCGACCAGCGCGCCCAAGGGAATCGCGAGAGCCACCGTCACCACGGTGACCACCATGGTGGACGCCAGGCCGCCGATCTCACCGGGCGAACCGGCGAGCAGAAAGCGCAGGTTGGGCCACTCGAAGAGAGCATGCCACTTGTCGCCGTCGAGCTGGCCGTGCTCGTAGAGCTGCCAGAAGGCCAGCGCGACGAGGGTGCCCATCACCACCAGCGCCGCCACGGTGGCGACCCGTATGCGCTGACGCGCCCGCGGACCCGGTGGGTCGAAGAGCGCCATCTCCGGTCTCATCGCGTGATCGCCACCTTCCGCTCCACGGCGCCGGTGAGCAGTCCGCCGGTCAGTGTGATGACGACGTAGAAGGCCGCCGCGACGAGGTACACGCCGATCGGCTCCGCGTCGTAGGAGTTGG
>JBIOWF010000349.1:0-5631 GCA_044868295.1 Microtetraspora sp. | reverse complement strand
GGGCGACCAGGTCGGCCTGGATCCGGGTCAGCCGGCCGCCGTGATCGCCGTGTTTGGAACCCACGTGTCTGGCGTTCCCGTGCTTCGAATCGCCGTGCTTCGAATCGCCGTGCTTCGAATCACAGCGCCACCAGTAGACGTGCGGGCTGAGGCCTTGCGGGTGGGAGTCGTGCTCCCGCTGGGCGAACATGCGCAGCCGCTCGATCGCCCGCACCACGCCGATCCCGTCCACCGGATGCAGGACGACCGCACCCGGGTGGGGCAGCACGACCAGCACGCCGTCGGCGGGCACGGCCACGTACTTCGACAGGCTCCGCAGGTGCGCGGCAGCGCTGGGCGCGGACAGCACGGTCACGCCGACGCCGCCCAGGTCGAGCGATGAGACCGAGGGCCGCTCGTCGGCCAGCGCGTTCTCCAGCGCGACGTCGAGTGCCTGCCCCGGCGGGATCGGCCAGCAGAAGGCCTCCTCCGGCCGGACGGGCCGGGCGCCGATGCTGAGCACCTCGATCAGGTCGGCGCTGAGGTGGCGGGCGATGATCCGGGACGGGTCCGGGAGGGCCAGGTCGTCGGCCGCGTGCACTCTGGCGCGCAGCAGCGGCCGAATCGGTGTGAGGTTGCATGCGTCGAACGGCTCTCCGGACACGGCGTGCGCGAGGTGCTCGGAGACCAGCATGGGCCAGTCCTCGCGGGAGCGGCGCCCGGCCTCGCGGCGGAGCCCGACGAGGTTGACCACACGATCCCTGCCGTCGCCCCCGCCCAGCGTCAGCGACCCGCCGTCAGGGGTGAACGAGCAGATGAAGCCCATGGTCTCGGCGACCAAGGCGAGGAGGGAGTCGAGGTCGACGTCCTCGGCGGACCTTGATGCGGAAAGATCAGGCCGTGTCCGGCCGCGCAGTCGCCGCAAGAGTCCCAAAGCACCATCCCTCCGCCACTGCCAGGATATTTCCAGGCGGGTTTTAGGGTGCCCTCTGAGAGTCGCGGAACAGGCCAGTCAGAGAGCACGATTCGGTATCAATCACCCCATCCGCCTCCAACCACACGCTGAACTGTGGTGATCCATGGCCAATGGGCAGCCCCGCGATGATCGGCACGCCCAGCGGCGCGAGCCGGTCCACCAGCACCGGCAGCACGTCCCCGCAGCCGACCCACGACCCCAGCACGAAACCCGCGGCGCCGTCGAGGGAGCCGGCCTGCAACAGCTGGGTCAGCATCCGGTCGACCCGGTACGGCTCCTCTCCCACATCCTCCAGGAGGAGGATGTGACCGTCCGTACGCAGGGCGTGCGGGGTGCCGCAGAGGGCGGCGAGCAGAGTCAGGTTTCCCCCGGCGAGCCGCCCCTCGGCGCGGCCGGGGACGATGACCTGATCCCCCGTGACCGGGCCCGCCGCCGCGCCTTCGAAGAGGCTCTCGCGCAGATGCCCGAAAGAGCGCGGCTCCGGCCCCTCCGGGTCGCTGATCGTGGCACAGGCCGGCATCGGGCCGAACACCGTGGCCAGGTCGAGCGTCCGCGCGAAGGCCAGGTGCAGCGCGGTGATGTCGCTCGAACCCAGCAGGATCTTGGGCCCGGCCGCCTTCATGGCGTCCCAGTCGATCAGGTCCAGCAGCCGGGTGGCCCCGTAACCGCCGCGGACGCAGATGACCGCGGCCACGGCCGGGTCGCACCACGCCTCCTGGAGGTCGGCCGCCCGGTCGGCGTCGGGCCCGGCGAGGAAGCCGCTGCGGCCGAGCAGCCGGGTGCCGGTGATCACGTTCAGGCCGAGCCCGGCGAGCATGTCCGCACCGCGCGTGAGCCGTACGGGATCGACGGGACCGGAGGGAGCGATGAGGGCGACGGTGTCACCGGCGCGCAGCCGGGGCGGGAGACTAGCCATCGGCGGGGATGCGTTCGTTCACGTGCCAAAGGGTGTCAGACTTAGCCGTATCTATGCGACCTCCGACGCACATTCTCGTGGTCAACGGCGTGAAGGTCCGCCAGCCGGTGTTCGTGCTCGCCGCCCCGCACTCCGGCGCGGACCTCCTCGCCCGCGCCTTGAAACGTTCCCGCGGGCTCCACATGACGATGGGCCGCGGGTCGGTCGCGCGCGTCGTCTACGCGTTCGCCCGCAAGCCGTCCATCGCCCGGAGCGCGGGAGCCGCGAGGGTGATCCGGGACGTGCTGGCGGAAGCCTGGCAGATCATCCCGGGCGCCTGCGCGGAGTGCACGACGGCCTGTCGTGAGGCGGGCGGCATCGTGGGAGCCGGCCCCTGCTCGCCGTCCGACACGCTCGCCAGATTCGGCGACGCCAGCCCGGACCTCCTGTACAGCGCCCCAGTGCTGCTCCAGGCCTTTCCGGACGCCCGGTTCGTCCAGGTGATCAGGGACGCGCGCGACGTGGTCGCCGACATGCTGGCCGATCCCGCGGCCATGGCCTGGTTCAAGCCCCACATGCTCAGCGAGGACACCGAGTTCCCCAGCCCGTTCCTCGGCGTGAACTCGGCCGAGCACCGGGAACGCTGGCAGAAGATGCCGGCGGCCGGCAAGAGCGCCCTGCGCTGGCGGGCCTCGGTCAGGCTGAGCGCGCTGCTGCGCCAGGAGCTGCCGCGCGAGCAGCTGCTGACCCTGCGCTACGAGGACCTGAACGCCTCGCCCGGCGCGTCGATCGACGCGGTGTCGGAGTTCCTGCAGAGCAAGATCTCCACGATCGCCCTGTACGGCACGACCGCCCCCAAGGTCGGCGCCTGGCGGCGGCGGCTCGCGCCCGACGACGTCACGCTCGTGGAGAAGGTGGCCCGCGAAGAGCTCATTCGTCTGGGCTACCGCTGAACTGGGTCCGGTAGAGCTCGGCGTAGGCGCCGTTCAGCGCCAGGAGGTCATCGTGTCCGCCGCGCTCGGCGACCCGGCCGTCCTGGATGACGAGGATGGAGTCGGCCTCCCGGATCGTGGAGAGCCGGTGGGCGATGACCAGCGAGGTCCGTCCCCGCAGCGCGGTCTTCAGCGCCTTCTGCACCGCCGCCTCGGACTCGGAGTCCAGGTGGGCGGTGGCCTCGTCGAGCACCACGACCCGCGGCGCCTTCAGCAGCAGGCGGGCGAGCGCGATCCGCTGCTTCTCACCGCCGGAGAGCCGGTAGCCGCGGTCGCCGACGACCGTTTCCAACTCCTCGGGCAGCGCCTTGACCAGGTCGGCGATCTGCGCGGCGCGCAGCGCCTCCCAGATCTCCTCGTCGGTCGCCTCCGGCCGGGCGTAGCGCAGGTTGTCGCCGATCGTGTCGTGGAACAGGTGGGCGTCCTGCATGACGACGCCGACGGTGTCCCTGATGCCGTCCAGGGTGGTGTCGCGGACGTCCACCCCGTTGATCCGGACGGCGCCGTCGTTGACGTCGTAGAGGCGCGACACCAGTGACGTGATGGTGGTCTTCCCGGCGCCCGACTGCCCGACGAGGGCCACGAGCTTGCCCGGTTCGGCCGTGAAGGTCACCCCCTTGAGCACCTCCTGCGAGGGGCCGGTGTCCGGCCGCGCCACCGATTCGAGGGAGGCGAGCGAGACCTCGGACGCCGCCGGGTAGTGGAACCGGACGTCGTCGAACTCGATCGTCACCGGGCCGGTCGGGATCTCCCGCGCGTCCGGCCGCTCCGCGACCATCGGCTTGAGGTCGAGGATCTCGAAGACCCGGTCGAAGCTGACCAGTGCGGTCATCACGTCGACGTGCACGTTGGACAGGCTGGTGAGCGGGCCGTACAGCCGCATGAGCAGCGCGGAGAGGGCGACCAGGGTGCCGAGCTCGAAAACGTCGCCGACCGCGAGCACTCCACCGAAGCCGTAGACGAGTGCCGTCGCCAGCGCCGCGATGAGGCCGAGCGCGATGCGGAACACCGCGCCGTACATCGCGACGATGACCCCGACGTCACGCACCCGCTCGGCGCGCCCGCCGAAGTAGGCGGCCTCGTCGTCGGGCCTGCCGTAGAGCTTGGCGACCATCGCGCCGGCCACGTTGAAGCGCTCGGTCATCACCGAGCTCATCTCCGCGTCGAGCTGCATCTGCTCACGGGTCAGCGTGGACATCCGCCGCCCGACCCATTTGGCCGGGAGGACGAACAGCGGCAGCAGCACGAGCGCGACGACGGTGATCTGCCACGACAGCACCAGCATGGTGCCCAGCACGATCACCAGGCTGATCACGTTGGAGACGATCGACGACAGGGTGCTCGTGATGGCCCGCTGCGCGCCGATCACGTCGGTGTTCAGCCGCGACACCAGCGCGCCGGTCTGCGCCCGCATGAAGAACGCGACGGGCATCCGCTGCACGTGGTCGAAGACCTCGGTGCGCAGGTTGTAGATCAGGCCCTCGCCGATGCGCGCGGAGAACCACCGCTCCGCCAGGCTGAGCAGGGCGTCGAGCAGCGCCAGGGTGCCGATGGCGAGCGCGAGCCCGATGACGACGTCGGTCCGCTTCGGGACGATGCCGTCGTCGACGATGGACTTCATCAGCAGCGGGTTGGCGATGACGATGACCGACCCCAGCATGACGAGCCCGAGGAACGCCGCGATCTGGCGTTTGAACGGCCGCGCGTACCCGGCGATGCGCCTGACCGTTCCCGGCGCGATGCGCTCCTTCGTCACGGAGCTGTCGCGCCGCAGTGACCGCATCACCTGGGGCCCGTAGCCCCCGCCCATCATCGCCATACTCCGCCCGACCTCCCGCTAAGTGACAGCACCGGGAGGTTACTCCCGATTCCGTCGTCAGCTGGAGGCGAACAGCGTACGAATCCGTGCGATCTGTTCGGCCCGCTCGGCGGCCGCCTGTTCCTCCAGGCTGCGCTCCGGGGCCGCCTGCAGCAGCCGCTTGGTGGCCGCCGCGGCGCCCCGGTCGGTGGCGAGCAGGGCCGTCGCCAGGTCCTGTACGGCCTGCGCCAGGTCCCCGGAAGGCACCACCATCTCGGCGAGGCCGAGCTGAAGCGCCTCGGCCGCGCCGACGATGCGGGCGGTGAGACAGATCTCGATCGCCCTCGGCACCCCGACGATGCCGACGAGCGGCTTGGTGCCGGTGAGATCGGGGACCAGCCCGAGGGCCGGCTCTTTCATGCGGAACTTGACATCGTCCGCGACGATTCGCAGGTCACAGGCCAGCGCCAGCTGGAAGCCGGCGCCGATCGCGTGGCCCTGAACCGCGGCGATCGACACGATCTCCGGGCGGCGAAGCCACAGGAAGCCCCGCTGGGCCTCCTCGATCCGCTGCTCGAAAGCGGTGTCGTCCAGCGCGGCGGCCGACGCGAACGAATCCTGGCCCGAAATCCCCTGTTCTGGTCCCACCCCGCCGAGCCCCTGTTCTGACCCCACCCCGCCAAGCCCCGGTGAAGTGAACATGCGCAGGTCGATGCCCGCTGAGAAGGACGGCCCCTCGCCTTTGACAACGACGACCCGCACCGGATCCGGCAGGGTCTCCCCGATCCTGGCCAAGGCTGACCAGGTTCCGAACGTCTGAGCGTTCCGCTTGTCCGGCCGGTCCAGAGTGATCGTCGCGATCTCGCCGTCCACCTCGAAGCGCAGTCCGATCTCCGCCAGCTCTGCAGCCGAGATCGCCGTCCCCCCAAGTGTCGCTTCCGCCATCGCCTGCTCCTGCATCTGATACCTCCGCGGTCGCGTCCGAGCCTAC
>JBIOWF010000348.1:0-13187 GCA_044868295.1 Microtetraspora sp. | reverse complement strand
GTGGAGAACAGCATCTTGTCTGCCACCCCGTGGCTCACTTCCGCGTGCCCGGCCGCCGTCCCCGCGCTGAAACTTCCGCGTGAGAAGGCTGCCCGCGTCGAGGCTCTCTTCACGACCCGAGAGCCCGGCTCGGTCGTCTTCGGCATCCGCGCCGACGTGCCAAGCCACGGCACCACCGCCTACAACCCGGTCCTGACGGACCGGCCGATGGGCGATGAGCAGACCAACCGCACCGCCAACGGTGGGGTGCAGGGTCCGCAGTATGCCTGGAGAGAACCAGTCACAACCTGACCGGTCTCCAAACTCCAGGCCGCGGATCCGCACACAGGATCCGCGGCCTTCTTGTTTGTCCGGCCACCTTTCTATCCACCACGAGGACAACCAGCCAAAAACCGATTCAAAGAGGTGACGCAGATGGCGGCCCCGGTCATGGACCTGATCGAAGCCGAAATCCCCTGTCGTACCGAGCCCGACCTGTGGTTCGCCGAGTCTCCGGAGGACGTGGAGTTCGCCAAGGCGCTCTGCGGAGGCTGCCCCATCCAGAAGGCCTGCCTGGCTCGCGCGCTGGAGCGCGAGGAGCCGTGGGGCGTCTGGGGCGGCGAGCTCATCATGCGGGGGACCGTCGTCCCCCGGAAGCGGCCGCGTGGCCGCCCCCGTAAGACTCCGGTCGCTGCCTGACCATCGCCGCACAACGATCTCAGCCGGCACCAGATCACGGCGACCACCAAGCTGAACCGAAAGGAACCACTCCGATGAGCTTCACCTCGATTCCGGCCCCTTGTCTGTATCAAGAACTGGTCGGCGAGCGAATACGCGTCCTCCATCAGGAGGCCGCGGAGCACAGACTCGCCAGCCGGATCCGGAGCGTGCAGAAGGCACGCCGGCAGGCCGAGCGCGCTTCCGCCCGCCTCCGCCACGCGCTGTCCCGGATATGACCTCGATGCGGCGCCTCAACGTGTGACCACATGAAAAGAAGGCCCGGGCCGATCTTCGGCCCGGGCCTCGCCATATCCGAGTACGGCTCCCGCCTGCTCAGTTGGCGCTCTGCGGCAACCGCCGCAGTATCTCGGTGAGCGTCGCCTTCACGTCGCGCATGTCATCTTTGAGGATTGCCACGTCATCTTTGAGGATCGTCACGTCATCCTTGAGAACGCCGGTGTCCTGTTGGAGAACCGCGATGTCGCGGTGGATGGCGGCGAAGTTACTTCTGACCTCGTCCCGCAGCGCGCGGACGTCGATCCGGATCGCCTCATGCTGGCGATCGATGCGGAGGAAGTGCTTCTCCGTGTTTTCCTCGTAATTGTCGATCATGCTGATCCAGAGCTCCTGACGGGCGTGGATCTCCTGAGGGGTAGCCATGTTGATTACTCTACGACATGGAGCCACCACTTAAAGTCACTTTAGGTCATCAAATGCAAGCGACGGATGTGCCCTCCTCGTCGTCGGCGAAGCCGGGGACCCAGCGGATGACCTCGTCGCGGAATCGCGCGGTGGCGCCGAGCTGGCACAGCACGCCTACTCCGGCGGCGTGGACGCGGTGGATCAGCACGTACGACGCCGGGAGGTTGAGCTGGCGCACCACGTTGTTGGGGCGCAGGTCGGTCACGTTGGCCGCCTGTGCCTGGAGCCACTCGCGGCTGAAGGTGAACTCCTCGACCTGGGTCGGCTCCATATAGGGAGTGAGAAACGCGCGCACGCCGTCGACGTCGACGGCGACGTGCGGGCGGATGAACCCCTCATCGCGCAGCCCCTGGACGACCGTCTCCATGTCGCCCTGGTTGAAGATCCTGGTCAGCGTGCCGAACACGCGAGGATAACCGTCTGGGAGGCGGTTGACGGCGCCGAAGTCCAGCACGCCCAGGCGGCCGTCCTCCATCACGCGGAAGTTCCCCGGGTGGGGGTCGGCGTGCAGCATGCCGACCCGGGCGGGGGAGCAGAAAAGGAAGCGCACCAGCTGGAGCCCGGCGCGGTTCCGCTCCGCCGTCGTGCCGTCTTGGATGATCTTCGACAGCGGCGTACCGGTCATCCACTCGGTGACCAAGATCTGCTCGTTGGCCGCGATGACGTCCGGCACGCAGAAGTCCGGGTCGTCCTTGAACTCGGCGGCGAAGGCGTGCTGGGCCTCGGCCTCCTTGAAGTAGTCGAGCTCCTCGACGACCCGCTGCTTGAGCTCGCCGAGCACCGCCTTGATGTCGAGGCCGGGCAGCATCACCCCGAAGAGCTTGCCGAGCCGGGCGAGCTGGTTGAAGTCGGAGAGCAGGGCCTTGCCCGCGCCCGGATACTGGATCTTGACCGCGACGTCGCGGCCGTCGTGCCAGACGGCCTTGTGGACCTGCCCGATGGACGCCGCGGCCGTCGGCTTGTCGTCGAACTCCAGAAAGTACTCCCGCCAGTCGTCGCCGAGCTGCTCGGAGAGGACCTTGTGGACAGTGGCGGCGGGCAGGGGCGGCGCGGCGTCCTGAAGCTTCGTGAGCGTCGCCCGGTACGGCCCCGCGATCTCGGGCGGCAGGGCCGCCTCGAAGATCGACAGCGCCTGGCCGAGCTTCATCGCCCCGCCTTTGAGCTCTCCGAGAACCTTGAAGATCTGCTCGGCGGTGCGCTGCTGTATCTCCTGGGCGACCACTTCCGCGGACCTGCCGCCGATCCGTTTACCCAGGCCAAGGGCAGTACGGCCGGCGAACCCGAGTGGCAGGCTCGCGAGCTTCGCGGAACGGGTCACGGCGCGGCGCGGGAGGTCACTCACGCGACCATTCTTAGCGAACGACGCTCGTTTCGACCACAGCGACATTGTGGGTGGCGTTCCCACGATCTCCTGCGTCGCCGTCCACCAGGCGATATCTCGAGTGTGCCGTTTCTCACAATGGACCCTCTCCCGTCAGTGAAAGCAAGCGCATGTCCGACTGCCTCGGCCGCGACCAGCGTGGACAGCACCGTGTCGCATGCGATCTCGCCCACGGGAAAGCCGCCGAGGCGGGCGCTGACCATGGGCCAGGCCGGATCGCGGTCCCTCCGGGTCAGATCGAGGCAGTCCAGGCACGGCGTGACTCCTGGGATCACCAGCGGTCCGACCGAGCCCCATCCCTCGAAGGCGGTGACCAGCAGGTGCGGGATCTCGTGGAGGTTGAGCTCGCGGACCAGCAGCCCGTCCAGCGGTTTCACGGGCGCGAGGATCACCAGGCCGGGGCGGCTTGCGCCGTCGCCCAGCCGGGACGCGGTCCGGCCCGTCCAGGCGTTGACGCCGGGCGCGATCCGGCCGGCGACCGCGACCGTGCCAGCCTCACGGCTCATCCCGACCTCAGGCCACCCGAGACCGCCCGGCACCACATCCTGGCGCCGGGCCGTACCGGAATCGACGACGCAGAGATGGCCGATCCCGGCCGCGGCCAGCAGAACGGCGATCTGGGCGCCCACCCGCCCCGCACCGTAGACGCGGATCTGCGCCGCCCTCCTGAGCGCCAGCGTGCCCATGCCTCCGTCTGAGGAGGTCAGGGACAGCCGGTCGAGGTCAGGGCGGAGCCGGTCGCGCTCGGGCATGCTCATGGAGGTGAGCGCGTCAGGTCGCACCGACGCGTCTTCCACTACTCCGCGCGCCTCCAGCAGCGCGATCATTTCGCGCACGGACGCCTCGTCCAGCTCGCTGTGGGCGATGACCTGAGGCAGTGTGCGGGTGCCGTCCAGGCTCTCGATCAGCGCGCGCACGGCCGGCTCCAGATCCGTCAGCACGACGGCGCGGCGCGGGTGGACACCGAACTGGAGGGTGCGCTCATCCCTGTCGACGCGGCGCAGCACGGGCTTCACACGAGGTCTCATAGGAGCGTGACCTTGTCATACTCGATCGTCCCGAGTGGCCGTTTCCGTTCGCCTGTGGATAACTCGGGGGCCGATGAGAGCGGAGAGGCATGCGACAACGTTGTTATCCTGCATGAAAACTCCCGTTCGGCTGATTGACCAGCGAAAACGTGTTAGACCCCCTGTGGAATTCCGCGCGTGTCGGCTACCTTTCATATGTGCCCCCCGAGACAGTCGAGGTTCGTCGGAGCGCACGTCGGCGGCGAACCGTTTCCGCGTACCGCGATGGTGACAAGACCATCGTGCTGCTTCCTGCCGGTCTGAGCACGACCGACGAGGAGCAGTGGGTGCGCCGCATGCTCGATCGGCTAGCCGCCAAGGAGCAACGAAGACGGCCCAGCGACGACGACCTGCTGGAGCGAGCCTGCGAGCTGGCCACCCGCTATCTGGACGGCAAGGCCATGCCGACGAGCGTCCGATGGGTCGAAAACCAGCAGCACCGATGGGGTTCGTGCACACCCGACCATGGGACGATCAGGCTGTCGGCGCGGCTTCGGGGCATGCCCGCCTGGGTCGTAGACTACGTGATCATGCATGAGTTGGTCCACCTGTTGGTCCCCAGCCATGGTCCCCGCTTCTGGGCACTGGTCGAGCGCTATCCGAGGGCCGAACGGGCACGCGGCTTCCTGGAGGGCTTCTCCATGGCGGCCAACGGCTCGGCGGAGGAGTGTTGACCCGCAGGATCGCGGCGGTCCTCGTCACCCCAGGGATGGCCGACGCGACCCCGCCGGGCGTCGACCCGGCCGAATTCCTGCTCGCGCTGGCCGAGGACACCTACGAGATGGTCGCCGGTCTCGAACTGGTCCATCCGGTCATCCTGTCGGCCGGGGTGCCGGGGCTCGACGAGATCGCCTGGCCCGGCACTCCCGTGATCTCCATCGACTCTCCCCTTGAGGCGTTCGCGGCCCTGCCGTACGGGACCGAAGGGGTGGTGATCAGCGGCGACGCGCCGGATCTGCCGCCGTTGCTGGTCGGCAAGCTCTTCCGGGAGCTGGGCAGAGCGCAGATCGCGGTCTGCCCGGCGGAGGGCGGCGGCGCGGTCGCCATCGCCTCCCGCCTTCCCTTCCCCGTCTGGGCGACGCCGGGCTTCGACGACGCCGACCTGGTGGCGCGGCTCCGGGGGCAGGCTCCCGGGCCGCGCATGGTGGCCACCGGACCGGGTTGGCACCGGCTCAGGAAGCCGTTCGACGTCGGACGGCTCGATCCCGGCCTCGAAGGCTGGGACAACACGCGGGCCCTGCTCAGCTGACCTCGTCGGCTGGGACGATGCCACGTCGACGGCTAGAGGGCCAGCGATCCCGCTCAGCTGACCTCGTCGGATGGCATGATCCCGGGCTCGGCGGCTGGAGGGTCAGCGGTCCGCTCAGCTAGCGGCGGGGACCCGCAGGTCCGCGAAGAACGCGCGGTGGTCGGTCTGCGGGACGTCGTGAATGCTGGCGCCCACCACAGAGACCCGAGGGTCGACGACCACGTGGTCGATCGTGATCATTGGAGGCAGCCGCCGCCCCGCCGGCCATGTCGGCGTGAGGCCGACGCCCGCGACGTCGCCCACGTCCCTGTAGCCGCGCGCCAGCACGTCCCGGAACTCCGCGTGGTCGAGGGTGGCGTTGTAGTCGCCCGCCAGGATGCGGATCGTGCCACGGTCCGGTGAGGGGAGCGCGCGCATCGCCGCCCGCCACAGGGGAACGTCCAAGCCGAGCGGGGCGACCGTGTGCACGTCGACGAGCTCGACGGTCGCGCCTCCCGGTACGGTGAACCGCACATATGGCATGTTGTGCCCGTTGGCGGGCGCGAAGTCGGGAAGCTTGGTCAGGGGAAGCCTGGAGAAGATCCCGCTGCCCGACGCGCTCCAGCCCTCTTCCAGATGGGCGTACGGCATGGCCTCCTCAAGCCCCTGCGCCTTCAGCGCGGCGGTGCCCGCGGGGGACAGCTCCTGGGTGTTCAGGATGTCGGGCCGGAGCCTGCGGACCAGGTCCATGATGGTCTTCGCATCGGCGTTGCCGAAGCGCATGTTGATCGAAAGGATCTTCAGAGAGGCACCGGCGGCAGGCGTCTCGGAAGAGGCGAACGCGCGGGGGAGCACCACGCACCCCAGCAAGACAACGCTGATCAGCGCGACCAGCGCGGGGATCCATTTGCGGGCCAGCGCCGCGATCAGCAGTGCCACCAATCCGGCGGCCGCGACGTACGGCGTGCCGGTGGCGAGCAGGACCCCGAACTTGCCCCATTCGATCCCGGTCAGCCGGAACACGGCCCAGATCGCGAACGGCGTCACCCCCAGCCATACCAGCCAGCCGGGCAACCGTCGCCGTCCGCGCCGACCGGTGGTCACCACGCCGCCCACGTCCACTTTCGTCATAGGGGAGACCTTAACCGGGGTGCCGCAGGGGCCACGTAAGCGAGATGTGCAGATTCTGAGCAGATCCTTAAGGATTCATGGAAGGCTGCACTGGTTTTCCTCGGACGCTCGCTGTCGTGCCCTTCGGGCCAGCCGCCGGGTCGCTTCGTCGCTCAGCTCGGGAATCTCGTCTATCGGGAACCAGCGTAGGTCGAGCGACTCGTCGCTGATCACGGCTTCGGCGCCCGGCGGAGCGACGGCGCCGTACTCGACGTCGAGGTGCCAGCTGTGCGGCGGGTGACACCAGACCCGGTGGCGATCGAGAGCGAGCGGGCCGTCGAGAAGGGAAAGCCCGTCGATGCCGGACTCCTCCGTCGCCTCCCTCAGCGCGGCGCCGTTCAGTGAAATATCCGATAGTTCACAGTGCCCGCCCATCGGCAGCCACATTCCGGCCTTGGGATGCAGCGTGAGCAGCACCTTCGTTCCGTCATGCGACAGCACCGCCGTGGTCGCCGTCAGGTGGCCCGGCGCGCATTCCCGCCACATCGCGTCTTCATGCGCCGCGAGATGCTCCATGAACTCGCCGCGGAGCAGCTCCTCCTCCGCCGTGGGCGCCGTCCAACCGGCCAGTACGGCTTGCGCGTCGCCGCGCAGGCTCGGTGGACGGGTCACTCCTCGTCGTCCTTGGACTCCTCAAGGCCGGACAGGTCCAGCTGGCTCTCGCCCTTGACGAACAACGAGGGATCGCCGAGGTCTTCACCCGTGGGCATCAGGTCGGGGTGGCTCCAGACGGCGTCCCTGCCGTCGATCCCGCGCTCGTCGCCGAGCGCCTTCCACAGCGCGGCGGCCTCGCGCAGCCGCCGGGGCCGCAGCTCCAGGCCGACCAGCGTCGCGAAGGTCCGCTCCGCGGGCCCGCCGGTCGCGCGGCGGCGCCGTACGGTCTCCCCGAGCGCCGCGGAGGACGGCAGCTTGCCGTCGGCGGAGGCGTCCACGACGGTGGCCACCCAGCCCTCGACCAGGGCGAGCGCGGTCTCCAGGCGGACCAGCGCGGCCTTCTGCCGCTCTGTCTCCTCCGGCTTGAGCAGCTCGCCCCCGCCCAGCATCTCCTGGAGCTGTTCGGGATTGCTGATGTCCAGCCCGCGCAGCTTCTCCTCAAGGGCGGAGACGTCCACGGTGATGCCCCTGGCGTACTCCTCGACCGCCCCGAGCAGGTGCGCTCGTAACCACGGGACGTGCTGGAACAGTCGGTGGTGTGCCGCCTCGCGGAGCGCCAGGTAGAGCCTGATCTCCTCGGACGGCGTCTCCAGGCCCTCGCTGAACGTGGCGATCCCGCCGGGCAGCAGCGCGGCCGTGTCGGAGAGCGGCAGGCCGATGTCCGTGGATCCGATGACCTCACGGGCGAGCGTGCCGAGGGCCTGGCCGATCTGCTGGCCGACCATCATGCCGCCCATTTGCTTGAGCATGCCCATGAGCGGCCCGGCCATGGCCTGCGCCTCGGCCGGCAGTCCGGCGGCGCCGAGCGTCCCGCCCATGGTCTCGACCATGCGGGCGGCGACCGGATCGCACAGCTGCTTCCAGACCGGGACGGTCTTCTCGATCCACTCCGAACGGCTCCACGCCTGCGGATTGACCACTCCACTCGGCAGCGCGGTCGCCTCGTTCAGCCAGAGATCGGCCAGATTGAGGGCGTCGACGATCTGCCGCCGCTCACCCTCCATGACGCTCGGGTCACCCTCGGCGACCACGGCGTGACGTGCGATGTTCTTCGCCATGTCCCAGTTGACGGGGCCGGAGTCCGGCGGAGCCGAGAGCATGTCCGCGAACTGCCGCATGGCCGAGGCGATCTGCTCCGGGCTGCCGAACATGGCGAACGGATTTTCGTTGGGGTCGTTTTCGCGACCTGGCAGGTCAGTCACCGCGCCACCTCGTGCAGGATGGAGGAGTCCACATCCGCCACGTTATCCGCCGTGGGGCGGATCAGCGCAAAGTGAGGACCTCGTGCCGACCTCAAAACGCCTTCGCCCGCCCGTCGTCGCCGTCACCGGTGCCGCCTCCGGAATAGGCAGAGCGTTCCTCGCAAAGGTGGCCTCGTCTGCGGATTTCCGCCGCGTCGTGGCCATCGACGACCACCGTGGCGACGTTCCGGACGTCACCTGGCGGGTGCTCGACGTCCGGGATCCGCTCTTGGCGAACCGTATTTCCGACGTCGACGTCCTGGTGCATCTCGGGACCGACTACGCACTGGACTCCGATCCTTCGGACCGCCGCGGGTACAACCTCCGGGCAGCCCAGACCGTGCTCACCGCCTGCGCCGCCGCGCGGGTCCGCCGGGTCGTGCTGGTGACCAGCGCGACGGTGTACGGCGCGGCCGCCGACAACCCGGTGCCCCTGACGGAGGACGCCCCGGTCGCGGCGGAGCCCGACACCGGAGTCGTGGGGGACTACCTGGAGATCGAGGCCCTGGTCAGGCGCTCGCTGCGCACGCATCCCGGCCTTGAGGTGACCGTGCTGCGTCCGGCCGCCCTGGTGGGCCACGGGATCGACACGGTGGTCACCCGCCACTTCGAGGCGCCCCGGCTGCTGATCGTCAAGGGCTGCCTGCCGCGCTGGCAGTTCTGCCACATCGACGACCTGGTGTCCGCTCTGGAACTGGCCGCGCTCGGCCAGGTGACCGGGGTCGTGGCCGTCGGTTCCGACGGCTGGCTGGAGATGGAGCACGTCGAGGAGGTCTCCGGGCTGCGCCGCCTTGAGCTGCCCGCGGGGCTGACCTTCGGCACCGCCCAGCGGCTGCACCGGCTCGGCCTCACCCCGGCGCCGGCCACCGACCTCCACTACGTGGTCTACCCCTGGGTCGTCGACTGCGCCTCCCTACGGCAAGCAGGTTGGAAGCCGGCGTGGACGAACGAGGCCGCCCTGCAGGAGCTGCTGGAGTTGCGGGAGGGCAGGCACGCCGTCGTAGGCCGTCGGCTCTCCGGCAAGGAGGCCACCATCACCGCCGCCGGAGCCACCGTCGCCGTCATCGGAACCGCCGCCATCGTGCGCGCCGCGCGCCGCAAACGACGTATCTGACGGGTTCGCTTCTGCAGGCGTCCGCTTCGCGCGGCTTCGGAGCGGTCCGATCTCTGGTGGTCACGTGATCGCCTGATGGTGCTCGCTTCGCTCGCCCGGGTTCAAAGTGCCCCCTGAGGCGGAGTCTTCGGTGGTCGCGTGCCGGGTCGTTCCTCGCTCGGCGCGCTCCTCGCGTTCGGTGAGGCCCGGGTATTGTCATGCGTGTGGACGCCATCCGGTTGCTGGGCATTCGTGACACTCCGCTGTCCGTCGACGAGGTGCTGAACGCCGTCGGCGACCACGCGGCGGGGGGGACCACGCTCTTCGTGGGAACGGTGCGTGAGCAGGATCAGGGCAAACCGGTGACGCTGCTGTCCTACTCGGCCCATCCGTCGGCGGAGGACGAGTTGCGCCGGGTCGCGGAGAAGGTCGCCGCCGACTTCTCGCTGATCGCCCTCGCGGCCGTGCATCGGGTCGGCGACCTGCGGCTGGGTGACATCGCGGTCATCGTGGCCGTCGCCGCCCCGCACCGGGGAGAGGCGTTCGAGGCGTCCAGGAGACTGATCGACGACCTCAAGCATCAGGTCCCGATCTGGAAGCATCAGGTTTTCGGCGATGGAACGGCCGAATGGGTCGGCGCCTGCGGCTAGCAGTGCTTCGTGGGCGCGGCCGTCGCGTGTGAGGGCTTGATCTCCCGGGTCGTGAATGGCGGGGCGTGGTTCATCGAACGCGACCCGGGGCGGCGCCCCGGCGTGTGGCGCTGATGGTGGGGTCGCGGGGCCGAACACATAGAGTTCGTTCATGTCCCGACGCGCTCTGACCTTGATGGTGGCGGGTTTCCTGACCCTCACGCTTTCGGTCGCCGGTGCCATGCTGCCGGTGCCGTACGTCGTGTTGAGCCCAGGTCCCACCGAGAACACCATCGGTGACGTCAAGGGCAAGCCGGTGATCAACGTTTCGGGTCATACGACATACCCGACCCAGGGCAAGTTGAGCCTGGTCACCGTGGCCTACCAGGGCGGACCGGGAAGCCGCATCTACCTGCTCACCGCGCTGCGCGGCTGGCTCGACCCCACCATCGCGGTGGTCCCCGAGGAGACGATCTTCCCGAGGAGTACGTCGGTGCAGCAGGTCGAGGCGCAGAACACTCAGGAGATGACCGACTCCCAGCAGTCGGCCACGGCAGCCGCTCTGAACGCGCTCAAGATCCCCGTCCAGTCCATGGTCAAGGTGGCGGCGACCGAGAAGGGGTCGCCCGCCGAGGGCAAACTCCAGGTCGGAGACGAGATCACCGCGGTGGACGGGGCTCCGGCCGGCGGCATCGACTCGGTGGCGGAGGCCGTCCGCACGCACAAGCCGGGTGACCAGGTCCGGCTCACCGTGAGCCGGAAGGGGACCACGACCGGGGTCAGCCTGCACACGGTCGCCGGCAAGGACGGCAAGGCCATGGTGGGGATGCGCATGATGGAGTCGGGGTACAAGTTCCCGTTCAAGGTCGACATCAGCGTGGGCGATGTGGGCGGCCCCAGCGCCGGCCTGATGTTCTCGCTTGGGATCTACGACAAGCTGACCCCTGGCCCGCTCACCGGCGGCAAGTCCATCGCGGGCACCGGGACCATGGACGCCTCGGGCAAGGTCGGACCCATCGGCGGCATCGAGCAGAAGATGGTCGGGGCCAAGAATGCCGGGGCCACGGTGTTCCTCACACCCGCCGACAACTGCGCGGACGCCGTACGCGCCGTCCCGAGCGGGCTGCGCCTGATCAGGGTCGAAACGCTCGAAGGCGCGATCAAGGCGATAGACGCCCTGCGCACCGGTTCAGGCGAGGTCCCCACCTGCTCGGCGAAGTAGCCGCGCGAAGCGATACGGCGCACGAAACAGCTTACTGAACCGTGCGCCCTGGGGCGCAGCCGAGGCGGCCCACCGAAACAATGCGGCCGGCGGCGCACCGAGGCGGCATGCCCGAACCGCGTGGCGAACGGCGCACCGAGGCGGCGCAGGTGAATCGGCGCGCGGAGTCGGCTCGGGAAGACAGAGGGATCACTGCTGGAATCACGACCGAGCTTTTCGCGGTGTAGGTTTCCAGGCACGGACCGTTGTTCTGAGACAAGGGGTTGGCGTTGAGCTTTCGGAGCCCCGGAACCGGCCGGGCGATGCGGTTGCCCCGCCGGCCACGACTGCTTGTTCCCGTCGCGATCACCCTCGTGGCGATTGTGGTGTTGCTGTTCATCTTCGCAGGGGTCTACACCGACTTCCTGTGGTTCGACTCCGTGAACTTCTCGTCGGTGTTCTCGACGATGCTGATCACCCAAATGTTGTTGTTCCTCGCGGGCGCCGTGCTGATGGTGGGTGTCGTCGGCGGGAACATGATGCTGGCGCACCGGCTGCGGCCCATGTTCGGGCCCGGCATGTTCGGCGCGCCGCAGGGAGCGGACCGCTATCGGCTGGCCGTCGACCCGCACCGGCGCGTCGTCTTCCTGATCGGCATGGGCATCCTGGCCCTGTTCACCGGCTCCTCGACCTCGGGCCAGTGGAAGACCTGGCTGCTCTTCGTGAACGCCACGCCGTTCGGTGAGAAGGACCCGCAGTTCCACCTGGACGTGTCGTTCTTCATGTTCACCTTCCCGTTCCTGCGGTTGGTGCTGAACTTCCTGTTCACGGCCGTCATCTTGTCGATAATCGCCGCGGCGATGGTGCACTACCTCTACGGCGGCTTCCGCATCCAGACGCCCGGCGGGATGCACGCGTCGCGGGCCGCCCGGGCGCACCTGTCGGTGCTGCTCGGTGTGTTCGTCCTGCTCAAGGCCATCGCCTACTGGCTCGACCGCTACGAGCTCGTCTTCTCTGACCGCGGGTTCGTGGACGGCGCGTCCTACACGGACGTCAACGCGGTCCTCCCGGCCAAGGGCATCCTGGCGGTCATCGCGCTGATCTGCGCGCTGATCTTCTTCGCCGGGGTCATCAGGCCGGGCGGCATGTGGCCGGGCGTGGCCTTCGGGCTCCTGGTGCTCTCCGCCATCCTCATCGGCAGTGTCTATCCGGCTCTGGTGGAGCAGTTCCAGGTCAGGCCCAACCAGCAGGGCAAGGAGGAGCCGTACATCGCACGGAACATCGCGGAGACCCGCAGGGCCTACGGTGTCAAGGACACGGACGTGGTCGCCTACCAGGCGCAGGGCACACCCCAGCAGGGCCAGGCGAGGAACGACGACAGTATCTCCGGAGTACGGCTCCTCGACCCGGCGCTGGTGGCCAAGACCTTCCAGCAGAAGCAGCGGATCAGAGGGTTCTACGATTTCGCCGATCCGCTGGACGTGGATCGCTACAAGATGCCGGACGGCGCCATCCGCGACCACGTGGTCGCGGTCCGCGAGCTGACCGGTCCGCCCGCGGAGCAGGACAATTGGATCAACCGGCATCTCGTCTACACCCACGGCTACGGATTCGTCGCCGCTCCGGGGAACGAGGTGGACTCCGAGGGCCTGCCGAACTTCGACGCCAAGGACGTGCCCGTCACGGGTGATCTCGTGAAGACCGCGGGACTCAAGGAGCCGCGCGTCTACTTCAGTGAAATGGGGACGGACTACGTCATCGCCGGCGGTTCCAAGGAGCAGGAGCTCGACTATCCGCTGAGCGGCGGCATCGGCCAGCAGAACACCTCGTATACGGGGAAGGGCGGCGTCCCGCTGGGCTCGTTCTTCAACCGGCTGGTCTACGCCGCGAAGTACGGCGAGAAGAACCTGCTGCTGTCGAGCGACATCACCGACCAGTCCAAGATTCTTTACGACAGGAACCCGGCCACGCGAGTCTCCAAGGTGGCGCCGTTCCTCAACCTGGACTCCGACCCCTACTCGGCGATCGTCGACGGGCGGATCGTCTGGATCATCGACGCCTACACGACCGCGAACGAGTATCCGTACTCCCAGAGCAAGAGCTTCTCGGACATGATCCGGGA
>JBIOWF010000347.1:0-11025 GCA_044868295.1 Microtetraspora sp. | reverse complement strand
CGTGGCCGAGGAGACCGAGGCCGCCCAAGTGATCATCATCGACGTCTCGCCCTCGATGCACGGCGTCAAGATCGCGGAGGCCCGGAAGGCCGCCCAGGCGGCGATCGACACCCTGCGCGACGGCGTTCTCTTCGCGATCGTCGCCGGCAACGACGACGCCCACCTGATCTATCCCGCCACCCCGACGATGGTCCGGGCGTCGGAATACTCCCGGCAGGCGGCGAAGACCGTCATTGAGCTGCTCCGTCCTTCGGGCGCGGGCACCTCGATCGGCCGGTGGCTGTCGATGGCTGCGCGGCTGCTGGAGGCCTGCCCCCGAGGCGTCCGGCACGCCATCCTCCTGACAGACGGCCAGGACAACGAGGGCGACATCGCCTTCACCGAGGCCCTGCGGCGCTGCGCGGGGCGGTTCACCTGTGACAGCCTCGGTATCGGCGAGGACTGGGAGCCCGCCCAGCTCAGGATGGTCGCCCACGCACTGCTCGGCACGTTCGACTTCGTCCGGGACACCTCGCGCCTCGCCGACCACTTCCGTTCCCTGACCAGGGCCGCGATGGGCAAGACGGTGGCGGACCTCGCGCTGCGCGTGTGGATCCCCCAGGCGGCCACGCTGACGTCCGTCAAGCAGATGTACCCCACGGAGCTGGACCTGACCGGCAGGCGGTCGGCGGTCAACGCGCAGACCGGCGACTACCCCACCGGTTCATGGGGAACCGAGGAGCGCGAGTATCAGCTGTGCGTCGAGGTGCCCGCGGGCACGATCGGCCAGGAGATCAGAGCCGCCTGGGTCAAGCTCGTCCTGCCCGACACCGGCGAGGTCGTCGCCAGCGGCAACGTCCTGGCCCAGTGGACCGATGACCTCATGCTGTCCACCCGGATCAGCGCGAGGGTGGCGCACTACACCGGTCAGGCCGAGCTGAACCAGCTCATCCAGGAAGGGCTGAGCGCCCGTGCGCGGGGAGATCTGGGCACGGCCACCGCGCGACTGGCACTCGCTCTGCGGCTGGCCGGGGAGTCCGGGCGCCAGGAGACCGCCCGGCTGCTCGACAAGATGGTCGAGGTCGACCCGGGCACCGGTACGGCACGGCTGCGACAGGGCGTCGCCAGGGCCGACGAGATCGCGCTGGACACCGAAACGGACCGGACCACCCGCATGAGCACGTACGCCGGAGGTGCGGAAACCACGAACCTCACGGTTTCCGGCCAGATTTACGGCGTTGCGTCCAGCCGGGTTTCCGGCGTAGCTTCCGGCCGGGTTTCCGGCGGGGAAGGCGACGACGCCACGACCACGAAGAGCTGAGCGGAGATCCAGCCATGGCGACCTGCCCTCTCGGGCACCCCTCAGGGGATGAGGATTACTGCGACACCTGTGGCAGCCGGATGCTTCAGCCCTGCCCGGTCTGCCGGACTCCGCGTGGTGGGCGTTTCTGCGAGATCGACGGCTACGACTTCGTCGAGGGCGGACCGGGGGCCGGCCTGCGCGGGGGCCTGTCGCTCGTCCCCTCTCCCAGGACCGCCGATCTCCGCGGTCAGCGCACGATCGCGGAACCATCGGGCGCTACGGCCATGCGTCCCCGATGGGAGGCGGTGACCGGTGCGGACCGAGCCTATTACGACAAGGTGATCGCCCACGGCGGGCCGGACGCGGCGAAGGTCGTCTTCCCGCCATACTGCCCGCAACGGTCTTTCGCCCTGGCGGACACGCAGGTGCGCATCGGGCGCAGGAGCCGCCTGCGGAATCTCCAACCGGAGATCGACCTGGCGGGGCCTCCCGAGGATCCGGGAGTCTCCCACCTGCACGCGGTCCTGCTCGCGCAGTCCGACGGTTCCTGGACGCTGCTGGATCCCGGCTCCGCCAACGGCACGCGTCTCAACGGCACGCCTGTCCCGATCAACGTCCCCTTCCGCCTCGGCGACGGCGACTGTATCCATCTGGGCGCGTGGACCACCATCAGGCTGCGTGCCGGGAACGAGAGAGTCGCCGCCGCCGGAGACGAGGTGCCGCGGTGAGCGTGGCGCGTACCGCTCTGGTGAGTGCGATCCCCGAAGCGGTGAGCACGGCGCGTGCCGCTCCCGGGAGTGCGATCCCCGAAGCGTTGAGTGTGGAGCGTGGCGCTCCGGGGAGCGCGATCCCCGGGAGGATCCGCGTCATCAGCGGCATCACCGTGGCCGCACTCGCCCTGCTGTTCGCCGCGCTCGCGATCACCACCGCGTCCGCACGCTCCGGACTCGACGTCACCGGCCGGACCGCAGGACCGCAGGTGGTGGCTACCGCCGACCTGTACTTCGCGCTCAGTGACATGGACGGCCAGGTCGCCACCGCGCTGCTCCTGTCCGGAGAGTACGGCGAACAGCGGCGCAAAGCGCTCCAGCGCTACGACCAGCGCCGCGGCGAAGCCGGCCGGGCCCTGCTCCAGGCCTCCGAACTGGCCGGGGACGACGTCGCCGGGCGACAGACGATTCAGGATGTGCTGGACGGGCTGGGCCGCTACGAGCGGCTGGCCTCCCAGGCGCTGCTGCTCGGCGGCCAGGCCCGGTACGCGCCCGGGCCTCCGCCGCAGCGCGTTCTCGCGATGTACCGCCAGGCCACCGACCTGATGCGGACGCAGTTGCTGCCGCAGGCGTACAACCTCACGCTGGAGAGCAGCACGATCGTGCGGCGCAGCTCCGACGACACCCTCTCGTCGCTGTCCGCCGGCGGAAGCGTGGTGGTCATCAGCAGCGTGCTGGCCCTGGGTTGCCTGCTCTGGCTGCAGGTCTTCCTGGCTCGGCGCTTCCGCCGGGTGCTCAGCCCGTCGCTGCTGGTCGCGACGGCCATTGCCGGCATTTACGCGTTCGCCGGGCTCACGGTCCTCGACCGGGAGGCCGACGCCCTGCTTTCCGCCAAACGGGACGGCTTCGACTCGGTGCTGACCCTGGCCAGGGCCCGCGCGATCAGCAACAGCATGCACGCGGACCAGACCCGTTACCTGCTCGATCCGGGCCGCGCCGACACGTACGAGAGCGTCTATCTGGACAAGGCGCAGTCGGTTCTCTACGCCGAGGCGGCCAACGTCAACGTCTATCACGCCAAGGTGGCGGAGGCGGTCCACGCCTATCCTCGCGGCACGCCCACTCTGGGCTTCCTGGGCACCGAGCTGAGCAGGCAGAGCCCGCGCGGTCAACCTGACTCCATCGTTCTCGGGGCGCTGGCCAATTACAACGGGCTCCAGCAGGGCGACCGAAGACTACGCGAGTTGACCGCCGTCGCCCGGGACGGCGAGGCCGTCGCCTACATGTTGGGGACGCTGCGCGACGAGTTCAGCAGGTACGACGCGACGCTGGTGATGCTGTCCGACCGGAGCAGGACGGTCTTCGACCGAGCCGTGGGCAACGGAGAGGCGGCGCTGGCCGGGCTGTTCTTCCTGCTTCCCGTGGCGATGATCTCGACGGCCGTCCTGATCGTCGCCGGGGTGTTGCCACGTCTCAACGAGTATCGCTGAAGGGGGAGCAATGCGGATGCTACCGGCGGCGGTCGCGGCGGCCGTCCTGGTCCTGGGCGCCTGCGGCCCGGCCGAGCCCGAGTCGATAGTCGGGAAGAAGCGCCTGGTGATCGGGGTCCGCCCGGATCTGCCCGGGATCGGCCTGCGCCTTCCCAACGGCACCTTCCAGGGATTCGAGATCGACGTGGCGCGGTACCTCGCCGGCAGGCTCGGCGCACAGGTCGACTTCGTGCCGGCGCTCGCGGCCGACCGCGAACCATTCCTGTTGTCGGGGAAGGCGGATCTGGTCATCAGCCAGTTCTCCATCACCCAGGAGCGTAAGACCAGGATCTCCTACGCGGGGCCGTACCTGGTTTCGTATCAGGACATCCTGGTCCGATCCGGCGAACGGGACATCCATAGCGTCTACGACCTGAGCGGGCGCGCGATCTGCGCGGTGACGGGGTCCGACGCGTCGAAGACCGTGACCGAACAACGGGGGGTCGACGCCAAGAAGGTCGCCGCCGCGGACTACCGCGAGTGCGCGGCCATGCTGCGGGACGGGCGGGTGGACGCGATCACCACCAATGACGTGATCCTGGCCGGTCTCGCCGCGCGAGCGTATGGCGGCATGCGGCTCCTCCGCGCCACCTTCGACGAGGGACGCTCAGGCGTCGGGATCAGGAAGGGAGATCTGGACGGCTGCGAGGCGCTCAACCGGGCGATCACCGACATGTACCAGGACGGCACCGCGAAGGCGCTGATGACCAAGTGGTTCGGCGGCACCGGTCTGAACCTTGATATCCACATCCCCCAGTTAGAAGGATGTGAATGATGGCCGGACGCCAGCCGCGCCGAGTGATCGTCGCGACCCTGCTCGGCACGTCCCTGGAGTGGTACGACTTCTTCCTGTACGGCACCGCCGCCGCCCTTGTCTTCGGATCCGCGTTCTTTCCCGAGGCCGAGCCGCTGGCCGGGACGATGCTCGCCTTCGCGACCTACGGGGTCGGATTCATCGCCCGCCCGATCGGCGCGGTGCTGTTCGGGCACTTCGGCGATCGAGTGGGCCGCAAGAACGTGCTCGCGGTCACCCTGCTCCTGATGGGCATGGGGACGTTCCTGATCGGCCTGCTCCCGACCTACGCCAGCATGGGTGTGGCCGCGCCGGTGCTGCTGGTCGTGCTGCGTTTCGTGCAGGGGCTCAGCCTGGGCGGCGAGTGGAGCGGTGCGGTGCTCATGGCGATCGAGCACGGCGATCCCGGCCGGCGCGGGTTGAGCGCCAGTTGGCCGCAGGTCGGCGTGCCCGCCGGCAGCCTGCTCGCCGCGGGCGCGCTCGGGCTGGGCGATCTGCTGCTGTCCGACTCCGCCTTCATGATCTGGGGCTGGCGGCTGCCGTTCCTGTTGTCCGGGGTGCTCGCGCTGGTGGGGCTCTGGATCCGGATGACCATGGCGGAGTCGCCGCTTTTCACCGAAAGCCCGGCCCGGACGCAGCCGCGGATTCCGCTGCTTGAGGTGGTCCGGACCCACCCGCGCGCGCTCTGCTCCATATTCTGCGCCCGGGTCGGCGTGGACATCGCCTTCTACGTCTTCACGCTTTACCTGCTCACCTACCTCACGGGCCCCGTCGGCATGACACGAGACGTCGGCGTGAACGCCGTTTTCATCGCCTCGGCCGCCCAGTTGCTGCTGATCCCGCTTTTCGGCGCGCTCTCCGACCGGATCGGGCGACGCCCTGTCTATCTCGCGGGTGTGATCGGCGCGGCCGTCTGGATCTTCGCCTTCTTCCCGCTCCTGGACACCGGATCGTTCCCCGTCATCGCGCTCGCCGTCAGCGTGGCGCTGCTCACGCACGCGGCGATGTGGGGCCCGCAGGCCGCGTTCTTCGCCGAGATGTTCACCGCCAGGGTCCGCTACAGCGGCACGTCGCTGGCCTCGCAACTGGCCGGAGTGGTCAGCGGGGCCATCGCGCCGATCGTCTCCGTCGTCCTGCTCAACCGGTTCGGCAGCACGATCGCGATCTCGCTGTACGTCGTGGCGGCGCTCGCGGTCAGCGCGTTCGGCCTGATGATCGCGCCGAAACCGGTCATGTGGCCGTCCGACGGCGAGACGCGACCGGTCTGCGCGCCATCCGCCACCACGCAGGGCGGGCGTCGGCGTCGCCAGGCGTCTCGCCGATAGGACCCGGCGCGGAGCAGCCAGGCTGCCGAGATCGCCGACAGGCCGGGGCAGCCCGTTTTCCGAGATCGCCGACAGGCTCGGTCAGCGCTTCTTGCGGGCTCCGATCGTGCGCTGCAGCAGGATGAAGGCGAACAGCAGCGCGCCGATCGCGATCCGCGTCCACCAGGAGCTGAGCGTTCCCTGGAACCGGATGACGGTCTGGATGGCACCCAGGAGCAGGGCGCCCAGAACCGTGCCCACCACATAGCCGGAGCCGCCGGTGAGCAGTGTGCCGCCGATCACCACCGCGGCGATGGCGTCCAGTTCCATGCCCACCGCGTGCAGGCCGCTCGCGGAGATCGTGTAGAAGGCGAAGAGCACACCGCCGAGGGCGGAGCAGGTGCCGCTGACCATGTAGGCGCCGATCCTGGTCCGGGCGACCGGGAGGCCCATCAGCAGCGCGGACTGCGGGTTGCCGCCGATGGCGTAGACGGACCGCCCGAACCGCGTGTAGTGGAGCGACCAGAACGCCGCGGCGAGTACGGCCATCGCGATGACCGCGCTCGGCATGAGGTGCATGTCCGCCGGGAGCATGATCGGGGTATGCGCCCATTCGGTGAAGAACGGGTTCTTGACCGAGATCTGGTCGATGCTGATCACGAAGCACAGGCCCCGGGCGAGGAATATCCCGGCCAGCGTCGCGATGAACGGCTGGATCTCGAAGTGGTGGATGACGTATCCCATCAGGAACCCGAGGCCGGCGCCGACCACGAGCACGAGCGGGAAGCCGTTGTCGATGAACAGGTCGAGGAAGACCTGGCCGGACCCGAACGCCGGGTAGAGGATCGAGCCGGTCGCGAAGAGCGCGAGGAACAGGCCGAGCGTCACCAGGACCGGCAGGTACTCACGCCGGACGCCGAGGCGGTTCCCGTTCGCGAGCAGGGTGGTCATGCGGAGACCTCCAGGTCTGCCGGTGCCGCCACGGGCGGGGGAGGCGGAGCGGGCGGGAGCGTGGAGCGGCGCCGGAAGACCTTGGCGCGGAAGGCCGGCGACTGGATGAGGCAGACGATCGTCACCACGATCGCCTTGAAGACGAGAGTCGTCTGCGGCGGGACGCCGGTGGTGTAGATCGTGGTGGACAGCGTCTGGATGATCAGCGCGCCGAGCACCGTGCCGCTCAGCGAGAACCGGCCGCCGGTGAGCGACGTGCCTTCAGGATCGCCTGCATGACCTCCTTGCCCTTGGCGCGGGTGAAGTCGCCGCTCTACGAGGCGATCACCTTCAGGTTCGGGTTGGACTTGATGACGTCCTCGAAGCCCTTCTTCCGGTCGATCGCCGGAGCGGAGCCGACCGTTCCTTCCAGCTGCACGATGTTCACCGGGCCGGTCGCGTCCTTGTACTGGTCGACGACCCACTTGCCGATCTCCTCGCCCTCCTTGACGAAGTCGGAGCCGATGAACGACACGTACAGCGAGGGGTCGGAGTCGACGGCGCGGTCGGTCAGCACGACCGGGATCTTGGCGGTCTGCGCCTCCTTCAGCACGGCGTCCCATCCGGTCACGACCACCGGGGAGAAGGCGATGACGTTCACCTTCTGCTGGATGTACGAGCGGATGGCGGCGATCTGGTTCTCCTGCTTCTGCTGGGCGTCGGAGAACTTCAGGTCGAGGCCGGCGGTCTTCGCCGACTCCTGGATCGACGCGGTGTTCGCGGCGCGCCAGCCGCTCTCGGAGCCGACCTACGAGAAGCCGAGGGTGAGCTTGCCCGAGCCGCTGCCGCCACTCGCGCTCGTGCCGCCACCACCGCCGCAGGCGGCCAGGACGGAGCCGAGTAAGCCGACGGCCACGGCCGTGGTCAACTTCTTGAACATGCGTACTCCTGTGCTGTGGGGGGTGTCACTGTCCGTAGACGTTCCGGTACCGGTCGTAGAGCTGGTCGACGGCTCCGGCCGGAATGGCGACCGGCTGGCCGAGCTGGCGGGCCATGTGGACGGTGCGGGCCACGTCCTCGCACATCACCGCCGCCTTCACGGCGGACCGGGCCGAGCCGCCGATCGTGAAGACACCGTGACTGCGCATGAGCACGGCGGGCGAGCGGTGGCCTTCGAGGGTTTCCACGATGCCCCGGCCGATGTCGTCGCCGCCGATCAGCGCGAACGGCCCGACCGGGATCTCGCCGCCGAACTCGTCGGCCATGGCGGTGAGCACGCACGGGATGGGCTCGGCCCGCGCCGCCCACGCCGTCGCGTACGTCGAGTGGGTGTGCACCACACCGGCGACGTCTGGCCGGTGGCGGTAGACGTAGGCGTGCGCGTAGACGTCACTCGACGGCTTGAGCCCGTCGTCCTCGACCGGCTTGCCGTACAGGTCGCACAGGACCATCGACTCGGGCGTCAGGTCCTCGTACGGCACGCCGCTCGGCTTGATCAACAGAAGGTCCTCGCCCGGGACGCGGGCGGACACGTTCCCGGCCGTCCACACCACGAGCTCGGACGTGACGAGCATGCGGTGCAGGTCGGCGAGTTCCTGTCGAAGTTCGATCATGTTCAACCTAGCATTTGTTTGTGATTGCGCTAACAAAACAGGGCCGGAAGAGGTGAGCCGTCACCGGCTCACCTGTTCCTTACTTCGACTTGTTCTTGTTGTAGACGTCGAAGGCCACCGCGAGCATCAGGACTCCGCCCTTGATGGCCTGCTGCCAGTCGACGCCGAGGCCGAGCAGCGACATGCCGTTGTTCATGACGCCCATCACCAGGCCACCGACGATGGCCCCCACGACCGTGCCCACGCCACCCGACGCGGACGCGCCGCCGATGAACGCGGCGGCGATCGCGTCGAGCTCGAAGTTGACGCCGGCCTTGGGAGTGGCCGCGTTCAACCTGGCCGCGAAGAGCAGCCCGGCGAGGGCCGCCAGCATGCCCATGTTGACGAACACCCAGAAGGTGGTCTTCTTCGTCGCGATGCCCGACAGCTCGGCCGCGCGCTCGTTGCCGCCGACCGCGTAGATGTGCCGGCCCATGACGGTGTTGGCCGTGATGAACGAGTAGATGACGGTCAGGGCGATGACCAGGAGGCCGACGATCGGCAGTCCCTGGTAGACGGCGAGGATCCAGGCGAAGCCGCAGATGACGGCCGTGATGGCCACGGCCTTGAGCGCGAACCAGCGCAGGTCCGGCACGCTCAGGCCATAGCTGAGCCGCCGGGAGCGGGATCGCCAGTCGTTCCAGACGATGACGGCGGCTCCGGCGAGACCCAGCACGATCGTCAGCAGGTGCAGGTCGCCTCCCCCGATCTCCGGGATGAAGCCCGAGCCGAGCTGGCGGAAGCCCGTGGGGAACGGGGCGAGCGACTGCCCCTCCAGGACCACCATGCTCAGCCCGCGGAACAGCAGCATGCCGCCGAGGGTGACGATGAACGACGGAATGCGGGCGTAGGCGACCCAGAATCCCTGGAAGGCCCCGATCAGCCCGCCCATCAGCAGCGCGACCGCGACGACCAGCGGCCACGGGAGGCTCCAGTTGACGATCGCCACCCCGGTGATGGCGCCGACGAAGGCCGCCACGGAACCCACGGACAGGTCGATCTGACGGTTGATGATCACCAGCATCATGCCGATGGCGAGCACCAGCACGTAGCCGTTCTGCATGATGAGGTTGGTGACGTTCAGCGGTTTGAGCAGGATCCCGTCAGTGAGGATCTCGAACAGCACCACGATCGCGACCAGGGCCGAGATCATCCCGTACTGCCGCATGTTGCCGCTCAGCCGCGGGCCCGTGGACGTCGCCCCCGGGGGCGTCGCGGGCGCGGTGGCCGGCTGCTTGTCGAGGATGGTCACCGTGCCACCGCCGCAGTGTTGGTCATCAGCCTCATGACGGCCTCCTGTGTCGCTTCATTTCGTTCTAGCTCTCCCGTGACGCGGCCCTGGCTCATGACGTAGATCCGGTCGCACATGCCGAGAAGTTCGGGCAGCTCGGAGGAGATCAGCAGCACGCCCTTACCCTCGGCGGCCAGCTGCTGGATGATCGAATAGATTTCGTACTTCGCGCCCACGTCGATCCCCCGCGTGGGCTCGTCCAGGATGAGCACGTCGGGATCGGTGAACATCCACTTGCTCAGCACGACCTTCTGCTGGTTGCCGCCGCTGAGGTTGCCGGTCTTGGCGAAGACGCCGGGCGCCTTGATACGCAACCGCTTCACGTAGCCCTCCGCCTCGGCGATCTCCTTGTTGAGGTCGATCACCGATCGGCTCGCCACCCGGCCCAGGTTGGCCAGTGTCACGTTGCGCCGGATGTCCTCGTCGAGGAGCAGACCGAGCTCCTTACGGTCCTCCGTGACGTACGCCAGACCCGCGGCGATCGCGTCACTCACCGAGGACAGGTGGAGCTCCCGCCCTTCCTTGCGGAGCGTGCCGGTGATCTTCGTGCCGTAGGCGTGGCCGAAGACGCTCATCGCCAGCTCGGTACGGCCGGCCCCCATGAGGCCCGCGACTCCGACGATCTCGCCCCGCCGTACTACGAGGTCGGCGTCGCGGACGACCTGCCGGTCCGGCATGGTCGGGTGGAAGACGTTCCAGCCGGAGATCTCGAAGAGCACGTCGCCGATCTCGGGGGTGCGGGGCGGATAGCGGTGGTCGAGATCGCGCCCGACCATGCCCTTGATGATGCGGTCCTCGTCCACCCCCTCGCCGGCGCGAAGGGTCTCGATGGTCCTTCCGTCCCGCAGGATGGTGATCGAGTCGGCGACCGCCATCACCTCGTTGAGCTTGTGCGAGATGAGGATCGAGGTGATCCCGTGGTCGCGCAGGTCCCGGAGGAGCTGCAGCAGGTTCTCGCTGTCCGCCTCGTTGAGCGCCGCCGTGGGCTCGTCGAGGATGAGCAGCTTGACGTCCTTGGCCAGCGCCTTGGCGATCTCGACGAGCTGCTGCTTGCCGACGCCGATGCCTCTCACCAGCGCGCCGGGGTCCTCCCGCAGGCCGACCTTCTCCATGAGCCGCACGGTCTCGACCGTGGTCTCGTGCCAGTCGATCACTCCGCGACCGGCCCGTTCGTTGCCGAGGAAGACGTTCTCGGCGATGGACAGCCCCGGAACGAGGGCGAGCTCCTGGTGGATGATGACGATGCCCGCGGCTTCGCTCTGCCTCAGCCCCTTGAAAGCGCAGGGAGCCGAGTCGAGGAGGATCTCCCCGTCGTAGGTGCCGTGCGGATAAACCCCGCTGAGCACCTTCATCAGGGTCGACTTGCCGGCCCCGTTCTCGCCCACGAGGGCGTGCACGGTCCCGCGCTCCACCTGCAGATTGACGTCGTCGAGTGCCCGGACTCCGGGAAACTCCTTGGTGATCCCCCGCATCTGGAGGATGTGATCAGGCATCGGTCGCCTTTCCCGCCGTTTTCGCGGGTGCCCCTCCACGG
>JBIOWF010000346.1:0-20257 GCA_044868295.1 Microtetraspora sp. | reverse complement strand
AGCGGCCGTGGGTCTCGACGAGACCCACGACAACGTCCTTGCCGCGGTCCATCCCACGGCGGCCTTCGCCGAGCATCGCGAAGGTCTTGCCGACGCCGGGAGCGGCGCCGAGATAGACCCGGAGCCGCCCGCGAGCCCTAGGCATCGGTCGCTCCGCTCCTGAAGCGCCCGCGGACCGCACGTCCCCCGCGGCCCGCCTCATACGCACTGGCCGCTCCACTCCTGAAGCGCCCGCGGACCGCTCGTCCCTCGCAGCTCACGGCATGTTCACCCCCTGTCGAGCGCCAGATTGAGTTCCAGCACGTTGACTGCCGGATCACCCATGAAGCCCAGAGCGCGGCCTGTGGTGTACTCCTTGATCAGAGCCTTGACCCGGTCGACGCCGATGCCCCGCTCCCTGGCGACGCGGGCAGCCTGAAGGTCGGCGTAGGCGACCGAGATGTGCGGGTCGAGACCGGAGGCGCTGGCGGTGACCGCGTCGGCGGGCACCACAGCCCTGGCGTCCCTTCTGACAGGGACGGTACGGCCGGCCGAGTAGTCCCCGCCGGGCTTGCCGCACTCGACTTCCAGGCCCTGATAATCGGCGACGAACGGGGCGGCCGGGCAGGCCTGGTTGACGCTGACCACCCGGGTCGGCGTTCCGATGGCCGGGAAGACCTTCAGCACCGCACCGACGCCGTCCGCGGTGCAGTACGGCCTGGCACCGCTGACCCCCTCCAACTCGCCCACGGCCTTGCTCCGGGCGCAGACCTGGGTGAGGAGGCTCTGCTTGCCGGTGTCGGGGTCGCCCTTGTCGTCCTTGGCACCGGGTACCGCGAGGACGTCCAGGACGTCCTCCGGGCCCAGGTTGCTCGCGGCGGTCGAGGTCGGATCGTAGCCGGCGCCGGCGGCCGACGGCCGGCTCTGGAAGTACTTCGAGACCGGTTTGCCTTCGGCGTCGGTGAAGAACTGGCCGATGATGCGGCTTCCGACGACCTTGCCGTCGGCCGTTGTGGCGGATGAGCCGTTGGCCTTGTCGTTGAACAGGGCCTGGGCGACTCCGGTGACCACCAGCGGATAGATGACACCGGTCACCACGGTCAGCACGAGCAGGGCCCGGAGTGCGGCGAGATGCTGGCGGATCCAGCTGGGCAGGCGGTTCATGACATCCCCGGGAGGAACTGGATGAGAAGGTCGATGAGCTTGATCCCGATGAACGGCACGACGATGCCGCCCAGGCCGTAGACATAGAGGTTGCGGCTGAGCAGCTTCGACGCGCTCGACGGCCGGTATCGCACCCCCCGCAACGCCAGCGGGATCAACGCGATGATCACCAGGGCGTTGAAGACGACCGCCGAGAGGATCGCCGACTGCGGGCTGGCCAGGCGCATGATGTTCAGCGCGTCCAGGCCCGGGTACACCGCCGCGAACATCGCGGGAATGATCGCGAAGTACTTGGCGATGTCGTTGGCGATCGAGAAGGTCGTCAGCGCGCCTCGGGTGATGAGCAGCTGCTTGCCGATCTCGACGATCTCGATGAGCTTGGTCGGGTTCGAGTCGAGGTCGACCATGTTGCCGGCCTCCTTGGCGGCCGACGTGCCGGTGTTCATGGCCACACCGACGTCGGCCTGCGCGAGCGCGGGCGCGTCGTTGGTGCCGTCGCCGGTCATGGCGACCAGCCGGCCGCCCTCCTGCTCCTTCCTGATCAGGGTGAGCTTGTCCTCGGGAGTCGCCTCGGCGAGGAAGTCGTCCACGCCCGCCTCGTCCGCGATGGCCTTGGCGGTCAGCGGGTTGTCGCCGGTGATCATGACGGTCCGGATGCCCATCCGGCGCATCTCGTCGAACCGCTCACGCATGCCCGACTTGACGATGTCCTTGAGGTGGATGACTCCCAGCACATGCGCCTTGCCGTCGGCGACCTCGCCGACCACCAGCGGTGTGCCGCCGGAGGCGGAGATCCCGTCGACCAGGTGCCCGACCTCGTCGGTGGGGTGGCCGCCGTTGTCACGGACCCACTTCATGACCGCGGTGGCCGCGCCCTTGCGGACCTGACGGCCGTCCACGTTCACACCCGACATCCGGGTCTGCGCCGTGAAGGCGATCCACTCGGCGTGGGCCAGTTCACCGGGCTGCCGCTCGCGCAGGCCGTATTGCTGCTTGGCGTAGACGACGATCGAGCGCCCCTCGGGGGTCTCGTCCGCGAGACTGGCCAGCTGGGCCGCCGCCGCCAGGTCGTCTTCGGCGATCCCGGTGGCGGGCACGAACTCCGAGGCCTGCCGGTTGCCCAGCGTGATGGTGCCGGTCTTGTCGAGCAGCAGCGTGCTGACGTCGCCCGCCGCCTCGACCGCGCGACCGCTCATCGCCAGGACGTTGCGCTGCACGAGACGGTCCATGCCGGCGATGCCGATGGCCGACAGCAGCGCGCCGATCGTCGTCGGGATCAGGCAGACGACCAGCGAGACCAGCACGATGCCGGTGACGCCGTCGCCGGTCAGCGCGACCGAGTCGGCGACGCCGGGATTCTGCGCCTTGGCGAAGATCGCCAGCGGCTGCATGGTGGCGGTCGCGACCAGGAAGATGATCGTGAGCGCGGCCAGCAGGATGTTGAGGGCGATCTCGTTGGGCGTCTTCTGCCGGTTGGCCCCCTCTACCAGGGCGATCATCCGGTCGATGAAGCTCTCCCCCGGCTTCTGGGTGATCTGGACGATGATCCGGTCGGAGAGCACCTTGGTGCCCCCGGTCACCGCCGACCGGTCGCCGCCCGACTCCCGGATGACGGGCGCGGACTCGCCGGTGATCGCCGACTCGTCCACGGACGCGATGCCCTCGACAACGTCGCCGTCACCTGGGATGACCTCTCCCGCCTCGACGATGACGTAGTCGCCCTGTTGGAGCTCCGGGGCGCCCACGAGATCCCACCGATCCGGATCGTCCTTGCTCTTGAGGCGGCGGGCCGTGGTGTCGCGCTTGGCCGCGCGCAGGGTGGCGGCCTGCGCCTTGCCCCGCCCCTCCGCCACGGCCTCGGCCAGATTGGCGAAGACCACGGTCAGCCAGAGCCAGACCACGATCGCCCAGGCGAAGAACGACGGGTCCATGATCGCCAGAACGGTGGTGAACACCGCGCCGACCTCGACGATCAGCATGACCGGGTTGCGCCACAACGTGGCCGGGTTCAGCTTGCGCAGGGCGTCCGGCAGTGACTTGATCAATTGCTTCGGGTCGAGAAGGCCACCTTGCACGCGGCCGTTCTTGGGCTTCTGCGGGACCGGGGGCCGGGATTCGCCCGGCGCTTCCAACACCTGTGTGGTCATCACTGGATTCCTTCTGCCAGCGGCCCGAGCGCCAGCGCGGGGAGGAACGTGAGGGCGACGAGGATCACGGTGACGCCGACGACCATGCCGACGAACTGCGGCCGGTACGTGGGCAGGGTGCCCGCCGACGCCGGCACCGGCGCCTGCCCGGCCAGCGAACCCGCCAGGGCCAGGACGAACACCATCGGCAGGAACCGGCCGAGGACCATCGCCAGGCCGAGCGCGACGTCGTACCAGGGGGTGTTCACCGTGATGCCGGCGAAAGCCGAGCCGTTGTTGTTCGACGCCGAGGTGAAGGCGTAGAGCACCTCGGACAGGCCGTGCGCCCCGCTGTTCAGCATGCTCGCGCGCTGCTCGGCGGAACCCATCGCCAGGGCGGTGCCGACCAGCACGAGCACCGGCGTGACCAGGAAGTACAGCGACGCGAGCTTGATCTCGCGGGAGCCGATCTTCTTGCCCAGATACTCAGGCGTGCGGCCGACCATGAGGCCCGCGACGAAGACGGTGATCACGGCCAGGACGAGCATGCCGTACAGGCCGGAGCCGGTGCCGCCCGGCGCGACCTCGCCCAGCATCATGTTGAACAGCAGCATGCCGCCGCCGAGCGCGGTGTAGGAGTCGTGGAACGAGTTCACGGCTCCGGTCGAGGTCAGCGTGGTCGCCGCGGCGAATGTTCCGGAGTTGGCGACTCCGAACCGGACGTCCTTGCCCTCCATCGCGGCGCCGACGGCCTGCGGCACGGTGCCGTTGTGGGCCAGCTCCAGCCCGGTGGTGATCGCGATGCTCGCGACGGCCAGCGTGGCCATCACGGCCACGATCGCGTAGCCCTGCCGGTCGTCTCCAACGATGCGGCCGAAGGTGCGAGGCAGCGCGAACGGGATCACCAGGAGCAGGAAGATCTCCAACCAGTTGGTCCAGGCGGTGCCGTTCTCGAACGGGTGCGCCGAGTTGACGTTGGCGTATCCGCCGCCGTTGGTGCCGAACTCCTTGATGACCTCCTGGCTGGCCACCGGCCCGCCGGTGATCGTCTGGTGGCCGCCGGTCAGCGTGGTCACGGTGTGATAGTCGGAGAAGTTCTGGACGAGGCCGCCCGCCACCAGCACCACCGCGCCGACGACGGCGATCGGCAGCAGGATGCGGACGACGCCACGGATGAGATCCACCCAGAAGTTGCCGAGCTCGTCGGTCTTCCGGCGCGCGAAGCCGCGCACCAGCGCGATCGCGACCGCCATGCCGACCGCGGCCGACGCGAAGTTCTGTACGGCGAGGCCGGCCATCTGGACGAGGATGCCCATCGTGGACTCGCCCGAGTAGGCCTGCCAGTTGGTGTTGGTGACGAAGCTGACGGCCGTGTTCCACGCGATGTGATCGGTGACCGGCGCCATGCCGAGGCTCAGGAAGAGCTTGTCCTGCAGCCGCTGGAAGCCGTACAGGAAGAGCACCGAGACGGCGGAGAACGCCAGAACACTGCGCGCGTAGACGCTCCACCTCTGCTCGGAGTCCGGTCGGACCCCGATCAGGCGGTAGATCACCCGCTCGACGGCAAGGTGCTTCGAGCCCGCGTAGACCCGGTACATGTAGTCGCCGAACGGCCGGTAGGCCAGCGCGAGGGCGACGATGAGGGACCCGGCGAAAAGGATCCCGGCGGTGGTCGTACTCATCTAGAAGCGCTCCGGGAAGAGAAGGGCGGCGACCATGAAGATCACCAGCGCGACGGCCACCACCAGACCGGTGGCGTTGACGGCGCTCATGACCTCTCCCCCCTGTTGGGCCTGAAATCAGGCCGGGGCGAAGGCACGCGATGCGACACTTCACTACGCGCGCCGTGCCTGTAGGCTCGCTGGCTCACAGACGTTCCACCGCTCTCACGACTAGCCCCAGGATCGCGAAAATCGCGATCGTCAGGGCGACGAAGATGACGTCAGCCATCCCCACTCCTCAGATTCCGGACAACGTTCCGGAGCAGCCAGGGCGGCCGGCTCCAGCACAAGCCAATCGTGAGATTTGGGGCTTTTTATGTGCCTTGACGGCTTCCTTACGCCCCCCGGACGAATGTTGACGCGATCCCTACGTGGCGCCCCATTCGCACCCGTCGCCGTTCCGGTCTTCAGCACATCCGGTCGCGGATCACTCCACGAGGAGGAGCGAAGCGTCATCCTACGTGGACGTGGGGGCGCCGTTCGACGTCGTTCTCGGCCTTGCGGAGCACCTCACGAGTCAGCGGCGGCACGTCGCCCCCGCCGAACATCAGATAGCGCAGCATGGCGACGATCGGATTGCCCTCGGCCCAATGGAAGTAGATGTGCGGCACCTGGCCGGTGCGGTCCCTGAGATACAGCAGGAGCGCCGCGAGCGCGTTCGGCACCGTCGAGCTTTCGATCTGCAGGATCTTGTGGCCGTACCGCTCCTCGCCCCGGACCCGTAGCTCGGTCTCGAACTCAGACGCATCCGGCACCGTCACCTCGACGAACAGGATCGGCTCGGAGCTGCGCAGGCGGTGGTTCAGCCACTGCTCGCGGCGCTTGTCGTTGTACTCGGCCTGGTCGCGTTCGTGCGGCTCGTTGGCGATCAGATGAATCTCGCCGCACGCCTCGACCACGAACTGCTCGGCGAGGGCATCCAGATGGACCTCGGTGACCCGCAGCTCGGTGGAGCGGGTGGCACGCGAGACCAGCGACGTCACGATGATCGCGATGATGAAGAACGAAGCGATCTTCACGCCGTCCGGCCGCTCGATCACGTTGGCCACCAGCGTGTACGCGAGGACCACGCCGATCGCGACGAACGCGGCGAACAGCCCGCGCTGCCCCGCCCGGCGCGCCGCTATGGCCACCGCGACATTGGCCGACATGAACAGCACCAGCACGCCCGTGGCGTACGCGCCGCCCTGGGCGTCGACGTCGGCATCGAAGATGATCGTGATGGCGAAGGAGATCAGCGTGAAGACCAGCACCAGCGGGCGCACCGCCCGCGTCCAGTCCGGCGCCATGCCGTACCGGGGAAGGTAACGCGGCACGAGGTTGATCAGGCCGGCCATCGCCGAGGCCCCCGCGAACCACAGGATGGCGATCGTGCTGACGTCGTAGAGCGTTCCGAACCAGTCCCCGAGGTATCCGTGGGCCAGGTAGGCCAGCGCCCGGCCGCCGGCCTTGCCGCCCTCCTCGAACTCCTTCTCCGGGATCAGCACGGTGGTGACGAAGCTACTGAAGATCAGGAAGACGCTCATGATCAGCGCGGCGACGGTCAGCAGCCGCTTGGTGCCCTTGATCCGCCCGGTCAGGTTGCCCTTGACCAGCGGCATCACCGCGACGCCGGTCTCGAATCCGGACATGCCGAGCGCGAGCTTGGGCATCACCAGCAGCGAAACGGCGATCATGGCGATCGGGCTGCTGTGGTCGGTGGTCAGCACCCGCTCCCAGCTCACGACCAGATCCGGCTGCTCAAGCACCTGCAACAGCGACACCACGACCACGATCGCGTTGAGCCCGAGATAGACGCCCACCAGCAGGACGGCGATGCCGATGGCCTCGCTGAACCCCTTCAGGAACACGCCACCGAGAAGGGCCACGAGCACCAGCGTGACGAGGACCTGCTGCCCGGCGAGGGCGTCCGGAACGAACGGGTTCTCCAGGATGTGAGCCGTCGCGTCGGCGGCCGACAGCGTGATGGTGATGACGAAGTCGGTGGCCGCGAACCCCAGGAGGACCAGCACGAACAGCTTTCCCCACCACTGCGGCGCCAGTTTCTCCAGCATCGCGATGGAGCCCTGCCCGTGCGGACTCTCGGCGGCCACCCGGCGGTAGATCGGCAGCGCCCCGAAGAGGGTCAGCAGAACGAGCAGGACGGTGGCGATCGGAGACAGGGCGCCGGCGGCCAGCGCGGCGATGCCCGGCTGGTAGCCCAGGGTGGAGAAGTAGTCGACGCCCGTGAGGCACATGACCTGCCACCACGAGTGCTGCTTGTGCGGAGCCTCGGGCCCGTGCGGCCCGACGGCCTTCATGTCCTTCTGCTGGAGCCCGTCCAGCAGCCAGGTCCGCAGCGGCCGTTCCCTGGTCGTCACTGGCTGTGCCGACACGGCCAACCCGGTCACCTCCATACCAAACACGCACAAATACGTAAAGCACCCTACTGACGCCGGAACGTATTTCCCGTGATCATGGCGTCAAGAAAACGTATGTATTGTCGATCTTGATCGCCGCCCGGCGGCGTACATGGGTGGGAACGAGCGGTTGGCACGAACGAACCCGCTTCGTCACTGCCAGGTCATATAGTGCCGGCTGTGAGTGATCTTCAGCCTGGCGTGTACGAACATCTCATCACCCACGAGCTCGGCGCCTCTCTGCGTGCCGTGGCCGACAGCGGCCTGATCGATCGGCGTGCCCTGGATCCGGCTGACGCCCACGAAGTCCTCGCGAGGCACCTGGGCGCGCTGACCCGGCGCGCCCTGCGCTCCGTCCGGGGCGAGACCGACACCGTACGGCTGGCCCGCCAGGTCGAGGTGGCCAATCAGATCGCCGAGCTCGTCGGCGGCCTGGTCCCTGACGCGGTCGCTCCCGATGAGCTTGTCGAGGCGGCCGAGGAGCTGCTGGGCGTCGCGCGAGGACGTGACCTGGCCGGTCAGGTTCGATTCCCACCGCGGCCCGCGATTCCGCTCACCGGCAGCGCCCTGCTCGTGGGCGGCCGTGGCCAGCCGGAGATCGGTCACGAGCTCAAGCGGGAGTTGGCCTCGGCCGACCGGGTCGATCTGCTGTGTGCTTTCGTGAAGTGGAACGGCGTCCGGGTGCTGGCCGAGGCGATCGAGGAGTTCGTGTCCCGAGGGGGCGCGCTGCGGGTCATCACCACCACCTACATCGGCGCCACCGATCGCCTGGCGCTGGATCGGCTCGCCGAGATGGGAGCCCAGATCAGGGTCTCCTACGACACCCGGATGACCCGGCTCCACGCCAAGGCCTGGCTGTTCCATCGCGGCAGTGGTCTGTCCACCGCCTACGTCGGCTCGTCCAACCTTTCCAAGGCCGCGCTCAGCCACGGGCTGGAATGGAACGTACGGCTCGCGCAGGCGGAGCAGCCACACCTCATCGACACCTTCACGGCCACATTCGACGACTACTGGAGCGATCCCTCCTTCGAGCCGTACGACTCCGAGCGGGACGCGGAGCGGCTCGACCGAGCGCTCTCAGCGGAGCGTGGCGGCGACCACGGGCCGGTCATCGATTTCGCGCATGTCAATGTGCGTCCATACTCCTACCAGCGGGAAATCCTCGACGAGCTCGCAGCCGAGCGGGAGGTCCACGGCCGGTTCCACAATCTGGTGGTCATGGCCACCGGCACCGGCAAGACCGTGGTCGCCGGGCTCGACCACCGGCGACTGCGCACGGCCGGACAGGTGGACTCGCTGCTGTTCGTCGCGCACCGCGAAGAGATCCTCAGGCAGAGCCTGCTGACCTTCCGCCAGGTGCTGCGAGACGAGACGTTCGGCGAGCTGTACGTCGGCGGGTCGAGGCCGGAGCGGTGGACCCATGTGTTCGCCTCGATCCAGTCGCTGCACGCGCGACCGCTGCCCTCTCCAAAGGCATTTGACATGGTGATCGTGGACGAGTTCCACCACGCCGAGGCTGAGACTTACCGGCGGCTGCTGTCCCAGGTGCGACCTCGGGTGCTGCTAGGACTGACGGCCACGCCGGAGCGAGCCGACGGGCAGGACGTCAAACGCTGGTTCGGCGGCCGGATCGCTGCCGAACTGCGGTTATGGGAGGCGCTGGAGCGGGGGCTGCTCGCGCCCTTCCAGTACTTCGGGGTGCACGACGGCGTGGACCTGAGCGAGATCGGCTGGCGCCGCGGTCAGGGCTACGACATCACCCAGCTCTCCGGTGTTTACACAGGAAACGATCGGCGAGTGGGCGTCGTCCTCGAGACGCTTCGCCGCAAGGTCGGCCATGTCGGCCGGATGCGCGCCCTCGGGTTCTGCGTGGGCATTGAGCACGCCCGCTTCATGGCCGACCGCTTCACCAGGGCAGGGATTCCCGCTGTCGCCGTAACCGCGCGAAGCTCGCCGGAGGAGCGCAAGAAGGCATTGCGTGACCTCCGTGAGCGCCGGATCAACGCGGTCTTCACGGTCGACCTGTTCAACGAGGGCGTGGACGTGCCGGAGATCGACACCGTGCTCTTCCTCCGTCCCACCGACAGTGCGACGATCTTCTTGCAGCAGCTCGGACGTGGCCTGCGCCTGGCCGACGACAAGCCATGTCTGACCGTCCTGGACTTCGTGGGCCACCAGCATCGGCAGTTCAGATTCGATCGAAAATATCGCGCCCTGACCGGCGCGAGCCGTGCGGGAATCGCCAGGGACGTCGAAAACGAATTCCCCACGTTGCCGGCGGGGTGCGTCATCGACCTGGACCGCGACGTGCGCCGGCTGGTGCTGGACAACGTACGGCAAGCGCTCAGCCTGAACTGGAAGGACATCGCCCATGAACTGCGCGCGCTGGGCGATGTCAAGCTGCCGGACTTCCTGGCGGAGACCGGACTGGACCTGGAGGATCTTTATCGGCGCGGCCGAGGAGGCTGGACAGCCCTGCGACGTGCCGCCGGGCTGACCGCCGATCCGGAGGACCCGTCGGTGGACAGGCAGCTTGGCCGGTCCTTCGGCCGAATGCTGCACATGGACGACGTTGAACGCCTGGCGTTCCTCGACGAGCCATTGAGCGGGCGCGTCCCGCAGTCACCACGAGAACAGCGGCTGATGTCCATGCTCGACGCCGCGCTATGGGGTGGCACCGAATCATTCTCCGGCATGGCGGCACGGCTCGCGAGCCTCCAGGGAGAGCGAGCAGCGGAGCTCCGGGAGTTGGCCGGGGTGCTGCGCTCCCGGATCCGCCGCGTGGCTCCCCCGCTTGACCCGGCGGTGCCCCTGCACATCCACTCCCGCTACAGCAAGAACGAGGTGCTGGCCGCCTTCGGCGTGGACAGGCCCGCGCACATGCGCGAAGGCGTGAAGCACGTGGAGGAGCACCGAGCAGATCTGTTCTTCGTGACAATCGACAAGTCCGAGAACCACTATTCAGCAACCACGCTCTACCATGATCGGGCGATCACCGAGTCACTGTTCCAGTGGGAGTCGCAGAGCACGCTGCGCTCAACCGCCGCGACCGCTCGCCGCTACATGTCCGGCGAGTCAACGATCCACCTGTTGATCCGCCAGTCCAAACGCGACGAGGGTCTGGGCGCCCCGCCCTACATCTACGCCGGACCGATGACCTACATGAGCCACGGGGGCGACCGCCCCGTCCGCTTCGTGTGGCGCCTGGACCACCCGCTCCCCGCCGACGTGTTCCACTACGCCAAGACCACCGCCGGATAAGCCCAATGGAGTTTCGCGGCGCTAGGCCGGCTCCCATGCTGTGATCGAGGCGACGAGTAACTCCAGCCGAGGTGGCCGGGCGGGACCCGCGAAGAAGTCGACCAGGTCCACGCCGACGATTTCGGCCTTGTCTCCGAACTGCTCGGACGCCTCGATGAGGGCACGAGCCGTACCGCAACACAGGTCGAGCCAGCGCACCACCGGCCGGGCGCGCAGCCGTTCGCGCAGGAAGCCGACCAGGTCGATGCCCAGCTCACGACGGTAGCCCGCCAATCCCCGCTCGCGGTTCATGACGCAATTGGCCACCACCGCAGAACGCTCCAGCGCCGCGTCATCCAGCAAATCGGTCATCGAGGCATTCTCGTGGGTTGGCCCTACGGTCTTTGGGCTGGACCTGTGCTTGCCTGGTGGGTGCCCGGGACAGCCGGACCGAAGGCGATCTCGCCGCCTCGCAGCCGGTGGCCATCCAACCCGGAAGATCGGGACACTGGCAAACTGCGATCTATGAAATGTACGCAGTGTGGCTGTGATCACCTTCAGCCCGGCTTCATCGAGGATAACGGCGAAGGGTCCCGGGGCTTTTCCCGCTGGATCGAAGGCCGCCTTGAACGGGGCATCTTCGGAGGCGCCAAACGCATGGGCAAGCCACGCTGGACCATCGACGCCCACCGCTGCACCCAGTGCTCCCACCTGGAGCTATACGTCCAGCCTCCCGAATGACGCCCGGCTCCCGGGGCCGAACCGTCGTGTCCCGGCGGCCGTATCTCCCTTTTTGAACGGCGATGCCGACGCGGGCGCGGAGCCGATCGCCGCCGATCGCGGTGATGGACCCACCCGTGCGCGCCGCGACCCTGAGGTTGCGATTGACAGCCGTTCTGCCAGCATTGGGGCCGTGCATGTCAGCCAGCCCATGTTTCGCACCCTTCGTGCCGCTGTGTTCGCGGCGCTGTGCGTGACGGTGTCGCTGGTGCTGCACCTGCTGGCCGGTGGTGCGCGGGTACCCGGGGAGCTGACGGCCGTGGCGACCGTGCTCACGGCCGCCGGGGCGTTCGCGCTGGCAGGACGCCGACGCGGGCGGGGCACCCTCCTCGGGGCGTCTTTCGTCGCGCAGTACGGCATGCATCACTTGTTCGGCGCGACCGCGGTAGTGGCGGCCACCCCCGTGACCGCCGGTCCAGCGACCACCGGCCTGGTGATCGGCATCCCAGTCGTCGGTGGCTCGACAACCATCGGCTCGCTGTTTGGTGTCTCGCTATTCGGCGCCCCCGTGACCACTGGCTCCGTGACGGCTGACTCTGTGACGACTGGCTCCCTGTCGGCTGGTTCGGTGACGGCCGTACACCATGGGAGTGCTCTGGTGCCGGGGCTGGCGATGCTGCTCGCGCACGCGCTGGTCGCGGTGCTGTCGGCGTGGTGGCTGGAGCGTGGCGAGAGTGCTCTGGCGACCATGCTGCGCCTCGCGGCCTGCACACTGCTGGAGATATGGGGACGGCTTGCCACCCCGATCTCGTCGCCCGAGTCAACCCGCTGCATTGCCCTTCCGGTCATCGCCGAGGTGGCAGCCGGTGTTGATCGGCTGCTGGTATCCGTGCTCTCCGGGCGTGGACCGCCACACTTCAGATCGCCACAATTCAGGCCGTACGACATCGGTTCGCCGGACGTCAGTCTGAGCGAATTCAGATCGCTCGACATCGACTCGCCGGACTTCAGTCCGCGCGAATTCGGATCACGCGAATTCGGATCACGCGAGTTCAGATCGTCTTACGTATCTTTCGCCTGAATCCTGGCGTGCCCCCATTCACCGCGGCTTCAATTCGGCGCCTCGCCGCTCCCGTGGCGCGCGGCCGCTGTGTCGTGGTCTCTGGACGGCCGGTGGCGGCGGCGATCGGCGCCGCCGCCGACCTGACGTGAATTGGCGCCGCCCGCCTTTGACCCGCACCGGCGTCTGAGCCGGTACCTGAGCCAGCATTCGATCAACAGGCCGGGCTGGCCTGACACCGGGTTCGACACTGACCTGGCGTGTGGTCTGCCACTGACCTGTCGCTTGGTCCAGCGCTGGCCTGACACCGGTTCGGCACTGGCCTGGCACGTGGTCTTTCACTGGTCTGCCACTGGGTTCGGCACGGTCTGGCGCTGGTCTCACATCGAACGACGCGGCGCTGAGCTCTTTCGTGTTCACGCGTGCCTTCGGCGCGCTTCACTCCAGATTGGAAAAACCCTTAATGACCTCTGTCGAGGTTCACCCCGAGGTCGAGCCGACCTCACGCGCCCGTGGTGGCGCCTCCCAGCGCTACCGCGCCGTATGGCGCTGGCACTTCTACGCCGGGCTTTTCGTGGCCCCGGTGCTATTCGTCCTCGCGGTCACCGGTTCGATCTATCTGTTCAAGGAACCCTTCGAAGAGTGGCGTTACCACGACGTCCGTACCCTGACCGCACCGGTCAACGCGCCGAAGCCGCTGTCGCAGCAGATCGCGGCCGCCCAGCGGGCACGTCCCGGATCGACGGTGATGTCGGTGATTCCTCCGGCCGCCCCGGACCGCACGACACGCGTCATCCTCGCGGGTGAGCAGTCCGGTCCCTGGGCCCAGGGCATCTCGGTCTACGTCGATCCGGCCACGCTCAAGGTGACCGGGCAGATCGACGACTCGGCCACTTTCATGCGGGTCGTCCGTACCATCCACGGTGAACTCCTGTCGGGGACGGTCGGTGACCGGATCGTGGAGACCTCCGCGTGCTGGGCGCTGATCCTCTCCGCCACCGGCGTCTACCTGTGGTGGCGTGGCCCGGCCCGCAAGCGGGCCGCCCAGTCCGGACGCTCGCGGCTGCGGCGCGTCCATGCCCTCACCGGAGTCGGCTCGGGCGTGGTCATCGTGTTCCTGATCGTTTCTGGGCTGCCCTGGTCGGGCGTCTGGGGAGACAACCTGCAGCGCCTGCAGGACGCGACCGGCTCCACCTCGCCAAGCGCCGACGCGTTCCCTCACACCTCGACACTTCCGACACTCTCCGGCGAATTGTCCGAGCACCCGGACGCCAAGGTGCCATGGGCCGCCGAGCGCCTGCCAGTGCCCGCCTCGCAGGACGGCGGACACGCCGCACACGAGGCCGCCACCGGGGTGCTTCAGCCCGGGGCCGTGCCGATCGAGCACGCCCTGGCCGCCGCGAAGGCCGCCATCCGGGACTGCGCCCCGGCCGACTGCGACATCAAGGTCCTCCTACCGGACGGGCCAGAGGGGGTATACACAGTCATCGGCGACCCCCGCCGCGATCCCGCGACAGGCCGGACGGTGCACGTGGACCAGTACAGCGGCAAGGTCCTGGCCTCCTACGGCTGGCAGGAGTACGGCGTCCTGGCCAAGACGGTCGAGCAGGGCATCGCGCTGCACGAAGGACGCCGGTACGGCACGGCCAACCTGATCGTGATGCTCGGCGCCTGCCTCGCGTTGATCACCCTCATCGTCACCGGTGTCTGGATGTGGTGGACGCGTCGCCCACGCGGCCGGGTCGGCGCGCCCGCTCGTCCCACCGACCGGCGCACCGCTTACGGGGTGATCGCCATCATGGCGGTTCTCGGCCTGTTGTTCCCCCTCGCGGGCATCAGCATGCTGGCGGTGCTCCTCCTGGACTGGCTGGTGCTCCGCCGGATCGGACCACTACGCCGCGCCTTCGGCTGACCTTTCGCGGAATCACCACGGTCGAAAGCTCCCGGCGACCTCCGCCTCGGACGCCTCGGACGCCTCGGACGCTCGGACACCACGGACGCCTCGGAGCTGAGTGATCTTCCTCGCTCAGCCCGAGGCGGAACCCGGCCACCCCATGCCATCCCCGGCTCGGTGGTCCTCCGGCCACCAGGTGTTCGGGGGTGGCACGGAGTCGGCGAGCGCCGTGAGAAAGGCGCGCCCGTTCATCGTGGCGATGAGGTAGTGCTCGCCGAACCGGGTGCTCAGACGCACGGTTTCCATGCCGAACGGCACGCCGAGGGCTCCACCGAGGAGCTTGGCCTCGCCGCCCGAGGGGCCGCACGAGGGGCCGCACGAGGGGCCGCCCGACGGCACGGCGTCCTGGCGGAGAGATCCGGGGTCGATGTCAGCGAGGTCAAGAGAGTCCCGTCCCGCTCGCAGCCGTCCACCGGCGATGGTGATGCTGTGATAGCGACGCTTGCTGGCGGAGACCAGGCCGGGGATGGAGAACACGGCGAAGAACAGCGGGCCGAGAATCACCATCGCGTCGAGGGGCATTTCGTGGTGCCTGGTCCAATAGTCGGCGAAAGACCAGATCATGAGTGCCGCCCAGCCGGCCCAGGGGACGCCGAACCAGATCCGGAGTCTGCCTGGCCGTTCCTGATAGCGGACGGTCATGTTCACTGCCCCGCCGTCCTTCGCCGTCATGTTTCGCCGCTTCCCGCCCGCAGGAACGACAGAACGCCCGAGATCGCGGACCGCGTCACGGTGAGACCCGCGGTGCCCGCGCCCTGCAGGACGAGCGCGATGGCCACATCGGCGGCATCGGCTTTCTCTTCAACGGTCACCGTCGATTTCGCACTGAGCGAGGAGCGTATTCGCACCAGAGGGCCACGGGCCGAATCGCGAAGTTGCTCGACGTTCGCTCCCGCCGAGAGATAGCTGTAGTCCCGCTCGCCGAGCTGGAATCGGATGGCTCGGTCTTCCTTGCCGCGAGCGTTGCGCCGCTGGCTCAGACTCACCTCGTGTCCGTTCACGGTGAGGCGGGTCCGCTCGTCGACGATGATCAGTCCTTCCTGGGTGTCGTCCGGATGGGAGATCGACGCCTCCGGCAACGCCGTACAGGACAATGTCGCCAGCCTTGGGCGGGTGCCGACGGTGACGATCACCTCGCCGTACGGCCCGGCCGTACCGGTCAGGGTGAGGAAGGTGGTGCGCTGCTCGGCCGTGCGGACCGGTGCCCGGTGCCGGAGGGTGAACTCGAAGCCAGACATGTCACCTCATCGTCGGACGGGGGCAGGTAGCTGGCCGGTGTCGGGGATCAAGTCCGTGATCAGCTCCCAGAGTCGCCGGGCATCGACGAAGATCAGCTTGAGCTCGCTTTCCGGAATGACGGCTCCCGGGAGGATCGGTTCGGCGGGCAGTTCACGCAGCCAGTGGCCAAGAGGGCCGCAGTCGAACACGGTGATGCCCTGGACGTCGGTGCCCGTGCCCTCCTTGTTCTGCCATGCGACCGTCATCCGCCAGGTGGCGTTGAGCTGGAGCATCAGGTGGGTGAAAACCGTCAACTCCGGATCGGTCAGACCGCTTTCGGCCGCGAGCACCTCGCTCAGCCGCTCGGCCGCTTCCTCGGCGGAGGTCGCGTTCACGGTGCCGAAGGAGGAGAAACCGGCGTCCATCACGCCCACCGTGGACCTGATGACCGGGGCCACCGGCGGCTTGGCGTCCCGATCGCGGAGCCCCACGGCACGGGCGAGGGACCAGACCAAGGTGCCCGGGTCGGTGCGGACGTACTCCGACTCCTCCTCGCCAGGCCAGGATTCGTAGACGTAGCAGGCGTCGTTGCCGATCACCGCGCCGTTGACGGTGACGCCCTCGCCGCCGGTGATCTCCAACTGAACGAGCACGACGGGCTCGGCGAGAGCATGCGTGAGCTCGGCCAGCTCGGGAGCGACCGCGTCCTCGTCGTTCACCAGCCCGGCGGCCCTAAGTTCGTCCCGCGCCGGCACCAACTCGGCGGGGACGCGCTCGCCGTCGTAGAGGCGCCCCAGCACGTTCAGATGCCGCATCGCGAGCCGGAACCGGTCGCGTGAGCTGTCGAAGCCCGGCATGTCTCTCCTACGTGGTCCCTACCCGAACGGATTCAGGCTCTTGACGAAATTCCCGGCCTTCTTCAGACCCGACCCGACCGCGTCGACGGCCTTCGCCGCCCCATCCTTGACATCGTCCCAGTGCTCGACCACCTTCGCGCCGACGTACACGGCGCCGAAGACGACGGCGGCCCCGATGGTGACGGGATTCGGGCAGGCCAGCGCCGCCGTCAGTGAGGCGTTGAATCCCAGCTCCGCGACGTCGGCCACGTAACCCGCGCCGTTGCGTTTGAACGCGTCGACCGGGTTGCCCTGCGAGGCCACGTTGACGCCGCTGTAGCTCGTCGAGGCGGCGCTGCCCGCGACGCCGAGGACGCGTAGCCCGCCGGCCGCCTTGGTGAGCGCCCCCACCCGGGACAGGGCCGCCGGTTCGACCTTCAGGATGGCGGCGGCGCCCTCCATCTTGGCGGGGTTGGAGGTGGCCGCCCACACCCTGAGCAGATTGGCCTGTCCGGAGAGCTTGACGGCCTGGCCCGAGTGGGTGGTGCCGCCGAGTGCCTGAGCGAGCTTGTTGTTGCCGAACACGAGGTCGATGAACTGGTTGACCCGTAGACCGGCCACGGCCCGGCCCGCGTTCACGGCGTTGCCGACCCGGTCCATCTCCATGTACTCGGGCAGCATCGCCACATAGTCCCGATAGAGGCTGCTGCGCATGAAGAGGTTGCGGGTCAGGTTCCCGAGGCCGGTTCCCGGAGCGGTCGCCGACCTGATCTGCATGGGCGCACGGCCTTCAGTGATCTTGGTGAGGCCCGCGATCCTGGTCGCCAGCGGCTGCCACACCTTGTTGTTCAGGAGCAGGCGGCTGAGCGCGGTGCCCTGCGCGAGCGTGATCGGAGCCACCTGCATGACCTTGCTGGCGTCGCCGATGTCCTCCAGCACCTTGGCGACCGTCGCCTCATGCGGTTTCAGGTCCGGGATGGCCTTGGCGATGGCCGCGGCCTCCAGGCGCTTGAGGTAGTCGTCCATGGACTCGTGGGACTTGCGGGCGTACTCGCCGTGGCCTGCCTCGGCGGCCCAGTCCGCGACGGTGTTGACGTAGACGAGCATGGTCGGGTCGATCTTGTCGCCGCTGGCCGCGATCTCCATCGGGGAGAACCCGGCCCAGGCGAGTTCCGCGAAGGGGTCACCGGTTTGCAGCCGCCCGATCGCCGCCCGGCGGCGCAGGTCGCGCGCGTTGCCGGTGGTCCAGCCGGGAAGCTCGCGCAGGGAGCCGACCAGATGGGACACCTGCAGGGAGCTCGCCCTGGTGAACATCTCTCCGGTGGAGGTCTCGAGGTTGTCCATCAGGCCGGCGAGCCGTTCGAGCTGGTCAGGCTTGAAACTACGAAGACCGTCTCCCGCCATGGTCAAAAACTGTATATCTGACTCGTGCTGATTACGGTTGATTTGACGAGGATTGGGGCTGAATGTAATGGCGGAGCCCGACGTTCAGGAACTCAAGGATCGGGCGGCGAAACTCCGAAACCTTGCCGATCACCTGCAGAAACTCACAAACGACGTGCATGATGCGGCGGCCGGGATGGAGTGGTCCGGCCCGCTGACCGACAGGGTGCGCGGGGACATCAAGACGTGGCGGACCCGCTGCGGCACCGTCGCCGACCGCATTCGCGCGGAGGCCGACCACCTCGTGAAGCACGCCGAGAGCCACCCCGGGACCACGCCTCAGTAGACGTCGCGCACATACCTCTTGTCCGTAGCGAGCTTCTTGACGTACGCGGCGGCCTGGGAATCCTCCAGTCCGCCGTGCAGAGCGACTATCTGGCGCAACGTGGAGTCGACGTCCTTGGCCATGCGGGCGGCGTCTCCGCAGACGTAGAGGTGAGCGCCTTCCTGCAGCCAGGCCCACAGGTGAGCGCCGTGCTCGCGCATGCGGTCCTGGACGTAGACCTTGGCCCGCTGATCCCGGGAGAAGGCGAGGTCCAGGCGGGTCAGCACCCCGTCCTCCCGCAACCCGTCGAGCTCTTCCCTGTAGTAGAAGTCAGTGGTACGGCGCTGCTCGCCGAAGAAGAGCCAGTTGCGGCCCCGATCGCCACGGGATCTCCGCTCGTCCAGGAAGCCCAGGAACGGAGCGACACCGGTGCCGGGCCCGACCATGATCATGGGCGCGGCGGGGTCGGCAGGGGGACGGAAATGCGGCGCCCGCTGCACGAAGACCGGCACCGACGCGTCCGGTGCGGCGTCCGCCAGGAATGTGGAACACACCCCCTTGCGAGGCTTTCCGTGCAGGTTGTCGAAGCGGACCACCGAGGTCGTCAGGCGGATCTCATTCGGGTGAGCGAGGGGGCTGGATGAGATGGAGTAGAGCCGCGGCTGCAGACGCTTGAGCACCCCGGCCCATTCTCCCGCGGTCGCCCGCACGGGGAACTCGGCCATCACGTCGACCGCCTGCCGTCCCCAGGCCCACTGCGCCAGCTCGGTCTTGTTGTCGGGGCGCAGGAGCTTGTTGAGCAGGCGGTCGCCGGTTCGCTCCGCGAGGAATCTGAGCAGGTCTGCGGAGATCCTGGTGATGTCCAGATGGCGGTGCACCGCCTCGCCCAGGGACACGGAGTCTGCGTCGAGGTCGATCACGGCGGAGGCGTCGAGCGCGGTGACGGCCAGCCATTCCGCGACGAGTTCGGGACAGTTCACCGGCCACACGCCCAGCGCGTCTCCCACCTCGTACGGCAGTTCGCCTTCGGTGTCGAACGTGAACTGGCGCACCTCCTTGGCCGCTCCGGGGAGACTGAGGAGCCGATTGCCGGACAGCCGCGCCGTAAGGGGAGCGTTCCGCCCCCATTTCTCCTTCGCGGACCGCATAAGTGTCGCCGCGTTCGAGGCACCACCTGGAGGGCTGCTCGGTGAAGCGGCCGCGGCGGAGGTCAGACCCTCGAGCACCTGATCCAGCCATTGCCGGGCGGGTTGCTCATAGTCGGGCTCGCAGTCGATGCGCGGAGCCAGCCGGGTGGCGCCCAGTTCGCTGAGGCGCTGGTCGAGGCGACGCCCGTGACCACAGAAGTCGTCATAGCTGGAGTCGCCGAAAGCCAGGACCGCATACCGCAGGCCCTCCAGGCGGGACGTCTCGGGTGTGGTGAGGGATTCCCAGAAGTCGATGCCGTTGTCGGGGGCGTCACCGTCGCCGAAAGTGCTGGTGATGACCAGCAGGTCCGCGTCGTCCGGGAGTGTTTCCACGGTGCAGTCGGCCATGCTGAGCAGGGTCGGTTTCCGCTCCGCGAGGATCAAATGCTGCGCGGTGGCGGCGGCGAAGTCCTCCGCGGTCCCGGTCTGCGAAGCCCACAGGATGAGCAGTTGACGTTCCGTGGCGGCTTGGACGGGGTCGAGTGTCTCGGATCGGCCCAGCACGGTTCGGGAGAACATGCCGGCCAGCGTCCCGTTGATCCACACCGCGTGGTCCGGAGCGACCGGGGAGTTTTCCGGGAGAACCGGCACGGCCGTACCTTCTAACGGTAAGGACGCGTCGAGCCCGGAGAGAAAGCCCGCGAGGAAAAGGCGTTCCTGGCCGGACAACGCGGGCGGGGTGAGGTCCGCGATCCCTAACAGCCGGGCGAGCTCCGCCACTCTCCGGTCTCCCGTCGGTGCGGAGACGGGCGCAGCCTCCGCGTCTGTGACGGATGCCGCGGCACCGCCGGGGTCCTTCGCCACCACCGCGACCTTGGTGAGAGAAACCGCGCAGACCTTGAATTCGGGCTGGAGCGAGATGGGATCGACGGCGTCGTTCGTGACGGCGTTGACGCTGAGGTATTCGCCGAACACGTCGTTCCAGTGGAAGGGCGCGAAGCAGTT
>JBIOWF010000345.1:0-5244 GCA_044868295.1 Microtetraspora sp. | reverse complement strand
GCCACCTCCAGGTCTTGATCCCCGTCCGGCGAGGATGTACGTCAACGGGTCCAGGCCGGGTACAGTCGCCCGATGCTGCGACGGCTGGCGCTCCTGACTTGCTCTCTCATGCTGGCAGTTGCCTGCGCGCCGTCGGCTAATGTGCCTCGGCCGCGCAGCGCTCCATCCTTTGATGCGACCGCGCTGACAACCTGCGAAGCCGCGTTCCGGGCCTGGGTCGACGGTGCCGCGTCACTAAACAGCCCGGGCGTCGACGTGGGTGAGACCCTCGTGATGCAGGAGGCCGTGCAGCGCCGTGTCTTCGAGTTGTGCAGCCTGGCGGAATCAGAGAGATTCAACGCCGAGATGCTGGTCGAGTACGCGCCAGGAGTCCGTCAGCGACTAATTGAGCCCGACTTCCGGACCTTCGCCGAGGTCGAGTGCGTCGACGAGGCACCGTTGCTCGACGGAACAAAACTCTGCGCGGAGGTTGGCCACTAGTAATTCGGTCGGCCCACACCAGCCCTCGCGGGTGACATTCGCGGACACTAACCCACCAAGGGACTCTATCGTGTGGGCATGAATGACCCTCGGGACTACCCATTGGTCATCGTCACTTCCGCCCTCAGTCTCGCCAGACAGCTGTGGCGGTATGGTGAGCCAGCCCTAGCGGAGCGGGCGCTGGCTTTGTCCCCTGAGGACATAGCAAAGATCGGCGATCGGAGCGGAATGCTCGTCCTATCTGGCGACGCTGACCGCTTGTGGCCGGATGGGCCACAAGACAAAGCCGCCGTCTTGGCCGTGACGGAACGGTTGGACGGAGCGGCGAGACCACCGAGGCGGTCTCGTCGACTGCCTGAGGACCGTCTTCCGCGCCACTTGCAGGCGACCGAGGCGGAACGGTGGCAGGCGACAACCGAGGTTGCCCACACCGTCGACCGGCTCACGCATGGCGGACGAATGTCCCAAGGAAGCATCCAGACACCAGGCATGTGGCCGCACCTGTGGCAGCCCGCTGCGATCGAAGCCGTCCGCCCGTACGTGGACGCGGACGTGCGATTGTCGATCCTTGTTGACGATCCGGCGACCGCCATCTCTGGCACCCTCCTCGAGGGCAATGTCTATCTCGATGAACAAGGGCAGCTGAAGATCATCCATGACAGATCTGGGCGTCCCGGTATTTACCCGGGGGACCTTCTCCGCGGTCCGGTACTGCGCGTCTATCTGCTGCGTCCTGGAAAACGCCGTCAGCTCATTTACGCGCACCCCGACTGGACCGAGCCTGAGCGGCGCTCCAAGTAGGTCTCAACCTGCCATCGATCATCCACCTTGATGGTAGTTAGGTTTGGCGGTCGCATCGACGCACGAAACCGGGTGACATTCCCGGACACAATCCCAGGCCGGCATGTCTACACTCCCGCCATCGGAAACACGAGCAGGTGCCTCGCAACCTCCCAGGCCAGCACCCGAGGTGGACGTGTGACAAGAAGGCAGCGCGGGATGATCGTGATTTCGTGCCTTGCATACGTGGCGTCTGTCGCAGCCGTTCTACTGAGTCGGTTCGTGCTGGGGTGGGCTAACGAGGGTCAGTCCATTGCCGGCCTGATCGCGTTCCTGGCTGTGTTGACTGGCGCTGTGCTCATCGACCGAAAATGGGCGGGACCGAAGCGGACGGGCAGGCAGGTCGTCGCGAACGCCGTCGTTCTGGGTTCGGCCTTCTTCCTCGCGGAAACTTTGCGGCAGAGGATGCCCGTGGAATACCCCTTAGTGAAGTTCCCCGGTGAAGTTGAGACTGGCTACCGTGCCCTTCGAGGAGGGTGCGGATGCCGGAGGTCCACTCACGCTCGTACGCCAACCCGCGGCGACTACCGAGGCGAAACCACTACCAGGAAGGACCGGGCTTCCTGTTCGTGGCGACACAGGGCGGACGGCCACCGGAGGGAGCGGTGCAGCGGGAGCAGGCCCGGATCGTCCGGCGACGGCGTGCGGCACTTCGGCGCTGGGCCGACGGTGCGCCGGTCGCCGTGGTCTCCGCCGAGTTCGGCTGCAGCCGGGCGAGCCTGTTCCGCTGGCGTGCCCGCTGCGAGGCGGACGGCCTGGAGGGCCTTGTGGATCGGCCGCGGATCGGCCGCGCGAGCGAGCTGCCACCGGCGGTCGAGCGGCTCGTCCTGACCGTCCGGCTGCTGACCTATTGGAACAGTCAGCGGATCGCCGCCGAGTTCCGGCGGCGCTGTGTCTGGCCGCTGAGTCACGGCCAGGTCGACCGGCTCCTGGCCCGCCACGGGACGCACCGCCCGAGCTACGTCCGGACGCCAGGACCACGCTACGAGCGCACCGCCGTCAACGAGCTCTGGCACATCGACCTCAAGGGTCCCTTCTTCCTGCTCGGCCAGAACGGCCGTGCACGGACCTGCCACTTCGCCGCCCTCGTCGACGATCACAGTCGGTTCCTGCTCGGGATCCGGGCGGTGCCGACCAAGGAGGCGATCTGGATCCTCGCCCTGCTCGAGGAGGCGGTCGAGCTGTGCGGCGTGCCCCACGAGTTGATGAGCGACAACGGGACGCCGTTCGTGGCGATCACCCGCTCGATGCTCAGCCGCTTCCAGCGGACCCTCGAGGAGCTCCGGGTGCGGCACATCCGGACCCAGATCGACACGCCCTGGACGAACGGCAAGGTCGAGGCCTTCTGGGCGACGCTCCAGCGGGAGGTGCTCGACCGCCAGGAGCTGTCCGACCTGGCCGCGGCCGAGGCCGCGGTCACCGCCTATGCCGGCTACTACAACTACCACCGCCTCCACGGTGAGCTCGACTGGCAGACGCCAGCCGAGCGCTTCGACGGGACGCCGTTCACCGACCGCGGCTTCACAAGCGTCCCCTCGCTGGCCGGTGTGGCAGACCTACTCGATGCGCTCGTCCCTGTCTGAGGCCAGTCTCAACTTCACCGGGGAACTTCACTTAGCCGTGGTCGGCCTGGTCCTGCCGGCGTTCCTGGCAGCTGAGGCTGCCGTGGACTGGCGGAGCCTAGCGCGAGCCGAACCCAGTCTCGAGTGACATTGCCGGACGCTTTGCCACGTCTACGGCCTGTACCTTGGATCGTGGCGGAGCGTCCCTTGACGGCGCGCCTCGGGCGGGACCAGGCTGGGCGCAGGCCCGCAAGCCGTCTCGACCTCAAGGGAGGAGCAGCAGTGCGAGCGCGGAGCAATGAAGCCAGCATGGCGTTCGTTGCTGCCCTCGCGGCCCTCTCGCTGCTCGTGGGGTGCTCGCCCCTCGCGAGCAAGGGGACGTTGCCCCCACCCGGTCCCAACGGCGCGGTAGACCCGTCCTCCACGCCCGACTTTCTCGCGGTAGCCAGTGACAGAGGCATCGCCGGCTACGCGCACAAGGAGGACGTCCTCGGCGCAGGCGATGTGCCCTTCCCGGTGTACGGCGACGACCTACGGACCGTTGTCGGCCAGATGGTGCCCGGCAAGGGCTTCATCCCGGCGGGCGTGGATCCCGACACGGTGCCACGGTTCCCGGTCGTTGCCGGGGCCTCCGGCCTGGACCAGCCGAACGGCTCCAAGGTCGTCTTGTACGTGCGAAACGATTCGCTCACGGAGATCCACGACGCTGTCCTCGTCGGAGGCCAGATCAAAGACAGCGGCGGGTTCTGGGGCCAGAACATGGGTGCCGCGTGCTACTCAATGCCAGTCGGCTCGCGCCTGGTGTTGCTAGACCGCTCTGCCACACAGCCGGGGGCATCCGTCGTCCGCGAGCTCTACACCCGTGGCAGTGAGCCCGAACCTGCGTCGCTCTGGATCACCATCGCCAAGGACGGATCGATCCAACAGGGCGCGGGCGCCCCAGCGTGGTGGGGTGCTCCCGCGAACTGCTGAACGTATGCGGGTGGTCGACCAGTGTCCTCAGGTGTCATTGGCGGACACTTTGCCACTTTGGGTCCTCATCATGGCGCAACTAGGATGCGGTAATGACGCCTGAACCAACGTTTCCGACGGTCGTGACAGTCGAAGTGCCGCTGGAGTACTGGTACGCATCGCCAACCGTATGGGTCGCAATCGCGGTCGTTGTCACACTGGTATTTCTGGCGCTCGTGTGGCGGCGCCGTCACCGGTAGGCTCGCGCGGCGTCCGTGCTCGGCACGCCCAATCGACCAGATGACATTCCTGGACGCTTTGCCATCACGCGGTCCGATAGCCTGATCACATGGCCGATGCGACTCCCCGCCTAAGCCCGCCCTGGTATGTGATCGAAGCCTCAGAGGAGCGGTCCCGGCTGGAAGCCCAAGCACACCGTGAGATTGGCCCTGGTCACATTCTAGAGCGCGCGAGGCTTCAGGCTGTCGGCCGGCGGTTCGATCGCGACGACGTCCTGTTCCGCATGGACGACGACCGATGGGTCATCGTCCATCTAGTGTGGACGCCAGGGCCATCAGCCGATGCGCGGTGGCCTACCGCTCGGATCTTCGCGACCGCGACGGACCTCGGCGAGCGGCTCTCGAAAGACACCGAGGAATTCGGCGACACCGAGTGACATTGCGGGACGCTTTGCCACGGGAGAAGGTCATCACCTCGCCTGGCGCGCGAAGGTGTCCTCCGGGCAACCCATTCGGTACCGTGTCGTCGTGACGTATTTCGCGGTACGTCCGTGAGTTCCCCGCGGACTGACTCCACCAAGACCTGGCTTCGTGGCTTGTACGTCGGCATTGTCGCCGTCGTTGCTCTCATTACATTCCTTGCGCTTCTAGGCGTGGACCTGCTGGTTCAGGTCGTGGTTGTTGGCATCTACGTGGTGGCCTTCGGGATCGTCTGGGACGAGAAGCGGAGCTGGTGGGGTACCGGGCCAAGGCAATTCTTGTCTCGTCCCGGCGGACGCCGCCAGATAATCCGCAACAGCGCCGTCGTGGCCGTTGCCGCGATCAGCGTTGGCATGTTGATCGGATTCACCTTGGCGTACACGGGCGTCGTCGGCGGCTAAGTCGCTCCCGCGACCGGGTGACATTCCCGGACGCAATCCCATGCTGGTGAGCCCCGCCCGACACATGGATCGCGGGATCTGCGTCTCCCGAACGTCATGATGCCGAGAGGACTCCTAGCAGCCGTTGCCGCCCTGATGATCCTCGCCGGGTGTTCGTCCGATGAGCCGCCCGCACGTGAGGCAGACGACCTTCGACGGGCTTTGGGCGACTTGCTTCGAGGCGCGGACTCGGGCGATCGGATACGGCTGCGAGACGCATGGCCGGGTGACTGGGAACGGGCCGCGGTCTTC
>JBIOWF010000344.1:0-15621 GCA_044868295.1 Microtetraspora sp. | reverse complement strand
AGCCCGGGCCTTTCTTGAGGATCATCACTATTTGCTGACAATTGTTTCCCTTTCCTGTCATGGGCGCGATCGACACGCCGTGGTTACTTGGAGCGTGTGATCAGGGTCGCGTCGTACAACGTGCGGTCTGTGCGGGATGACCCGCGCGCGCTCGTCAACGTCATCCGTGCCATGCGGCCGGACGTGCTGTGCGTGCAGGAGGCGCCGCGGTTTCTCCGCTGGCGGCGCAGGCGGCGTGAGCTGGCGCGGGGCGCCGGGATGACCGTGGCCGCGGGCGGACGCGTCGGTGGCGTCGCCGTCTTCGCCGGGCCGGGAGTGCGTCTGCTGCACGCCGAGGCGCACCGGCTGCGCTGGTTCTTCGGCCTCGAATGGCGGGCGATCGCCATCGCCGTCGTGGAGAAGGACGGCATCCGGCTCGCCGTGGCCTCGGCGCACCTCGACCTGTCGCAGGGTGCCCGGTTCTGGCACGCCACGCAGATCGTGCCGCTGGTCGAGGAGACGGCCAAGAGGTTCGGCGCGAAGGCCGTACTGGCCGGGGACTTCAACGAGCAGCCCGCGGATCCGACGTGGCGCTATCTCGCGGAGCGTTTCACCGACGGCTACGCCACGGCGCCTCGGGGGGACGGCAACACCTTCTCGGCGAGGGACCCGGCGATACGGATCGACGCGATATTCGCGGGGCAGGGGCTTGCGGTGATCTCCTGCGGCGCCGCGGACGCCGACCTCGCCGATCTCGCCACGGCGACGGATCACCGGCCCGTCATCGCAGAGATCGCTGAGATCGCCGCCAAGTAGCGCCAAGCAGGCGGTTCCGCCGCGCCACCGCATCGCTCGGCACGCGGAATCGCGACCTCCCGCCCGCGGGCGACCGGGATCCCCGTACGATCTATACATGACCCGCCGCCAGACGCGGCGCGCGGTGCCGTTGTGTGTGCTCTTCGCCGGCCTCGTGGCCGGCCACATCCTGCGCGCCACACCGGTGGCGCACGCCCACGCAGACCCGAACCGCCCCGGAGCGGACCGCCAGACGGCCCAGAAGGAGGTCGCCCGGCAGGCGTCCTCCGCGAAGCTGCAGGCCGACGGGTCGCTGTCCGACGTCGCCGGCCTGTCGGCGAAGGACATCTGGGCCGTCGGCCAGCAGGACGTGTGGGATTTCTGGCAGAACCGCGGCGCCATCACCCACTGGGACGGCACCTCGTGGACCGAGGTGGACGTCCGCAACGACACCACCGGGGCGGGTCACCTGCGCTCCATCGCGGCCGCCTCCGCCAACGAGCTGTGGGCGGTCGGAGACGGCCACGACGGCCTGCCGTACGTCGCGAAGGGCAACAGGGACGGGTTCGACCGGGTCACCGTGCCGCCGTTGCGGGCGGGTGACTGGCTCGGCGCGGTCGCCGCGGCGTCCGGGCGGGTCGTCACGGTCGGCAGCCGGGAGGGCAAGACGTTCATGGTGGCCACGACCGGCGGGTCGTGGACCACGACCCAGGGTCCGGCGGGTGCCCTGTACGGGGTCGCGCTCAGCGGCAGGACCGACGGATGGGCGGTCGGGGACTCCGGCACCCGGCCATTGATCATGCGGCTGACCTCGACCGGCTGGAAGGCCGCGCGGCTGCCCGAGATCAAGGGCGGCTTCCTCCGGGACGTCTACGCCGAGGGAACGAAGCGGGCGATCGCCGTCGGCGGCGTCTACGACGGCGGAGACAAGATCCAGCCGCTCGTGCTGCAATGGGACGGCAAGCACTGGACCCGGGCCGGGCTCCCGGACCGCAGCGTAGAGCTTTACGGCGTGACGGGAGACGGCGACGGCGGCTTCTGGGTGTCCGGGTACGACTCGCGGCAGCCGGGCGAGGCCTTCCTGCTCCGTTACGACGGCTCCAGATGGAGCGTCCTGCGCGGTCAGGGGTCCGACGAGGAGCGGACGGTCCGGCTGCAGGCCGTCACCCACGTCGGGGACCTGACGATGGCGGTCGGCCATGTGCTCGACACGAGCGGCCGCTACCACGACCTGGTCGAGACCTTCGGCCCGGCCGAGACGAGATGACCCGGACCAGATGACCGGGACCACCCGGACTAGATGACCGCGCCGTCGTCCCAGCCCGAGTCGGAGGGCGGGCCGTCGCCCATGCGGACCACCAGCGCGACGAATCCGCCGATGAACGCCGCCACGGCCGCGAACACGATCCAGCCGTCCATCGGCAGGCTCAGCATCGCGGCGAGCAGCAGGTAGGCGGGACCGCCGAAGAGCGCCAGCCAGGCCACCCGGGTGACCGCGTCCGCCTTGGGCAGCGGCGGGGGAGGCGGCGGCACGTAGTGGTCGTCATCGTCGTCCACGGAGGCGACCGCAGGGGCGGGGGCAGGGGTGGGAGCCGGGTCGGCACCCTGCTCCTCCTCGCGGGCGGCCGTGTCGTCGGGCACGTTCTCCCGGTCCGGCCATGGCTGTTCGGCCGAGGTGTCCTCGGCTTTCTCGTTGAATGAGGCGACGATCTGACGCCAGACCTCGTCCTCGTCACTCTGCGGCGTCACTTCGATCCCGGGTCACAAGTCCTTCGTCAAGGGTACCGACGCGTGGGTGCGGATGAAGTCGAGACTCCCCCTGAAGATCGAAGGAGCGTCGTTGTCCAGGGTCGCGACGTGGTAGCTGTCCATGAGTTCGCGCACTTCGAGGTTGTCCGCCATGTTCGCGCGGAGAAACGCGACACTGGCCGGTTTGACGACGTGGTCGTCCCGGCTCCAGTAGACGAGCGTCGGTTGGGTGATCTTGCCCAGGTCGGACTGGACGAGCTTCCAGAGGCGGGGCAGCGTGGCCGCGGCCTTCACCGGCGTCCGTGTGTATCCGACTTCGATCATGCCTTCCTTCTTGATGTCGCCGGCCACGCCCGGCACCGACGGCAGGACCCACTTGAGCACAGGGGCGAGCCGCAGCAGCGGTGCGTCGCTGACGACCGACGGGTTGACGACCACGATTCCACGGACCGCCTCCCGGTGCACTTCGGCGATGCGCAGGGCCATGCAGCCGCCCATGGACAGTCCCATGACGAACACGTCGGCGCACCGGCCGCGCAGGTCGGCGAAGGACTTGTCGAGCTCGGCGTACCAGTCCTCCCACCGGGTCCGGCTCATCTCCTGCCACGTGGTGCCGTGGCCGGGCAGGCGGGGGAGGGACACGGTGAGCCCGGCCTCCGCGAGATGCTCGCCCCACGCCCGCAGCGACTGCGGCGACCCCGTGAAACCGTGACACAGTAGGACGCCGATCTCGCCGCCATCATGGTGGTACGGCTCGGCGCCGGGAAGCAACGGCATAATGCACCTCCGTGGAGTCGCCTCGCCCCCGATGGTTCGCCCGATCGTCGCACGTTACGCGTCATTAGTGCGAGTGGGTCGGGGCATGCGAAGATGACTTCACATCGACCGAAGGAGCGCCCGCGTGTTCTATTGGGTGGTGAAGGCCATCCTGTGGCCGTTTCTCCATTTTGTCTTCCGTCCTTGGGCGGAGGGGGTGGAGAACGTGCCGAAAGAGGGCCCGGTGATCCTGGCCGGCAATCACCTGTCGTTCGCCGACCACTTCTTCGGTGCGTTGTTCCTGCCGCGCAAGGTCATCTCGTTGGGCAAGGCGGAATACTTCACCGGTAGCGGCCTCAAGGGCATGTTCAGCCGGGCCTTCTTCTCCGGCGTCGGCACCGTCCCGATCGACCGCTCCGGAGGCAAGGCCAGCGAGGCGGCGCTCCGCACCGGCCTGCGGATCCTCAGCGACGACCAGGTGCTGGGCATCTACCCGGAGGGGACGCGCTCTCCCGACGGCCGGCTCTACAAGGGCAAGACGGGTGTGGCCCGGCTGGCCCTGGAGTCCCGCGCTCCGGTGATCCCCTGGGCGATGATCAACACGTTCGAGATGATGCCGCCCGGCCGGCCCATCCCCAAGCTGGGGATCCGCCCAGGCGTCAAGTACGGCAAGCCGCTCGACTTCTCCCGGTACTACGGCATGGAGAACGACCGTCTCGTCCTCCGCGCCGTCACCGACGAGATCATTTACGCCCTGATGGAGCTGTCCGGGCAGGAGTACGTCGACAAGTACGCCGCCAGCGCGAAGGTGGAGATGATCCGCGCGGCGCGCCAGAAGTCCTGACGCCTCCCCGCCGGAGCACGGTCCGATCAGCTCGGCGGGACCACTACCCCACTCTGCGGGCGATGGGCGGCGACCTGCCCGAGTTCACCCAGGAGCAGCTTTTCGAGTTCGGCCTCGAACGGATCATCGGCCGGCTTCCCGACTGAGCTCTCCCTGGGGCGTAAACGGAGGCGCCGTGCCGGGGCGAGTCGCCGGAGCGGGCGAGTAGGTGTCAGACCTGCCGGCGGATCTGCCGGATGTGCTCCGGGGTCGTCCGGCAGCAGCCGCCGATGTACGTAGCACCGAGCTCGTGCCACTCCGCGGCCGCCTCGCCGTACTCGACGGGGTCGGCCAGACCCAGCCAGCGGTGGTTCGCCGCGTCCCAGGTCTCGCCCGAGTTGGGATAGACGACGACCGGCTTGCCCTGCACCTGGCCGATCAGGCTGGGGATGAACCTCGGCGCCGTGCAGTTCACGCCCACGGCGACGACCTGCGGCAGCTCGGCGAACAGGGCGGCGCATTCCCTCAACGGCGTCCCGTCGCTGACGTGCTCGCCGTCCCGGCAGGAGAAGCTCACCCAGGCCCTGACGGACGGCGCCTCGCGCAGGAGCGCCGCGAGCGCCCTGGCCTCGGCGAACGACGGGATCGTCTCGCAGGCGAGCAGCTCCGCTCCGGTCTCGGCGAGGAGCTCGAAACGTTCACGGTGCCAGTCGGCCAGGCCGTCCTCGGAGAGGTCGTAGTCCCCGGTGTACTCCGCGCCGTTCGCCAGATAGGCCCCATAGGGGCCCACGCTCGCGGCCACCAAACCGTGACCGGCGGCGTCCCTCGCCTGCCTGGCGAGCTCCACCGACAGCCGGATGAGGTCTCTGGCCTCGTCCGGGGTGTGGCCATGCCGGACCAAACCGGGAACGCTCGCCTGGTAGCTGGCCGTGGTCGCCACATCCGCCCCGGCCTTGAAGAAGTCGAGATGGGCCTGCCGGATCACGTCGGGATTTTCGACGAGCAGCCTCGCCGACCACAGATCGTCGCTCAGATCACAGCCGAGCGTTTCCAGATGCGTGGCGAGGCCGCCGTCCAGAACGAGGGAACTCACCCGACAACCTTATGCGTTGCTCGCATATGGGGCTTAGAGGGCTCGTCAACCGTGTGCTGCGCCGCCGTTCTCCCGTCCCCGCAGGTGGACGCGACGACCGGCCCGATACCGGAGGGGTGCGGGAGCCTCGGCGTCCCGCCCCCACCCCACCGTCCGACGTCATCTTGATCTCTCCAGGAGACTCCGGGCTTCAGCCCTGAGGAGGAATGGCGAGCCCGCCCGGGCAGGTCCGGCCGGTGCAGTGACTTCGCGGTTTTCGCACTGGAGATCTCTCCGTCTTGCTACGGTTCTGGTGTTCGGACGGGTGGGCGATAACCACGCCGGTCTGTCCGGGCCTACCGCCGGGCTGGCGGGATGTGAAGCCTGTGGAGGCCACGTAAGACCGGTCGCACACCCCCGGGTGTGCGAGGGCTGTCGCCGGTGAAGCAGGAAGATTCCACCCGCGAGGGGGGAATCCCCCGGATTTATCCGTGGGGAGGAAGTCAACCGCCTACCGGAACCGAAGCAGTAGTCATCCGAGGCCGAAGTGGTCATCCGGGTTTCCCGGCGGCGAGTGAGCCGGTCACCCGCGACGCCGGTGAAGTCCGGGCCCATCGCCGGGCGCGCACGCGCCCGGCGCCTCGGGCCCTCTCCAGAAGCCTCAGGATCGTGTCCAAAAGCGTCAGGACCGTTTCCAGAAAGGGCGTCGGGAGCCTGGCTCGCCACGCCGCTGGTCCGGGCTTGTGGCGTCGCCGGTGAGCCTTGCCAGGAGGTCCACGGCTCGGCGCCAGAGGGCGTCGAGATCGGCGTCAGCCCGTTCCGCGTGGTCAAGCTCGGCGGCCAGAGCCGACAACTCGACATGGCCGCCCGCCATCTGGTCGATCACTCGCAGGCGGCTGGCCAGGTCGGCGAGGTAGCGCCGCCGGTCGCGCTCCGGCAGTTCTTGCGCCGCGCGCAGCCGCACCAGTTCCTCCGCGAGCAGCGGCAGAACCCCGCCGAGATCGGTCGCGGGCACCGTCTCCCGCCCGGGATGCGGCATGCGGCCTCCGCCGCCGAAACCGCCCGGCCGCGCCGCAGGCCCCGGACGTGGCGGGGACATGGGAGCAGGGGCTGTGGGGGGAGGGGCGCCGGATCCGGGACCGGGTGGCAGAGCACCCTCTGCCTGGCCGAACGACATCCAGTCGGCGGATGTGTCGGCGCTTGCGAACGAGGCCATCCTTGCCCTCGGGGCCGCCATCATCGGCGCCGCGACCGGCATCTCCCAGCCGCTCGGCAGCTCGACCGGCTGGATCACATGGTGTCCCGGACCGCCTTCGGCGACGACCCGCGAGTCGACCGCGACGAACGCGGTGAACCGGCAGAGCACGCCGAAGCGCAGAGACGTCTCGACGATCTCCCTCTCAAGCGAGCGATCGCCGATCGCGTAACGGTCTTCCAGACGGCGGAGGTGAGCCCGCGCCCACACCGCCCGAGCCGCGGCCCCACCGCGCACGCCCCGTGCCCTGTCGGCCGTGTCGGGCACGCCCCGTGCCCCGCCGGTCCCGTCCGTCATGCGGCTCCCGGCCACCGTGCCGGTCGTGGGGGCTGCGCCGTCCCCTGTCGCCTCGGTCCCGGACGTCATATGGCCCTCGGCTGCCGCGCCGGTCGTCGCGGCTGCGCCGTCCTCGGTCGCTGAGCCGGTTGTGGGGCTCGCCGCCTCGCCGGTCGCTGAGCCGGTTGTGGGGCTCGCCGTCTCGCCGGTCGCGGCGCCGGTTGCCGGGCTTGTCGTCGGGGAGGAGCCTGCCGAGGTGGTCGGCGAGCCGATCACCCTGGTCTCCCAGAGGTGGCCGCCCGCCAGGCCGTGTACGGCCAGCGCGTGCTCGTGCGGCGGCTCGCCTTCGGCCGCCAAGGTCAGGCCGCGGAACCGGCCATGGACGGTGAGCGGTACGCCCGGGTACAGCGAGCCGATGTGGGTCACGGTGTCCGGAATGAGGTCGATGCCCTCGGCCTTCAGCGAGATGTCGGTGACGAGCGGGGAACCGATCCTGCGATGGATGTGCTCCATCGCCTCGTCGAGGCGGTCCTCCGACTCGACGAGCTCGCACCGGCCGGAGCCGAGCAGGGCGAGCCTGCCGAGGAATCCGGCGTTCACCGCGCGATCGATGCCCACGGTGTGCACGCGGATGCCGCGTGCCGTTCCGGCCTGGCCCGCCCCCTGCGGGGATTCGGAGGCGTGTGGACCACGCGTCTTGTCATGGGGGGTCGACGGCGCGCCACCACTCAGCCGCGCGCCCGTTCGCTCCAGGATCTGATCCTCGTTTCCGACCTGGCCGTCGGTGACCAGCACGAGCACGCGATCCCTGGCGATGTCGCCGCCCTCCCGGCTCATGACCGGCTCGGTCGCGAGAAGGCGCAGGGCTTCCTCCATGGGGGCGAGGATCTCAGTGCCGCCGCGTGCGTCCAGCCTCGACAGGTGCTCGACCGCGCGGTAGCGGTTGCGGTCCGTGGCCTCGACGAGCCCGCCCTCGAACGCCCGCTCGATGACGCTGTCGAACGAGAGCACCGCGAACCGGTCCCTCGACGTGAGCGTGTCGACGATCCGGGCCGCCGCCCGCCGCGCCGCCACCATCTTCCAGCCGCCCATGCTGCCCGACCTGTCGAGCAGGAGCACGACGTCGCGTGAGGGCGGCACGGCCGCGGCGTCCGAAGGCGGCATCACGGTCAGCGTGAACGTCCCCTCGCCCGCCGACCCGTCGATCCCGGCCCCATGATCCGTTGAACTCTGGTCCGTCGAGCTCTGGTCCGTCGAGCTCTGGTCCGTCGCGATGCGGTCTGCCGAGGTGTGGTCCGCCGAGGTGTGGTCCTCGGGGATGTGGTGTGCCGGGCCGCGGCCTGTCGAGGTACTGGCCGCCGAGCCTTCGTCGAGAAGGGAGTCGGGTGTCAGCGTCAGTGAGGTCGAGGCCGCGAAGACCAGGCGCAGGATGAAGTCGCGGTCCAGCCGCTCGCCGGGCCGCAGGCCGATCGTGTCTCCCTCTCGTGACACCTCGTGCAGGCTGGAGCGGATCTCGCGCAGGTCCAGCCCGCCCGGGTCGACGACGGTTTCCAGCGAGAGCCGTACCGGATTGGGGAAGCCGGGCAGCAGCACCGGAGGCGTGACGCGGGAGGCGTCCGGCACCGCGTCGGTGTCCGGGACGACCCCGGCACCCGCCTGGGCATCGTCCAGCGGCGCTCCGGGGATGTACCGCGGCGCCACCACCAGGGGGAACCGGAACTCGGCCGCGCCGTCCTCGTAGGGGAGCGGCTGGCTCAGCGTGAGCCGCACCCGGACCCTTTCGCCGGGCACGATGTTGCCGACCCGGATCGTGAACACGTCCGGCCGGTCTTCCTCGGCGATGGCCGCCCGGCGGCCCTCCGCCAGGGCCCGGTCGTAGTCGGCCCGCGCCTGGCCGCGCTCCTTCAACGTGCCTTCGATGACCCGGTCCTCGGCTTCGAGCCGGAACGCGGTCACGGCGCCGCGCGGCGGCAGCGGGAACACGTACGTCGCCTCCAAGGCGACGTCGAACGGGTTGCGGAAGCCCTGGACCACCTCGACCCCCGCGCTGAGCCCTTCGAGGCGCGCCCTGACGTCGACGCTCTCCAGGGGAAGATTGCCCTTCTCTGTCTCGAGCGCGCCGAGCCCGGCGTCGGGCAGGGGCGTGCACTCTTCCGGCTTCAACGGCGTAATGGGAACGGTCACGGCGTCATCCCTTCGGTGTGGTGATCGGGGTGGTCGGACTGTCCGTCCTGTCTGGCGTCGCCTCCGGCGTCCCCGAGGGGTCCCGAGCTCGCCGGTGAAGGCGTATTCGGTCCGGTGAGGCCGAGCGCGGTGAGCATGGTGAGCAGCGGCCGGGCCGCTTCGAGGACCGCGGCCACGTCGTCGTTCGACGGTGTACGGCTCGCGCCGTCGACGATCAGCGTCACCCCCGGCGCGAGCCTTACCCCATGAACAAGCGCGGTGACGACGTGCCCAGGGGACGGCACCGTGCCTCCGACCGTGCCTCCGACCGTGCCTCCGGAGGACGGAGGCTCTTGAGGTCCGGCGGGGGCGGGGCCTGGCGCCACGAAAGCCGCGGTTCGCGGGAAGGCTGGGGAAACGGGCGTTGTCCCTGTCCAGAACCGGTCGCGGGAACCGTGCCAAGACTGATCGGCGGCGCCGGCTGCGGTCTCGGATGATTCGGTCGGTTCGCCTGCTTCCGTTGGCGCCGGCGATTCGGCTGGCGCCGGTGGGGCCGTTGGCTGTGATGGTTTGGGTGGGCTGCCAGACGCGGTTGGTGTGGTCGATGGAGATGGCGGAGATGGGAGCCGGGCGATGGTCTGGAGGGTCGCGTCCGTGGCGCCGGTCAGCTCCGCTTGGATGGCGGCGATCGACAGGCCGTCGGCCTGCCGACGCTTGATCGCGACGAGCTGGAGCAGGTGACGCCGGCCGTACAGGGCGACGCGACCACGTCTGGCCGCCGGCGGGTCGAGGAGGCCGATGGTGGTGTACCACCGGACGAGCCGCTCGTTGGGCACTTCCCGGACGCGGCCGTTCACTCGCGAATCGGGTCCGAGCGCGTCGGCCGCCCGTTCCGCCAGCTCACCGATGGTCCAGGTCTCCTGCATGCCTTGATAGTGACACTGTAATGATGACAGTGTCAATGTCGAACCCGGGGCGCGCACACGGTTCGCGAAAAGTTCGCGCGCAAGAACCGCGCGGATTCCCCGGGTGTTCACGTGGATTCGATCGACTGGGCACCCACGGTGCGCATAGCGTGGGTGAGACGTACAAACGCCACAAATCAAACGTTTACGAAGCAGCGCGTCCACATCGGGAGGCGGTTCGCATGCTGCGCCGCACGTTCGTCCGGTCGGGAACACTGGCAGCGGTCACGGGGTCGCTGTGGCGGTCCGCGTGCGCCGTGGACGCCGCCGGACAGACCGGCACCGGCGGTTTCATTGATCAGAAGGCCGGATCGGTGCGATCCACGACCGGCCCGTACGGTGAGCTGGGGGAGCCGGACGGTAACGACCTGGCACTCGCGGAGGGTTTCACCAGCCGTGTCATCGGCCGTTCCGGGCATCGGGTCGGCGGTGTCACCTGGCATTCCGCGCCGGACGGCGGCGCCTGTTTCACCGACGGCGACGGCTGGATCTACGTGTCCAACTCGGAGGTCCCGCTGCTCGGCGGCGTGTCGGCGGTCCGGTTCGGCCCGGACGGGACCATCAAGAGCGGATACCGCATCCTGTCCGGCACCAACCTCAACTGCGCGGGCGGGGCGACCCCGTGGAACACCTGGCTGTCCTGCGAGGAGACCGGTCGCGGGCGGGTCTTCGAATGCGATCCGTACGGCAACGACGCGGCGATGCCACGGCAGGCGATGGGCCGGTTCAAGCACGAGGCGGCGGCCTGCGACCCGGACCGGATGGTCGTCTACCTGACCGAGGACGAGCCCGGCGGCTGCTTCTACCGGTTCCGCCCCGAAGACTGGGGCGACCTCACGACCGGTGTCCTGGAGGTGATGGTCGGCGGCTCCGGCGCCGGGCCCGTCACCTGGCATCGGGTGCCCAACCCGGCGGCCCTCTACGAGCCGACCCGGGACCAGGTGGCGGGCGCCAAGCGGTTCAAGGGCGGCGAGGGCTGCCATTACTCGCGTGGCTTCTGCTACTTCACCACGAAGGGCGACAACCGGGTCTGGGCGTACGACGCGGACAACGAGCAGGTCGTGATCCTCTACGACGAGAACGCGCCGCTCAAGGGGGTGGACAACGTCTCCGTCAGCCGATCGGGCGACCTGTTCGTCGCCGAGGACGGGGGCAACATGGAGATCAACATCATCACCGAGGACGGTGTGGTCGCCCCGTTCCTGCGGGTAGACGGGCACGAGAAGTCGGAGATCACCGGCCTGGCCTTCTCGCCGGACGGCGGCCGGCTCTACTTCTCGTCCCAGCGGGGCAGCGCCGGCTCATCGGCGGCCGGGATCACCTACGAGATCAGCGGCCCGTTCCGCGGCTGAACAGGTCGCCCGCACCCCAAGATCCGGGCGCGGACGGCTCGGCGAAGAGCAGGGGAGGCAGGACAGCCGTGCCGTACTTCTGGACGCGGGAAACGGGAAACAGGCGCGGCGTAAGCCGTACGACTTCGGGGAACTGCGAGGTAGGGGACGAGGGCATCGTCGAACGCCGTCTGAACACCGTCTAGTCTGGAGCCCCGCGTTCAGTCGGCCTCACCGCTTGGTCTAGACCAATGTTGGCGCCTGGGGCAGAATGCGTTGCGTTGGACGGCCTGGGGCACGATAACCAGTCTGGCCGTGTATCTCATATGCCTGCATCTCATATGGAGGAACCGCCATGCGTATTGGAGTGCTCACCGGGGGCGGCGACTGCCCCGGGTTGAACGCAGTGATCCGCGCCGTCGTCCGCAAGGGCATCAGCGTGTACGGACACGAGTTCGTCGGGTTCCGCGACGGTTGGCGTGGCCCCCTCGAGGGCGACACGAGGTCGCTGGACATCCAGGACGTCCGGGGCATCCTGCCGCGCGGCGGAACGATTCTCGGGTCGTCCCGGACCAACCCCATAAAGATCGAGGGCGGCGTCGAGCGGATCAAGGAGAACCTCGCGGCGGGTGGCGTCGACGCCCTGATCGCCATCGGCGGTGAGGACACCCTTGGCGTCGCCAAGCAACTCTACGACCGGGACGTGAAGGTCGTCGGCGTGCCCAAGACCATCGACAACGATCTCAACGCCACCGACTACACCTTCGGCTTCGACACGGCCGTCAACATCGCGATGGAGGCCATCGACCGGCTCCACACCACGGCCGAGTCCCACCACCGCGCGCTCATCTGCGAGGTCATGGGGCGCCACGCGGGCTGGATCGCGCTGCACGCGGGCATGGCCGCAGGCGCCAACGTCATCCTCATCCCGGAGAAGCCCTTCGACATCGACCGCGTCTGCGCCTACGTCGAGTCGCGGTTCAAGACCCTCTACTCGCCGATCATCGTCGTCGCCGAGGGCGCCCACCCGATGGAGGGCCAGATGGCCCTGCAGGCCGGCGAGCTGGACGCATTCGGTCACGTACGGCTCGGCGGCATCGGCGAACTGCTCGCCCACGAGATCGAGAAGCGGACCGGCAAGGAGGCCCGCACCACGGTCCTCGGCCACATCCAGCGTGGTGGCACGCCGACCGCGTACGACCGGGTGCTCGCCACGAGGTTCGGCCTCGGCGCGATCGACGCCGTCCACGAGGGCGACTACGGGAAGATGGTCGGCCTCAAGGGCACCGAGATCGTCCGCGTGAGCCTCGACGCGGCCACGGCCGAGCTCAAGACCGTCCCCGTCTCCCGCTACGAGGAGGCCGAGGTCTTCTTCGGCTGATCGCCTTCCGAAGGTCCGGTACGGCTCTCGCGCCGCGGGAGCCGTACCCGGCCTCTCACCGAGTGGCGCATGCCAGTGTCCCGCGCTGGTGGCCCTGGCGCCATGCGGCCTGGCGTGATCGGCGGATGCCATGAGCAGCCTGTTGTCCGCTGCGGTCGCGTGATCGGCGGATGCCATGAACGGCTGATGTGGGACAGTGCATCATCATGGGAATCGAGGGGCCGTTCTGGCGGGCGATCGCGGTCTTCCGCATCGCCTCCGTGGTCTACGCGGCCGTCCTGCTGCTGCGCGCCGGGGGCTATACGCACCCCGTGACCGGATGGGTCGTCATCGGCGTGATGGCGCTGTGGACGGCCGTCACGATCTACGCGTACTCCGCCCTCCGGGGCCGGCCACTGCTGGTCACCGACCTGGCCGTGACGCTGGGCTGCCTGATGGCCACACCTCTGGTGCAGGGCCGGCACGACACGTTGATCGGGGCCATGCCGATCACCGCGACGTGGATGGCCGGGCCGGTCCTCGCCTGGGGCGTGTACGGCGGGCGCCGCGCCGGGGCCGTCGCCGCGGCGGTCATGTCGGTCGCCGATCTGTGGCTGCGGGGCCGCGTGCGCGGGTTCGACCTGACCTCCATTCCCATCAATGGCGTGGTCCTGCTGTTCATGGCCGGGGTCGTCGTGGCCCACGTGGCCTCGCTCGCCAAGCGGTCCGAGGAGCGGATGCAGCGGGCGATCGAGCTGGAGGCGATCGGCCGTGAACGTGAGCGGCTGGCGCGCGGCATCCACGACTCGGTGCTGCAGGTGCTGGCCCTCGTCCAGCGCAAGGGCATGGAGATCGGCGGGGAGGCGGCCGAGCTCGGCAGGCTGGCGGGTGAGCAGGAGGCCGTCCTGCGCGAGCTCGTCCGCTCCGGCCCGCGTCCCGAGCACGCTCGTCCCGTGGTGCGCCGCCGCCGCATCTCCCTGCGTCTGACGGCCCCGGGCCGGGGCGGCCGGGGCGCGGGCCCGGTGGCGTCAGCCGGCACGCGCGCTCGCCGGGGGCGCTGGCCCGGCCTCGGCCGGTCGGCCGGTCGCCGCGACACGGCGGTGGATCCCGTCGATCCGTGGGCGCCCGGGCAGGAGGAACCCACGGTGGTGGACCTGTGCGCGCGGCTGCGCCGGTACGGCGCCGCGCTCGTCACCGTCTCGACTCCCGCGACGCCCATTCCGCTGGGTCTCTCGGTGGCAGGAGAGATCGCGGCGGCGGTCGGGGCGGCCCTCGACAACGTGCGCTCGCACTGCGGTGACGAGGCGCGGGCGTGGATTCTGGCCGAGAACGAGGACGACCGGGTGATCGTCACGGTGCGGGACGACGGCCCGGGAATTCCCGAAGGGCGGCTGGAAGAGGCCGTGGCGGCCGGGCGGATGGGTGTCGCCCGTTCGATCCGGGGCCGTATCGCCGACCTGGGAGGAAGCGTGACGATCACATCGTCCGGCACGGGCACCGAGATCGAGCTCATGGTCCCGACGTCGGCGAGCGCGGTCCGGCGGGCACGGCCGTAGTCATCGGGCCCACGGTTCCGGCGAGCGTGCTCCGCCGGGCGCGGCCGTAACCCATCGACCTCACGGTTCCGACGTCGGCGCGCGTGCTCCGGCGGGCACGGCTGTAGCAATCATTTCGGTCGGCGCGTGCTTGAATGGCCCATCGATGTCGGCGGACGGGCGGCGGGTCATGCGGGTCATGGTGGTGGACGATCACCCGATGTGGCGGGACGGCGTCGCTCGGGATCTCGGCGAGGCCGGGTACGAGGTCGTCGCGACCACCGGCGAAGGCCGCCAGGCGCTCCGGATCGCGGCAGCCGTACGGCCCGATGTGGTGGTCCTGGACCTGCAACTGCCCGACCTGTCCGGCGTCGAGGTGGCCAGAGGCCTGGGCGCATCGGAGCATCCGCCGGGTGTCCTCGTCCTGTCGGCCAGTGCCGAGCAGGAGGACGTCCTTGAAGCGGTCAAGGCAGGCGCGTCCGGATATCTGGTGAAATCGGCGAGCCGGGAGGAGTTCCTGGACGCCGTCCAGCGGACCGCCGACGGCGACGCCGTGTTCACACCCGGGCTGGCCGGGCTCGTGCTGGGGGAGTACCGGCGGCTCGCCGCCCAGCCGCCGACCGCCGACGACGGCGGTCCCCGGCTGACCGACCGGGAGACGGAGGTCCTCCGCTTCGTCGCCAAGGGCCTCTCCTACAGGCAGATCGCCGAGCGGCTGGTCCTGTCCCACCGGACGGTCCAGAACCACGTCCAGAACACGCTCAGCAAGCTCCAGCTGCACAATCGGGTCGAGCTCGTCCGCTACGCCATCGAGAAAGGACTGGCGGACCTCGACTGACGGCTTCGGGCACACGGCGATCGGGATTAAAGTAGGAAAGTTCCCGCTGCGTCGAGGCGTTGCACTCCGTGGCGTCAGCCGTAGGCCTTCCGGAGGTTCGCACCGATGACCATGACCGCCCTCGGGGAGCCCTGCGTGCTGCTCAAGCTGGGTGAGGTGGTTCTCAAGGGCAGGAACCGCGAGATCTTCGAGATGCGCCTCCGCGCCAACATCAAGGCCGCCCTGAAGGACTACAAGGTCGACATCCGCCAGCGGCACGGCGTGATCGCGCTGTTCCTGCCGGAGGGGACGACCGTGGAGGTCGCCGAGGCGGTCGCCAAGCGGGTCGCCGACGTGCCCGGCCTCGTGCTGGTCCACCTGGCGTGGCGCATCCCCAAGGACCCCGACGCGGTCACCAAGGCGGCGATCGAGCTCGTCAAGGACAGCCCCGAGGTCGCGCGCAAGGCCCGCTTCGCCGTACGGTCCCGCAGAAGGGACAAGCGGTTCCCCCTGACGTCCAACCAGCTGGACTTCCTGGTCGGCGGTGCGATCAACGACACGTACGGCCTGCCGGTCGACCTGAAGCACCCCGAGCTCACCGTGCACATCGAGGTGGACAGGGACGAGGTCTTCGTGTTCACCGACGGGCGGCACGGCCAGGGCGGCCTTCCGGTCGGCTCCAGCGGGCGCGGGCTCGTGCTCATGTCCGGCGGCATCGACTCACCGGTGGCCGCGTACCGGATGA
>JBIOWF010000343.1:0-6948 GCA_044868295.1 Microtetraspora sp. | reverse complement strand
CGGCGACCGTCACGAGCGCGATGCGCACCAGCGCGGATTGTCTGGGCATGGCAACGACCTCCCTGCGGGCAAAGGTTGGGTGGTTCACGCGGCCCCGGCGGAAGTTCGGTGCTGTCCTTCCGTGGTCCGGCCGGCCGCGCGGCGGCCCGGAGCGCCTCGGGTCAGGGGTTGTACAAGGACGCACGCGGTCCTCCGAAGCGGCCATCGGGCGTTCAGTCGCTGGCTGGCGCGATCTCGAACTCGACCAGATCGGGCAGCGTGTGCAGGCTCTGCGCCAGGCGCGCGATGTCGTCCCGGCGCGTCGTGCGGATCATCATCTGATACTCGAACAGGCTGCCGCCGTCCCTGAGCCGGTAAGTCAAGTGACCGATCGAGAAGCCATGATGCTGGATCAGCTCGCGCAGCGCGTCCTCAGGGATCACGCGTTCACGCCTGAACTTGAGGCTGTGGTTGGCATAGAACTCGGTGGGCACAAGCCGCTCGAGCCAGCGGAACACCGAGAGGATGCCGAGCGCCGCCAGCGTCGCGACCGCGGCGGGAAAGTAGAACCCGGCACCTAGCAGGATACCGATCGCGGCCGTGATCCAGATCGAGGCGGCGGTGGTGAGCCCACGTACCGACAGTCCCTCCTTGAAGATCACGCCGGCCCCGAGAAACCCGATCCCGGTCATGATGCCCTGGGCCATGCGCGTCGGATCGAGCCGCACCGTTTCGTGCGACAGCTTGCCACCCCACTGCTCCTGGTAGAGCGTCAAGAGCATGAGTAGGGAGGACGCCAGGCACACCAACGCATGGGTTCGGAACCCCGCCGGACGACCGTGGAACGTGCGCTCCAGGCCGATCAGGGTGCCAGCCAGGAGTGCCGTGCCCAGATGAAGGAGGATCGCCAGGTGCTCCTCGGTCATCGCGAACCCGAGACGCTCGTCACCACGTAAAACTGGGCTCGTGTATGCGCCCGCCATCCGTAGCTGTCAAGCCCCGTCCGGGCTCGCCCCTCGTACCGCCCCGTGGAGGACGGCGGCGTCCTTGTGAGCCGCCGGTAGCCTCAAGTGCCGGGGGGACGGTAGGGAGACGCGGTCGCGGCCGGCCACAGCCGGAGGCGCGCCGGGTCGAAGGCGAGCGCGACCTCGCCGACGTGGAGGGGCTTGCCGGCTGGATCGGGGTCGTCGACCGTCAGCTCGTGGTCCCCGAACCGGACCCGATACCGAGCGGTGGTGCCGAGATACGTCACGCCCAGAACCCGCCCTGTCGGCTGGTCCCCCGCGCCGGCGTCCGCGATCCGGATCGCCTCCGGCCGGAGCCCGACCAGGACGTCGCCGGCCAGGCTCGGTGTCGCCCCTGCCGGAAGCGGCAACTCCAGCGTGCCGACCCGGAGCGTGGCGCGCCCGGCCGGCCCGGTGATCACGGTCGCCGCCAGCAGGTTGATCTGGCCGACGAAGCCGGCGACCCACGGGTCCGCGGGGCGCTCGTAAATCTCGCGGGGCGTGCCGAGCTGCCGGAAGCGACCGGCCTCCATCACCGCCACGCGCTCCGAGATCGAGAGGGCCTCCTCCTGATCGTGGGTCACGTAGACCGTGGTGATCCCGAGCCGCGTCTGGAGCTCGCGGATCTCGGCCCGCACCTCGACGCGAAGCCGGGCGTCCAGGTTGGACAGGGGCTCGTCCATCAGGAGCACCTCGGGCTCGATGACGAGCGATCGGCCGAGGGCGACGCGCTGCTGCTGGCCGCCGGAGAGCTCCCTCGGGTAGCGAGCGTCCAGGGCGTCGAGCCGCACCAGGGCGAGCGCACGGCGCACGCGGTCGGCGACGGCCGCGCGTGCGAGCCCGCGAACACGGAGCCCGTAGGCCACGTTGTCGAAGACGGTCATGTGGGGGAAGAGCGCGTACTCCTGGAACACCGTCGCGGTCGATCGGAGATAGGGCGGCCGACCCGTCTGGGGCACGCCCGCGATCCGGATCTCGCCCCCGTCCGGCTCCAGGAACCCGCCCAACAGCCGGAGGAGCGTCGTCTTCCCGCAACCGGAGGGCCCGAGGATGGTCGTCAGACTGCCCCGCGGGATGTCGAGGGAGACCCCGGCCACGGCCAGGGTGGCACCGAAACGCTTCACCACGTCGCGGAGCTGGACGTGCGGTTCCGTCATCGCTGTCAGAGCTCGAAGAGGCGCAAGCGCCCACCGGTCAGGAGGCGGAACCCGAACAGGGCCAGGAAGATGGCGGTCATGAGGCTCGCCGCCATGGCGCTCGCCTGCCCCCAGTCCCCGTGCTCGGCCAGCGCGAGGATCGAGGCCGAGGCGACGACGTTCCCAGGCGAGATCAGGAAGACCACGGCGCTCAGCGTAGTCATCGAGCGGATGAACGTGAAGACCAGCGCCCCGGTGAACGCGGCGCGGATGAGCGGCAGCGTCACGTCACGCAGCGTCCTGAGCGGGCGCGCCCCGAGGTCTGCTGCGCTCTCCTCGACGCTGGGCGCGATCTGCACGAGGCCGGCGACGACGGCGCGGTAGCCCACCGGAATGGTCCGGAACAGCATCGCCGCCACGACGATCGCCGCGGTCCCGGTGAGGGCGAGGGGTGGGGTGTTGAAGACGAGGATGTAGGCGACCCCCATGAGCGTCCCGGGCAGCGCCGCCGGCAGGACCGCCACGAAGTCGAGCACCGTGCGTCCCGGGATGGGCTTCCGGTGGATCAGGAAGGCCGCGAGCACGGCGAAGAGAGAGCCACCGAACGCGGCGGCCGCAGCGAAGCGGATCGAGTTCCACAACTGGCTGCCGCGGAAGACCGTGTACTCGAAGTTGGCAAGCGTCGGGCGCCAGTCAACACCCCAGGTCCGCGCGAAGGCGCCCACGAAGACGACTAGGTAGATGCCGGCCAGCACGAGCGTGACGAACCCGCAGCCGAGGCAGACGGCCCAGCGCGGGAGGGCCGGGGTAGACGGTACGGTCGGAACGCTACCCTTGCCGGTGACTGTCGCGTGGCCTCCGATCCGGTAGCGTTGGAGGAGGAAGAGCCCGAGACTCGGGATCAGCAGGACGGTCGAGAGCGCGGCCGCCATTCGGAGGTCGCCCCAACCGGTGACCTGCGTGTAAGTCTCGGTGGCCAGCACCTTGAATGGACCGCCCACCAGCATCGGGTTCCCAAAATCGCTCAGCGCGTAGATCCCTACGAGAAGGGCGGCGCTTGCCAGCCCGGGCCAGGCGAGTGGCAGTGTCACCGTGCGAAAAACCCGGCCTTCGCGCGCCCCGAGGTCCTGGGCGGCGTGCTCAAGGGTCGGATTGATTCGCCGGAGCACCCCGGCCAGCACGATATAGGCAATCGGGAAAAAGGCGAGGGTTTGGACCAGCCAGAGCCCGTGCCAACCGTAGATGTCGCCGCCGAGGCCGAGAAGCGAGTAGGTGACGAGCCCGCGCCGGCCGAAGAGAAGGATGAAGGCGAGGCCGCCGACGAACGGCGGCGAGACGAGGGGCAGGATGGCGACCAGTCGGAACAGCCGGGCGAGCGGGATGTCTGGCCGCGAGGTGGCGTAAGCGAAAAGGAAGCCGACGGCAACGGCCGAGGCGGTGGACAGGGCCGCGATCAGGAGTGTATTGGCGAGGAGGCGGAGATGGCGCGGGGTCGTGAGGACCCGGGCCCACTCCGTCGCGCCCGGCTCGCCAAGAACCCGCGCGATGGGCACGACGACGAAGACACCGAGCAGGAGCGCCACCAGGGCCAGCGCCACACCGCCGAATGGGTCGGCGCCGAAGATCCAGCGGAGCGGGTGAGCCCGCCCCCGCATCGACTGGCACCTACTTCTTGAAGGCTTCCCCCCACTGCTTCAGAACGCGCGCCCGGTTCTGGGCCGCCCAGTCCAGCTTGTAGTCGACGAGCTCCAGCTTCTCCAGCGGGGTGGCGCCCTGCGGCAGGCTCACGTCCGAACGGAGCGCACCCTCAAAGTTCAGGTCCACGATCAGCTGGATGGGGTCGCGCCCCAGGACCCAGTCGACAAACCGCTTCCCGCCCTCGGGGTTCGGCCCGCCCTTGATCAGCGACACGGAGCCGATGTCCCAGCTCACCCCCGGCGGGTGGATCAGCGCGATCGGGTAGCCGGCGGAGATCGCTTTGAGCGCGTCGTGGGCAAAGGTGACGGCGATGAGAAACTCACCGGCCGCCACCATGCGGGTGGGCGCGATGCCACTCGGCGTGTAGAAGCGAACGTTCCGGTCCAGCGCTTTCAGGTACTCCCACCCCTTCTCTTCACCCAACCGGAAGAACTGGCCGACGACGAACGTGAAGCCGGTCCCCGACGAGAGCGGGCTCGGCGCGACGACGAGCCCCTGGTAGCGGGGATCAAGGAGATCCTCCCAGGTCTTGGGCATCGGCGTCTGGGCGAACTCCTTCTTCCACCGCTCGGTGTTCACGGCAATGCCCTGGACCGTGAGCGAGCTGCCGGTCCAGTAGCCCTCGGGATCCACGTACTGGGTGGGGACGTCGGCGCGGCGCGGCGTCTTGTACGGCTCGAGGAGTCCCTGGGCCTTCATCGACTCGGCGATCGCCCGGGAGATTCCGAAGATCACGTCGCCCTTGGGCGCCTGCCGTTCGGCCAAGACGCGGGTTGCCACCTCCCCGGCCGAGAGGCGAATGAAGTCGGCCTTCCCGCCGGTCTGTCGCTCGAAGAGCTGCATCAGCCGCGCGAGTGTGTACTCGTGGATGACCCCATAGACCATCACCGGCCGGGCCTGGGCGCCGGCCGGCCGGGCCGCGAGGGCGCCGAGCGTGGCGACCGCGCCGGTGAGGAGACGACGACGCGATGGGTCACGAGGCGACATGAGTGACTCCTGCGGCACCGCGTCCAGCGAGGTAGGCGTCGAGGACACGGCGCGTCTGTTCAAGGTTCTCGCGGGTGTGGAGCTCCACGACCCACCAATCGCAGCCGACGGCGACGAGCGCATCGAGCGTGGTGGCCATGTCAGCGACCTCGCGAGGTGGGTGGTGGGTGTCGCCGATCTCGATATGGTAGACGTGGGCGGCGGCCACGCGCGTCGGGATGCTCCGCAGCACGTCCGCGGCAGAGCCCCGGCCGGCACGCACCCACTCGCTGCCCTGCGCGTGGCCAAGGTCGAAGCAGGCCGGAGCGCCCGTTGTCCGGAGGAGCCGGGCGTAGGTCTCAGGGTCGCTCGTGAGCCCGACCCGTAAGTTCTCGACGGTGAGCAGCACGCCTCGACGGGTGGCGTGTTGGAGGAGGCGCGCTAGGTTCCGGCAGAGCACGTCCCAATCGCACTCCTCGGGTGCCAGGCCGTGCGAGCCGACGTGGAGGTTCAGGTGGCGGCCACCGACCTCGGCGGTCACCTCGACGTATTCCTGGAGGACCCGGAGGGCGGCCGCCGCGTACTCGCCGTCCCGGTGGCCGATCTCGAGGTCCGTGTAGGGGGCGTGGAGTGAGAGCAAGCCGCCGACTTGGCGGAAGCCATCAAGGGTTCGCTGTCGCCGGCTTCGGGCGACGGCGACGCGGAGGCTGTCGAGCCCCCACTCCACTCCGGCGTAGCCGTGCGTCGCGACGTAGTCGCGGACCGCGTCAGCATCTCGGCCAATCGCGACGTGGCAAAGGAGAAGTTTCGGGTCCACGGTCGTGCCTGACGTGCGACTGACTGTAGGTCAGCGGTCGGGGACTGTCAACCATCGTCGCCGCCCAGCGCCGACACGCCGGGCACGCTGAGGCTCTCGCGGCGATGTAGCGGGCCCCGAGCCTCACGGTCACGACCGCCCGCGACTCCGGCAGCGTGGGCGTCCCCGCATCGTAGGACGGACACCTCAACGTCAGTCCGAGCCGTCGGGCACGCCGGACACGCGTGCAGACATCGAGCGTTCGAAGAGAGCGGTGTGTTGCCGCTGTGCCTACGTGCGAGACGAGACGGAGGTCAGGCGGTGCTGCCGAGCTTCTCGAGGTACTTGGTGAGCTTTGCGACCTCGACGTAGTCGTCCTGTCGACCGGCGATGGTCAAACGGTACCCTCGCTCGGCGTCCCGCTTCCATGCCTTGATCACGCCGGCCTGGTATGCCGCGATCAGCGCGGCGCGATCGCTCGTCGAGATCTCGATGGGCGCCGGAGCCGGAGGAACCGCTGCCTTACGCTTCGGTTTCATGATCTCGTCTCCCTCGCCAGGTCTCTGGCTATTCGCGGGCGACAGGCAGGCCGGCCGCTGCGCCTGTACCGGCCCCGTAACGGCCTGAGTCGCTCGCGGGAAATGCCGCGTGATGCCCGAGGCGGCTACGATCGCTGAGGCTGAGCCACCATGAACGTGAACCGCGCCGACGGTCGAGACGCCCCCCGGCTTCGCCCTCCGGAGCACCTCGTCGGCAGACTCCACTATACGTCATCCCGGGGTCCGGGGTGAGCCTTTCGCGCGGCCAGTCAATGGTCGGGGCACCATTGGGGTGCACCGTGTGTCGTGGTCAACCCGCCGGGTTTGGCATGCCCATGCGTCGCAGCCAGCGGAAGTGCGAGCCAACCCCCGCCCAGAACGAGCGGTGCACCGTGTATCTGATCCCGAACTCCCGGCAGGTCTGCTCCACCAGCCTCGATATCGCCGGGTAATGGACGTGACTGATCCGCGGGAACAGATGATGCTCGATCTGAAAGTTCAGACCGCCGACAAGCCAGGACACGATTCGGCTATGCCGGCAGAAATTCACGGTCGTCTCGGCCTGATGAACGGCCCACGCGTGATCGATGCGACCGGTACTCGCGCGAGGCACGGGGAACTCGGCCTCTTCGACGCAGTGTGCCACTTGGAACACCACGCTGAGCAGGAACCCCGTGACGATCCCGCTGACCGCGTACAAGCAGAGAACCGCCGCCAGCGAGTGGAACTGCAGCGGAATCCCGAAGGCCAACGCGAAGAAGACGGCCTTGCCGGCTACGAAGATCATGAGCTCCCGACCCCTGGGTCGAGGCACCGGATGCTGGTTGATG
>JBIOWF010000342.1:0-11612 GCA_044868295.1 Microtetraspora sp. | reverse complement strand
GGTGTCCCGGTTGATCTCAAGGGTGGTGGTGTATGTGACACTGAACGACACGTGAAGCCTCGGGTTCTGAAGTTGATCTCTAGACAAGACCACTTCTACCAGGGGCTTCACGCCTTTCCTGCCCCGGAGTGCACACCGTGTCGACTATCGGGATGATCACTCAGCGCTGATGATCGCTTACGCGGAAGGGCTCATTGCCGTGCATCCCGCCGTGTCCGCGGCTACGCGGAGTCGAGGGGCCCGTGTCGTCCTCCGGGCGCCAGCACAGCAGCCAAACATCGACGTAGGCGTCCCGGTAGAGCGACGCGTAGTGCCGGCCGCCGTCCTCCGCGCCCTCGAAGCTCAGGTGTTCCTGCCACAGCTCCGGATCGGCTGCGAGTTCGTTGACCAGGCGTGACAGCTCTCTGCGGTCCAGGGCGCGAGCGGGCAGGTCGTCGAAGGGAGCACAGCGCCCGGCGACCTTGGTTGGTGTGCTCATGACGGGGACTCCTTTCCTGACAGCAGACGGGTGGCGTTGGCCACGTGGATGGCGTGGCGGGCGGCGTCGCCGAAGTCCAGCGCCGCCGCCTCGGCGTACGGCTGGTCCGAACCGTTGACGACGACGTCGACGCCGAGCTCCCGGATCACCGCGTCGATCGCGCGCGGGCCGTACGAGGAGGTCTCGACGAAGACATCCGGGTCGACGCGTCCGCGTCCGGAGGCGCCGCGGTTGATCTGGCGTTCCGAGTGGAGCGGGGCGAGACCGGCGAGGAGGGCGAAGCAGACCTTCAGGCGGGGGTTCCGAGGCCGGCCGAACGCCTGGAAGGCGTACCAGGCGGCGTGCATCTGCTGCACGTACGGCACCACCGCGGCCCACCACGCGGGACCTCCGGGTGCGGTGGCCGGACCGGGGTGGACGAACAGCGGCAGGCCGCGCTCCTCCAGCACGTCCAGCAGTGGGGCGGTCAGCGCGAACCCTTTGGCGTCCAGGAGCGCCGTGGCGGGTAGCTGCAGCCCGGCGAACCCCTGGTCCAGGGTGCGGCCGAGCCGTACCGGATCGATGTCGGTGACCGGCGCGGCGGCCCAGGCTCTGAACGGCGTCGGCAGGGCGCGGGTGCCGGCGTGGAAGGCGTCGATCAGTGGCCACGCCTCAGCGGCCGGCAGGTGCTCGATCCCGAGGGGGCTGGACAGCGAATTCATACCCCAATTCCCGACTCGTAATGCATTTAATCTACCGAGTCCTCGAACGGCGACGGCCACCGTGCCGACCCGGAGGCAGGTCAGCGCGGTGGCCGTCGTGGGGGACCTCAGTCGTCCAGACCGAGGATCAGATCGAGGACCCAGCTGATCACGCCGATGATGATCGCGCCCCAGAAGGCGGCCCAGAAGCCGTCGACGTTGAAGGGCAGGTCCAGCTTGTCGGCGATCCAGCTGGTCAGCAGCAGGAGGCCGGCGTTGACGACGAGGGCGAACAGGCCGAGTGTGAGCACGTAGAACGCGCATCCCACGACCTTGATGATCGGCTTGAGGACCGCGTTGACGAGGCCGAAGATCAGCGCGACCGCGAGGAGCGTGCCGATCTGCACGGCGGTGGTCGATCCGCTGTTGGTGATGCCGTCCACCAGCTTGGTGGACGCCCATAAAGCCGCGGCGACGACCAGGATCTTGATTATGACCTTCACGCTAGAGATCCTCGCACGGCGCCGTGTCCGGCGCGCGGTCTGCGGGCCGCTGACTTGAGACGGTCGTCCGGCGCACCAGAGGACGGCGGGCCGGAGACCTGCCTTGTCAGGCTCCGCGGCGAGAACGTACGAGGTGATCGTCCGTCTCTGACCAGCTTTCTTCCCCCATGGGCATAACTGCTATTGGCGGGGGAAATCACCCCCGTGGGGGTGGGTGAGATGGACGTTGATGAGCTTGAGTCGCTGTCCGCCAAGGAGTTGCACGACCGCGCGGTGCGCTATGCCGTACGGCACGGCGATTTCGGCTTTCTTTGGGACCTGTTGAAGGTGATCCCGGCGGCCGAGGCCGTCAGTGGGAAGACGGACGAGACGGCCAATGATCTGAGCAGGGTGTCGGCGTTGCTCAGTGACGCGATGGCGGCGGGGGAGGGCGAGCTCGGTGATGCCCTGCGCCCCGTCTACATCGAATACCTCTCCAAGCACCCCGACGCGTGAAGGTCAGCCAGCCAGGCGGTCGGCGGCGTAGTGGGAGAACCCGGGCGTGCTCAGGCCCCGGCCGTCATCGGTGATGATCAAGAACTCGTACGCCTCCGGGAGGCTGAACGCCCGCGCCCGCAGCGGGCCCATCGCGTAAAGGGCCGTCGCGTAGGCGTCGGCGACCGCCAGGTCGGGGCCGACCACGGTGACCGAGCCGAGGTCGGTGACCGGCCTGCCGGCGCGCGGGTGGCTGATCGTGTCCACGTCGGCGCTCTCAGCGGTCAGGACCTCCTCGTTGAGCTGCGGGATCGCGCGAGAGCTGATCTCCTGCGAGCGCGGCGACGTCGGTTCCTGTACGGCTGTCGCCCTGACGATCGTGTCGCCCTCAAGAGTGAGGGTCACGGTGACGGGGCCGTGCTCGGTCCGCGCGGCGTCGCCCTGGACCGTCCTCGCGGACGCGGACGCGGACGCGGAGGTCGTTGTGCCGCTTGCCGGAGTCGACGCCAGCGGGCGCGGGCCGTACCGGGACGAGGGCTGAGGGGAGTGGCCTCGCGGATCGGGGTGCTGGTCGCCATGCCATCGACCATCGCCGATGGATATGAGACCGATCTGAATAAGTACCCTGTAATCCCCTGCGTCAGACGCATCAGGCCTGTTCGCCGAGAGCGTTTATTCAGGAACTTCTTAACCTCCCCCGGCAGGATGACGACTGTGGCCGAGACACGAGTGCTCGTCGTGGACGACGAGCCCGAAGTGCGCAACGCCGTCGCACGTGCGTTGCGCGTCGAGGGATATCGCGTGGCCAGCGCCGCCGACGGCGTGACGGCGCTCGCGGCGATCAGAGGCGGCGCGCCCGATCTGGTGGTCCTCGACGTGATGATGCCTGAAATGGATGGGCTTGAGGTCTGCCGGAGGCTGCGCAAGAACGGCGACCGCACCCCCGTGCTCATGCTCACCGCGCTCGACGGCATCGGCGACCGGGTCACCGGCCTGGACGCGGGCGCCGACGACTATCTGGTGAAGCCGTTCGCGCTGGAGGAGCTGTTCGCCCGGGCGCGGGCACTGCTCCGCCGTACGGCACCGGCCGGGCAGGCCGCCTTCGCCGATCTCGCCCTGCTGCCCGAGAACCGCCAGGTCCGGCGCGGCGCGCGGATCATCGACCTGACCAGGACCGAGTACGCGCTGCTCGATCTGCTCATCCGCAACGGCGGCCAAGTGCTCACCCGTGATGTCATCCTGGAGCGCATCTGGGGCTACGCGTTCACGCCGGGCTCCAATTCGCTGGAGGTCTACATCCGTTACCTGCGCAGGAAGACCGAGGCCGGTGGTGAGCCGCGGTTGATCCAGACGGTGCACGGGCTCGGCTACGCGCTCCGGGAGGCGTCGTGAAGCTGCGTTTACGGCTCGCCCTGACCGCCGCGCTCGCCTCGGCGGTCAGCGTGATCGTGGTGATCGTCGCGGCCTACTTCATCACCTGCAAGCGGGTGGAGAGCGCGATCGGATGGTACGGCGCTTTACCCGACCGCCCCCCGCCAGGTGTGCTCGCGAGCCTGGGCAATATCAAGAACCTCGGGTGGCCGTTCATCGCGGTCGCTCTCGGAGGGCTGGCCCTGTCGGGCGGGCTGGGCTGGCTGGTCGCGTGGACGGGCCTGCGGCCGGTGGGCAAGTTCAAGGACGCCGCGCAGCGGGTCGCCACCACCCGTGATCTCACCACCCGCATCGACGTCTCCGGCGAGGACGAGCTGAGCAGCCTCGCCCGCAGCTTCAACACGATGCTGGACGCGCTGGAACGTTCGGCCAAGGCGCAGAAACGGCTGGTCGCCGACGCCTCACACGAGCTGCGGACGCCGCTGACCGCCGTCCGTACCAACGTCGAGCTGCTGATCAGGGGCGGCCTGCCGCCGGACGACCGCGAGGAGGTGAGCAAGGCCGTGATCGTCGGCCTGGAGGAGCTCACCGCGCTCGTCTCCGACGTGGTCGAGCTGGCCCGGGACGAGGAGCCCGCCGTGCTGGTCGAGGACGTGCGGCTGGACGAGCTCGTCGTCCGGGAGGTGTCGAGGGCGTCGGGGCACTGGCCGTCGACGTCCTACACGGTCTCGGTCGAGCCCGCCGTGGTCCGTGGCGTCTCCAACCGCCTGTCCCGGGCGGTCGCCAACCTGCTGGACAACGCCGCGAAGTACAGCCCCGCGGGGAGCCGGGTCGAAGTGGAGCTGCTGGCCGGCGTGCTGACGGTCCGTGATCACGGACCGGGCATCGCCGCGGAGGACCTGCCGCATGTCTTCGACCGGTTCTACCGGGCACCCGGAGCCCGCGCCATGCCCGGATCCGGCCTGGGACTGGCGATCGTGCGTCAGGTGGTGGACAGCCACGGCGGCAGCGTCTCGGCCGCCGCCGCGCCAGGAGGCGGCACACTCGTCCGGATGGCCCTCCCAGTAGGGTGACCCCTATGGCACACGTGCGAGTCGAGCGGACAGAGAACGGCTTCGTCGCCCGCAACGACCGCGGGGCCGAGATCGTCATGGGCGGTGAGGACAGCGACTTCACGCCCGTCGAGCTGTTGCTGGCCGCCGTCGGCGGGTGCAACATCCTCACGGTCGAGCCGCTGACCGCCAAACGTGGCCACCGCCTGGTACGGCTCGCGGTCGACGTGACGTCAGAGAAGGCGGAGCCGACGCTGCTCGAATCCGTCACGGTGACGTACGACGTCGAGCTGCCGCAGTCGGAGCAGGCCGCCGAGGTGTTCGAGGCCGTGGCGCACCGCGTCCACGAGCGGCACTGCACCGTCAGCCGCTCGCTCCAGAAGGGCGCGACGGTCGGCATCGTCCTGCCGGACTGACGCCGCTTTCCGACCCCAAACCCGGGGTTTCCGCCCGTGCTCGATGGCTCTCGTCGCCATTCCGGGTCATCTCCGGGTGTAGGCGGGTGTAGGCCAAAAATCCACCCGTAGATGACGAGTTCGTGAAGGTCGCCTCTGTACTGTTGAAGCAGGTCAGGGCGAAGACGTTCGTAGAGTGCTTTGCCGATAAAGGGCGCGGAGGGGGAACCGCGTCCGAAAGCGGGGGACCCGCCGGTGCCTTTGGGGAGGGCATCCTGGCGGAACCGCTTTTGGTCGGGGCCGGACAGTTGGGGGACTGTCCGGCCCCGACGCATGTCCAGGGGCGAACCCCCTCGCCCTGACGCACCGTTGGGCCGGGCCTGCAGTTCGCATGGTCTCGTGCGGCCCGTTCGCTCTGTACCCCATGTCCACCGGCCCGCGCTGTTCAGCGCGGGCCTTTTTGGTTTTGTACGGCTTGGTTTTGTACGGCTTGGTTTTGTACGGCTTGGCTTTGTACGGCGCCGCGTCTCTCGGGCGGGAACGCCTATGCCTTCAGGGATACGCCTTGGCACTGACCACCTGCTCTTGGGGGAAGCGGGTAGATCTTCTGGGTGTTATGGGGTGTTTCGTTTGCTCTGTCATGACTTGGTATGTAGAGTCCTATTCGTTGCCAACTGGTGGCATGGACTGTCTTAGGAGAGGAGATCTACGTGGACGACCCCACAATGACCTCTGCATCCAGGTCCACCGACCCGTTCTGACATGTGACGGCCTCGCGGCCGATCCCCAACGCGCCTGAGCGCACCTCTGCCGGTGGCGATCGACATTCTCGCCCCGCTTCGCCCGTGCCCAGCCTGCCCCTGACCTCGCAGGTTCGACCTGTCGCGCACGCGGCTGTCCCCTGTTGCCTCACGAAGGATCCCCTCTCTTCATGAACGCCCTCTTTGGCCTGAGCAAGTTCCGGACCCTCGTCCCCCTGACCGCCGCCGCCGTCGTGACCGCCCTCGGCATGTCCGTCCCCGGTGCGTCGGCTGCCGTGGCGGCCCCCGCCGCCGAGCCGGTCGCCTCGGTCGAGTCCGGTGCCAATGCCGCGACCAAGAAGGCCGCTCCCGCCGAAGAGCAGAAGGCCCTGCTCCGGGGCAGCACCACCGGCTCGTACTTCTGGGACGACGCCTCCGGACGCCAGGGCGACACCGGCCTCCCGGCGATCGGAAAGCCGATGCAGAAGGGCCTGTTCTCCAGCCCGAGCTGGCCGCTCGGCACTGAGGGTTACGTGTTCTACAAGGGCAAGCGGGCCAAGTTCTTCATCGGAGACCGCGGCCCCGGCACCCCGTCGGAGAACGGCGTCATGCTCGACATCGACGGCAAGACCTTCGCCGAGCTCACCGGCGGCAGCTGGAACAGTGACTCGCTGACCGTCGAGGGCAACGGAGGCGAAGGCCACATCAAGATCAGCTACATCATCACGAAGTGGGGCAAGGGCCCCGGCAAGAAGGGCGAGCCTGTCCCCTTCTCCGCGGGTGCCTGGAGGAGCTGAACAAGCCGATCCGTCGGCCACGGCCTGCCGCTCGCCAAGCGCGACGGCAGGCCGTTTCGCGCCGTGGCCCTGCCCTCGCCGCTCTCACACGTGCGTGCTCCGAGGCCGGATTTCCAATGTGCGTGCCGTCTTCCGGACTGCTAAGGTTACGCACGTTGCGGGCGCCGCTAGCTCAGTTGGTTAGAGCAGCTGACTCTTAATCAGCGGGTCCGGGGTTCGAGTCCCTGGCGGCGCACAAGATCAAACCCCAGCTCATGGGCCATGAGCTGGGGTTTTTTATCGAGAGTTCACTCGAGCGCTTGTCAAGATCGCGGGCGCAGGGCTCGGCATGGGCTCTTGGCATTGGGTTGAGCCGGCTTTGAAGATCACTGCAGGTCTCCATGTCACGGGGACGCTCGCAGGTCGGCCGGACCTCGCGGTCAAGGTGGGCGACGCGCTGCCGCCGGACACGTGGGCGGGCCTTCGCGCCGACGTGGCGGGCGGCCTTTCGGCGAATGTGCCCGACAGCCGTCGCTGCCCGATCTGGACGTCTCCCAACCGCACCAACCGCGCCAGATGCCGAGATGGTCGCGCCGTCAACTTGATCACCATCGAGGGAATGGACCACGAGTGGCCGGGCAGCCAGTCCGCCCGCAAGGAGGCCGATTCCCCGTCGAAGGCCCTCGACGCCACCGCCACCATCTGGGAGTTCTTCGCCACCCACCCCAAGCCTTGAACCTTTGACCGTCTGGCCGCGGTTTCAGCCGCTCGGCTCCGCGGCGAGGGGTGTCTCATTGCTCGTTGCGGATTCCCCTTCCGCGACGTGCTCGTGGAAGAGGACGATGCTCCAGGGTGTGAACCACGATTCCGCGTTGGCGCGCCCACGGAGGGGTGCGAGTGATGGCGGAGTTGTACTCGGAGATCGAGCCGTACGACTACGGCATGCTCGATGTCGGCGACGGCAACCTTGTGTACTGGGAGACCTGCGGAAATCCTGACGGTAAGCCCGCGGTCGTGCTGCACGGCGGACCCGGTTCAGGCTGCGCGCCTGGGTGGCGGCGGCTCTTCGACCCTGACGCGTACCGGGTGGTCCTCTTCGACCAGCGGGGATGCGGTCGCAGTTCGCCGCCCGTCAGCGATCCGGATACGGATCTGGGTGTGAACACCACTCAGCACCTGATGGCGGACATCGAACTGCTGAGGCGGCACTTGGGCATCGAGCGGTGGCTGGTTCTGGGCGGTTCGTGGGGCGTGACGCTGGCCTTGGCGTACGCCGAGCGGCATCCTGAGCGGGTGTCGGAGATGGTGCTGTTCGCCATCAAAGTGCGAGATGACCTTCTTCGGCTATGGCGCGTTGCCGTTGCCGCCCGAGGACGGCGGCGCGCTGGCGGTGCGGCTCCGGGAGTCGCCACACAGTCAGATCATGGAGCTGGTCGCCGGGCTCGGTGTGCAGACCACCGGCGCGACCCCGGTCGGCGTGATCGCCGCCGCGACGATGGAGCAGGTGCAGGCCCGGGTCGAGGAGATCGCCGGGGTGCGTGGCGAGCTGCCGTTCGGGATCGACGGGATCGTCATCAAGGCCGATCTGGCAGCCGACCAGGAGCAGGCCGGTTTCAGCTCGCGCGCGCCGCGCTGGGCGATCGCGTACAAGCTGCCGGCCGTTGAGAAGATCACCAAGCTGGTCGAGGTGGAGTGGAACGTCGGCCGCACCGGGATCATCGCGCCGCGCGCGGTGCTGGAGCCGGTGCGGTTGGACGGCAGCGTCGTCACCTATGCCACGCTGCACAATCCAGCCGACATCACCCGCCGCGGTCTCATGATCGGTGACCAGGTGACCGTCTACAAGGCGGGCGATGTGATCCCGAGAGTGGAGGCGCCGGTGGTGCATCTGCGGACCGGGGCCGAGCAGGTGATCGTGTTCCCGCAGGTCTGCCCGCGGTGCGGTGGCGAGCTCATCGAGCGCGCCGGAGGCAAGGCGTCCTCCAGTGTCTCCGCCCGCACCTCCCTGCTGGTGGCGGGCGAGAAAGCCGGGTCCAAGAGGGACAAGGCCACGGCACTGGGAGTACGGATCGCCACGCCCGGCGAGTTCGCCGCCATGATCCACGACTTCATCGAAACTCCTTGAGGACCTCGGGTTCGGCCCTGGGGAGGAAAACCGGATCCCATCCGCCCTGTCTTTATCCAAATCGGGCAATTCATCCGGAATCTGTCGCGTTATGCTGCCGCGCATGTCTGTCGACCGGCTTCGGCCGCTCCTCCTGTTGGATGTGGACGGGCCGCTGAACCCGTTCGCGGCCAAGCCCGAGCGGCGCCCCGCCGGCTACACCACGCACCGGATGCGGCCGGACGGCTGGGACGACCGGAGCCTCAAGCCGCTGCGGGTCTGGCTCAACCCGAGTCATGGCCCTGCCCTGCTCGCCCTGCCGTACGACCTGGTCTGGGCCACCACCTGGCGGCATGACGCCAACACCTGGATCGCTCCGCGACTGGGTCTGCCCGAGCTTCCGGTGATCGACTGGCAGGTGAACCGCACGCCCGACCAGGACGACGGTCTTCATTGGAAGACCCGCCAGTGTGTGGAGTGGGCGGCCGGGCGGCCGTTCGCGTGGGTCGACGACGAGATCAGTGACGCCGACCGCGACCTCGTGGCCGCACACCACCTCGGCCCGGCGCTGCTGCACCAGGTCAGCGCCGGTCTCGGGCTGCTCCCCGAGGACTTCGGCGCCCTCCACACCTGGGCTCGTAAGGTGTCCGGGACGGACGATGTCTGATCGCTGCCGTTGGATCCGGGCCCGTAGCCGCGGCGCCACTCAGGCGAGGCAGCGCAAGGCCGTCATGATCCTTGGGTCGAGCGGGTGATCCTTGGGTAGCCTGCCAACGGTCGCGTCGACGAACTCGGTCAACGAGAGCCGCGCGCTCGCGCCGCCCGCGTGGACCTGGACGTGGTCCGCAGCGGGCTCGACCCGAGCTGGGGAGTTCTGCTCATCGAGCACGAACAGGCCGACGTGGACGCGCCACCGCGTGCGCGCGTCGGCCTCGTCGGCGGAGATCGGTGCCCCCACGTCGTCGGCGTGCGTGGCGTACTCGGAGTCGTAGTGGTAGGCCTGCAGGGTCACCGGATACGGCCCGACAGAGGTCTGCAGCATCGCGTCGCGGCCCAGCGCGCGCATCCGCTCGCGTGTCTCGGTGTTCTTCTGGCGCCACTCGTCGAGGACCTCGCCGACCGGCAGGTCCCGCCGATGCCGGACGCACCACTCGTTGAAATCGTGGAATCCGCCGCCGGCGCCTTCCCGTTCCAGCATGGCGAAGAACTCGAGCACTTCCCCGTCCAGGCAGGCGTGGTTGTAGAGCTCCTCTCCGGCGAGATGGCCGAGGACGTCCCGCACGGACCAGCCCTCGCATCGCGACGGGCGGTTCCATTCTTCGGCGTCGAGCGAGGCGAAGAAGCGGTCGAGGCGGGCGGCCTCGGTGTCGAAGATCTCGAAGGGATCGAGATCGGCCAGAAGATCGATCGCATGGGTAGCCATACCGCAACGCCTACCCGGCTGGGGGCCGGATGTCACCGCGGATCTAGGGAGTGTCAGACGCGGCCTAGGCGAGCCGCACTTCGATGATCGCCTGGAGTTTCTCTGTCTCCTGTTCGGGAGCGCCGGTGTCGGTGATGAGGACGTCGACGTCGGACAGGTGGGCGTAGCGGAGCAGGCTGGCCTTGCCGATCTTGCTGTGGTCGGTGAGCAGGACCCGCCGTCGGGCCGCGCCGTACATGAGGCGCTTGATGGTCGCCTCGGACTCGTCGGGGGTCGTCAGGCCGCGCTCGATGGAGAGGCCGTTCGTGCCGAGGAAGGCGACGTCGACCTGGAGCTCGGACAGGGCGCGGATGGCCCAGCTGCCGACCTCGGACAGCGTCACGTTCCGAATGCGGCCACCGAGGGTGTGCACGGTGAGACGTGGCCGGGTCACCAGGGCGAGCGCGATGGGCAGCGAATTGGTGAAAACGGTGAGGTCACGGTCGGAAGGGAAGATCTCCGCCAGGCATCCGGTGGTCGAACCGTTGTCCAGGAACACCGCTCCCTCTCGGGGCAGCTCTTCCAGGGCCGCTCGGGCGATCCGGCGTTTCTCCTCCATGAACCCGGTCCGCGACGTGAGCGCGGGCTCGAAGGTCAGGTCGTCGACGGAGATCGCCCCGCCGTGGACGCGGCGGAGTAAACCGAGGCGTTCGAGCTCGATGAGGTCCTTGCGGATCGTCTCGGTCGACACCTGGAACTGCTCGGCGGCGATGGCCGCGTCGACCCGGCCCGCGCTGCGGACGATCCGCACGAGCTCCTGCTGGCGCTGGGAGGCGTAGAGCGTCTGGGCTGGGCGGCCTCGCCCCGTCGCACTCTCCGTCGTGGTCATCGAATCCCGTCCATGATCGGCTTGGCACGTCCGAATGACGTTCGCCCCCAAGAGTACGGACACGTGGAGCTTTCGCGAGGCCGGCCTTGGGGTGGCTATTGACGTTCCCAACCAAATGCAACTATAAACAATGAATACCAAGTAGCACCCTAGAAATCGCAAGTTCACGGGAGGCCGCTGTGGGCTCGGCTAGGACCCGGCCGGGCGGATATCGGTGCCATGCGGGACCCGGCCGGTAAGGCAGTGATCGTTACAGTGACGCCGAATCCGAGCCTGGACCGGACGCTCCACGTGGATGAGCTCCGGCTGGGCGAGCTGAACCGGGCTCATTACGTCGCCGTGGAGGCCAGTGGCAAGGGCGTGAATGTGTCACGGGTGCTCGCTAGGCGACAGGTGGCGACCGTCGCGGTGTTCCCGGTAGGCGGCAGCGAAGGTCGCGAGCTCGTCGATCTGCTCGACGAGGCCGGGTTGCCCCACCAGGGCGTTGCCGTACGTGGCGCCGCCCGGGTGAACATCACGGTCATCGAGCCCGGAGGGCGGACGACCAAGATCAACGAGCCGGGGGGGCCGCTGTCCGCCGAGGAACAGGACGCCCTGGTCCAGGAGGTCAGTCGCCTGCTCGGCGCGACACAGGCGTCATCGAATTCCTCCAGCGTGGAGACCCCGGGCTTTAGCCCTGGGGAGGAAACGCGGCACGGCGCCGCAGGTCTCGGATCAAACACACGCACGCTTCTTAACTGATCGCGTG
>JBIOWF010000341.1:0-2746 GCA_044868295.1 Microtetraspora sp. | reverse complement strand
CGATGCAGTCACCGGGCCGTCCACCGGTCGCCCGCAAGGAACATCTGCGATTGTTCTGGGCAGCGATCTCACGGGGGGCGACAAGTACGGATGCCGGGCTCGCGGCCGGCGGTGTCGCAGGTCCTCGGCACTCGGTGGTTCCGCGAATGTGGTGGGGTGACACCTCAGTCGGTTTTCCATACGGACTCGGGCCGGTACCTGTCGTTCGCCGAGCGTGAGCAGATCGCGCTCTGGCGAGCCGAGAAGCTGGGTGTTCGACAGATCGCGCGCAAGCTGAATCGCTCGCCGTCGACCGTGTCGCGGGAACTGCGGCGTAACGCAAGCACTCGTGGCGGAACGAGGGTATATCGGGCGACGGTGGCGCAATGGCACCGGGACCGGCGCGCCGCACGCCCCAAGCAGGCAAAAATGGTCGGCAACCCGCGACTGCGCCGATACGTGCAGGAACGCCTGGCCGGTCGACTGACCACCGAGCACGGCGTCACGGTGGCCGGTCCGGCGGTGCCGTTCACCGGCCGCAATCGCGCGCGACGCGCCGACCGGCGGTGGGGGCAGGCCTGGAGCCCGGAGCAGATCGCGGCCCGGCTGCGCCGGGACTTCCCCGATGACCCGACGATGTGGATCTCGCACGAGGCGATCTACCAGGCGCTCTACATCGAGGGCCGGGGAGCGCTGTCCCGCGAGTACGTCGCATGCCTGCGGACCGGGCGTGCGCTGCGGGTGCCGCGTGCCCGGACCCGTCGCGCCCGGCGCAATCAACGCGGCTTCATCACCCCCGAGGTCACCATCGGCCGCCGTCCCGCCGAGGTCACCGACCGCGCCGTGCCCGGCCACTGGGAGGGCGATCGTGCGACGCGAAAGTCGCACGTGAGGAGTGATGACACCGATTGGAGGCTCATTGATGAGGGTGTGACCCGGGCCAGTGTCGAATGGCCCGTCCCCGCCTTGGCGTGCGTCATGGGTGACCGTGGGGTGCGAAGCCCAGGGGAAAAGCCGAAGCCATTCTCGTTCCATCCGGGGATGGTGGGCGAGGGGAAGACCGGACGGGTGAACGCGAGTGAATCTTCGTATGCTTCGTGATCCCAGCCCCCGCCGATGGGATGTTTCAGCGGGGTAGAGGGCTGGCCGTTGAGAAGCGGCAGGCGCCGGTCATCGAGGTCACGATGGCCGGGACGACACCGCCGCCCCGGAGTAAAGAAGGCACCCACCCCGGTCGTTTCTCACACGTGCGGAACGCGGAAACCCCGACAGAGTCCGGACGCTTCGGCGGCCCGGTAGGCCAACCGCAAGGAATGGCGGAATCCTCCTGGCGGGAACAGGATGCCCAAGAAGCGAATGCCGGTGGGCGAAAGCCGACAGGAAACCACAACGATCGTGGCTGCTCCTCCAGGCGGCCGTTGCTGGGTAACTGGCCGGATACCGGGGTCGAAGTGCCCGGGCCTCGAAAGGGGCGCTGACGTGGGCAGGTGAGCTGTGAAGCGAATGCTGGTCAATCCGTCGGAATCGGAGGGCAAGTTGGACACCTCATGGTGAACGGACCTGCGGACGATGCCCTGTGCTGGGACGCCATCGACTGGCGCTCTCATGAGGACAACGTACGGCGGCTGCGGCAGCGGATCTTCACGGCGGCGCGGGATGGGGACCTGGGCACGCTCAGGAACCTGCAGAAGTTGATGTTGCGGAGCTGGAGCAACACGCTGTTGAGCGTGCGGCAGGCGACGCAGCGCAATGCTGGGCGCGCGACGGCCGGGATCGACGGGGAGGTCGCGCTGAGCTCCCTGGCCAGGGCGGAGTTGGCGGTGCGGGTGCATCGCGAGGCTCGGTCGTGGCGACCCCGTCCGGTCAAGCGGGTGTACATACCCAAGGCGGGGAACCGTGCGAAGCTGCGGCCGCTGGGGATTCCGGTGATCGCGGACCGCTGCCATCAGGGCCGGGTCCGCGCCGCGCTGGAACCGGAGTGGTTGTGAGCACGAACGTGGGAGGTAGACCAAGAGGGTGATGGCAGGTCTGCTGGCCTGCGGTTCTGAACGAGGAGATGGAGGGGGTCTGGTCCTCCGGTGTCGCCCTGCGGGGGGAGGCATCAAACCACCCCGAGGTGCGTTAGTTAGCGACTGTCGTGCTGAGCGTCGTGGGAAAAGGCGCGGCGAAGGACCGCGTCAGGTATGGGTCGAGAAGATGAGCGATGGGTGTCAAGCCCTCTGCCGTTGACGTGTCGAAAGGTTCGTAGGTGACTTCAAAACCGAGGCAGCCATTCAGTCTCGGGATGAGCCTGGGGGATACCCGTGTACTGCCCAGGTGGGGTCCGGCATACAGGCAGCATGATCTCGATCTGGGCTCTCGTTTGGAACGTGCGAAGGCGCGCCTCGAGACCGCCGCCGGGGTGACCGGGGTGGTGTGGGAGAACCCTGAGCGGCAGAAACCGCGCGGGGCAGAGTACCGGCGTGGGCGCGCTGGCGGACTCGCCTGTAGTAGCTGTGATCCGCCTGCGTATCGCAGTGGGTTGGGGAGCGAAGGGGCGGGGTCGTCCAGGCTGATGAATGGGACCAACCGGAAGGGAGGAGTCGCATGAGTGAGCCAAGGTTGCCAGGCAAGTCGCATAACATTCCCAAGCGGCTGATCTGGGCTGCGTGGTTGAAAGTGAAGAGTAACGGTGGAGCGGCCGGGGCCGACGGCGTGACGATCGAGCAGTTCGAGGAGGACCTGCAGGGCAACCTCTTCAAGCTGTGGAATCGGATGTCGTCGGGGT
>JBIOWF010000340.1:0-27648 GCA_044868295.1 Microtetraspora sp. | reverse complement strand
CGCGAGCCTCGCCGCCGCACGATCATGAGCGGCCCGTCGGCGTGAGCGGGCCGCCGATGAGCGGGCCGCCGATGAGCGGGCCGCCGATGAGCAGGCCGCCGATGAGCAGGGCGCCGATGAGCAGGGCGCCACGATGAGTGGACCGCATCGCGATCAGCGCAGGCGCCGGATCTCGCCCTGCGGGCGGTAGAAGCCGCCACGGGCGGTGTGGATGCCGTCCACCACGTATCGCGCGCCCGGCTGCCGCAGGCCCTTGGGGAACTGCACGTTCCAGCCGCGGTCATATCCGGACGACACCACCCGGATGCGCAGCCGTCCGCCCTCGTCGACGCATTCGAGGACCACTCCGTCACCGGTGTCGGCCGTGATCTCCAACTCCTGGGTGGGCACCACCGTCTCCAGCGTGGCCGCCGCCTTGACGTTGACGGGCTCGGGCACGGTCCCCTGCTGGGCCGCCTGGATCGCGGCGTCGCTCGCGTCGATGCAGACCAGCGAGCCGTCGGTGGTGACGATGTAGAGCCGCTCGTTCAGGTACTGCATCGAGAAGGCCGAGCCGCAACCGGTCGCGAGCTTCCACAGACGGGTGCCGTCCCGGTCGAAGCAGTACACCGACGAGTGGTTGTCGCCCGCGAACACGTACCGGCCGTCCGGGGCGGTCGCGCAGGAGAACACCGACCCGTCGCACTGGTAGACCGCGTGGACCTGACCGGTCTTGGAGATCCGGTAGACCTTGCGCCGCGACGTGCCCGCGTAGACGGCGGTCTCCTCCTGCCAGCCGAAGAGCACGTCGCCGTCGGTGTCGGCGTGCCAGCGCTGGTCACCGCTGTCGGCGTCGTACATGGTGACGCCACGGGAGTGCCCGTGATAGACGCCCGAGCCGTCGCAGCGGACCATCCACGCGTGGCTTCCCGCGCTGCGCCGTGACCACTGGAACTCGTCCTCGTGGTCGATGGTGGTGATGCCGCCCTGCCGGTCCGCGACCCCGAGCACGCCCTCGTGGATGTCCAGCCAGTAGATGTCGACGTCGGTCGCGATCTCGTACGCCACCCGCGGGATCTTGCCGCTGAGGTCGTAGACCTTGCCGTCGTCGCAGCCGGCGTAGATCCAGAAGTCGTCGCCCACGATGCACTTCACGGAGTCGGGCAGGCGCACGTGCCCGGTCACCTCTCCGGTGTGCGTCACGGTGTAGACGTCGCCCTTCTCGTTCCCGGCCCAGCAGCGCTCCTCGTCGACGAAGATGCCGAACGCGGAGGCGCCCGTACGGAACTTCCAGAGGATGGGCGCCTGGCGCGCGCTGGAGGTGTGGCTGACGATGGCGCGGCGGGTGACCGGCCGGGCCTGACGCACACCGGCCACGGCGGGGGCGTAACCCTTGCGGACCTTCTCGGCGATCTTCTTGTCCGCGGCCGCCTCGGCCTTGACCGCCGTCGGGAAACTGCTGTTCTGCACCTGGCCGGGGGTGCCGATACGCCCGTAGCGGATCACGACATCGCCGCCCGTGACGGTGACCTCGTAGAACTTGTGCGCGCTCCCGCTGTCCTCCGACAACTCCAGGTACGTCGTCCCCTGTGGCATATCCCGACCCTTTTCTACCATTGATCTACGAGCGAATGCCGGAAAGCCTAGCCCCGGCAACCGACAAGATCGGGCGAATCACCACAAACGACGGCAGCACAAACGACAGCAGAGGCTGGACGGGTCAGCCGGCCTGGAGCACCCGGTCCTGGACGAATCGGCCGGCGCCGTCGAGAGCGAGCAGGCCGGCCGTCAGATCCGGCTTCGCGTCGCCGACCGGGGCGATCCAGCTCACGGTCACGAAGTGGCCGAGCGCCCGCACCTGCGCCCAGCCTCCGTCGACGGCGGGCTGGCCGGGCGCGAGCCGTACGAACGCGACCTTCGCGAAGGCGGCGGCGAGCGCGTCAGCCGCGGCGCCGTCCGCCATGTTGAAGATCAGGAACTGCCCGGAGAGGCCGGGGGACGAGTAGACGGCCCGCAGGACCTGGCTGCAGCCCGCGACCGGAGCGCTCCCCCACACCGATCCGGCGCAGTCGGCCGCCTCGGTGACCGGGCCCCGGGTGAGCGTGACGCCGCCGGAGCCCAGCCGCCCCGCGGGAAACACCTCGCCTGTGGTCAACGGCCGTGGGTCCGACTGCCGCGCCGCGATGGGCGCGTAGAGCGCGGAGGTCTTCTCGACCCGTACGGAGGCCGGGCGCGGCTGGTCCTCTCCCCCGCAGGCCGCCACGGCGGCCACCCCCGCCAGGAGCACGACGACGGCGATCCGGCGCATGGCGGGCACCTACTGCTCGGTGGGTGCGGCTTCGGACGGCTGCGCCGTGTCCGTCCCGGACTTCTTCTGCGCCGGCACGGGCGTCACACCCGTGACGGCGACCACGCGGCGGTACACGGCCTTCTCGACCTCCCGTACGGTCAGGGCCAGTGTCACGAAGTCGTCCCTGGCGGAAGGCTCGGCGCCGTCGGCGCGGCCGACCCAGACCAGGCCGACATAGTGCCCCATCGCGTGGCCGCTCGCCTCCGTGTAGCCCTGGAAGGCGGCCCTGTTCGACGGGAGCGGCACCACCCAGCCACCCCTGTGCAGCGTGTTCAGCGCCTCGACCAGGCCGTTCGCGGCCTCGGCCCCGGCGACGTTGAGCATCGTGTACTGGGCGACGTAGGCGCCGTCCGAACTCATGAAAAGGCCGCGCACCGCCTGGGCGCAGCCCGCCTCCGAGAGTCGCTCCGCCAGCTCCGCGCCCCAGACGACCCCGGCGCATCCCGGGTCCAGGCTGGTCGCGACCCTCCTGAGGGTGATTTTTCCGACTTTGAGGGTCTTGGTGCCGAATATCTCATGGGCGGTGAGCGGCTTGGCGTCGGCATTGCGATCGGCGATCGGCGCGAACTGCTTGAGCGACGGCCACCCCTGGTAGTCGTCCGGCCTGGCCTGGCCGAGCGGGTCCGCCGCGGCGATCCGGGGATTGGAGGTCTCGCCGCCGATCGCGTTGACCACGAGTGTGAGCACGAGCGCGGAGACCAGCACGGCCACCACGGACCCGACGACGAGGAGGATCCTCTGCTGAACGTCGGTCAGCCCCCACTCCGACAGCGTCTCGCTGGTCCACCTTTCCGCGGCCCCGGCCGAGCGGCGTTTGCGCTTCGTCATAGGCCACCGGCCTCGGTCATCGCTGTCCGGTTCCCCGGTCCGGCGCGGTAGGGGCCTGCTCGTCGGGGGCCTGCTCGTCGGGGACCTGCTCGTCGGAATCCGCCTGGTCCTTCGGATGCGCCGGATCTCCGGCCCCGTCCGCGTCGTCCGCGTCGTCCGCGTCGTCCGGTGTCACGCCCAGTGACTCCTCGGAGGTCTTGTTCCGAGCCAGCCAGAAGTAGACCATCGCCCCGACGAAGATGACCACGGAGGTCCACTGGTTGAGCCGGAGCCCGAGGATGTGATGGGCGGGGTCGACCCGGAGCCCCTCGATCCAGAAACGGCCCAGCGTGTAACCGGCGACATACAGGGCGAACAGGCGGCCGTGCCGCAGGTTGAAGCGCTTGCCGACCACCACCAGCACGCCCGCGAGCCCGAGGTCCCACAGCGACTCGTACAGGAAGGCCGGGTGGTAGGTGTCCTGACCCGGCACGGTTCCCGGACGGCCCGGGTCGATCTCCAGCGCCCACGGCAGGTCGGTGGGACTGCCGAACAGCTCCTGGTTGAAGTAGTTGCCCCAGCGGCCCATGGCCTGGGCCACCGGGATGGCGGGCGCGAGGGTGTCGGCCACCGCCGAGAACGAGATCCCCTTGCGGCGGCAGGCGATCAGCACGCCGACGGCGCCGAGCGCGATCGCGCCCCAGATGCCGAGGCCGCCCTTCCAGATGAACAGGGCGTCGATCGGCCGGTTGGGCGCGTCCGCCGCGAAGTACAACTGCCAGTCGGTGATGACGTGGTAGAGACGCCCGCCGACCAGGCCGAACGGCACGGCCCAGACGGCGAGATCCGTGATCGTCCCCGGCGCGCCACCCCGGGCGCGCCAGCGGCGCTCGCCGATCCAGACGGCGACGACGACGCCGAGCACAATGCACAGCGCGTACGCCCGGATGGGGATCGGTCCGAGGTACCAGACCCCCTGTGACGGGCTGGGAATCGAGGCGAGGGGCATGTCAGGTGACAGTACCGTGTCTCGGACTACTTGGCCGCATTGAGGACGGCCTCACGCAGGGCGCTCGGCACGAACGCCGTCTTGCTGTCCAGGACCTGGCCGTCCAGCTTGAGCGTGGGGGTGCCCTGAAGCTTCTGCTCGCTGAGGATCTTCGTCGAGTACTGCGCCTGGGCCTCCAGGTTCCGCTGTGACGTGACGCACTGGTCGAAGCCGGGCGCGTTCACCCCGACCTCGTGCCCCCAGGCGACCAGTTCGTCGGCCTTGAAGCCCTCGACCGTCTCGCCGGGCTGCTCCTCGTAGAGCTTGTCGTGGAACGCCATCCACTGGTTACCGTCCGGGACGCACCGGGCCGCCGCGCCCGCGCGCAACGAGTTGGATTTGGTCGGGTCCGCACTGAAGATCGTGATCGGGTGGAACACGACCTTCGCCCTGCCCTCGGCGGCCAGGTTCTTGATGGTCGGGCCGCTGGTCGCCTCAAGCTGCTTGCACACAGGGCATTGGAAGTCCTCGTAGACGTCCAGCACCGGCCCGGTGACCCCCGCCTTCGCCATCACGACGGAACCGTCACCCTGGACGGTGACCGGCGCGAGCGCCGCCGTCGCCGACTCCGGCTTTCCCCCCTGCGCGGACAGCCACCAGCCGGTAGCCACCGCGACCACCGCGACCAGGGCGACCGTCACGATCGTCGTCACGCGCCTGCGCTGGTCCCGCCTGCGCTGAGCCTCCCGCTGCGCCGCGACCCGCTCGCGCGTGGCCTGCCGTGCCCCCTTGCCCATCAGTGGGCCTCCTCACTTGGATTGCGTCTCGGGCTCGCCGCCCTCGATGGTGTCGTCGGTGTCGTCGGTGTCGTCGCCCGCAAGGTCATCCGGCCCGTCCGGCCCGGCCAGGCCCAGCGCGGAGTCCATGGCGAGGCGGCCGGGCGGGCGGATCGCGATCCAGGCGGCGAGCAGGAGCAGGCCGACGTCGCGCAGCAGCTCCCAGAAGTAATTGGGATCCTGGTCCTCGCCCAGCGCGCCGCCCCCGCCGAAGCAGCCGCAGTCGATGCGCAGCCCTCGGGCCCACACGGAGGCGATGCCGATGACGAACGCCAGCATGAGCAGGCCGGCGACCAGCGCGGCGGGACGCGTGAGCAAGCCGACAACCAGCAACACCCCTACGACGATCTCGAGAATCGGCAGGCCGTGCCCCACGGCCGTGGCGACCGATTCCGGAAGGAGCTCGTAGGCGCGCACCGCCTGCACCGACAGGGCAGGCGTGCCGATCTTCAACCAGCCCGCGACGATGAGGACGCCCGCGAGCACGAGCCGGGCAACGGTCGTCGCCCAGGGTAGCGCAGAAAACACCGATCGTGATCGAGGTGGTGCGGCTTTCACCAGTCTCACCGAACCTTCGTCTCCTCGCCCCGGGGGCAAATCACCGCTGCCCGAGATCTTCGGCGGCATTCGGCGAGCCGCCACGACCCTGCACATTACTGGGAGACAAGCTCACCATGGGGTGCATAAACATCAGGTAAGCGTATGTCCTGAACTGTTCTGGGGGCGGCAGCCGTACGGACCGGCAAAAAGCGGCTGATCTCGCGAGGAGATCAGCCGCTGCGCACGTCAGGAGCGGCGGACGCCCTGGGCCAGCTCGGCCCCGAGCCGGCGCACGGCGTCGAGCCCGGACGCCTCGTCCGGCGCGTCGAGGATGAGGCGGATGAACGCGGAGCCGACGATGACGCCGTCGGCGTAGGCGGCGACCTCGGCGGCCTGCCGCCCGGTACCGACCCCGAGGCCCACGCAGACGGGCAGCGAGGTGCGCTCGCGGGTCCGCTTGACCAGCCCCTCGGCCGCCGCGCTGACCACCTCGCGGGCGCCGGTGACGCCCATCAGCGAGGCCGCGTACACGAAGCCGGTGCAGATCTCGGCGACCTTGCCGATCCGATCCTCCGTGGAGCTCGGCGCGACCAGGAACACGGTGTCGATGCCCGCGTCCTTACTGGCCTGGAGCCAGGGCTCGGACTCCTCGGGGGTGAGGTCCGGCGTGATCGTGCCGACGCCGCCCGCGTTCGCCAGGTCCCGCGCGAAACGCTCCGCACCGTATCGGTCGATCGGGTTCCAGTACGTCATGACGAGCGTCGCGGCGCCCGACTTGGCCACGCCCTCGACGGTGCGCAGCACGTCGGCGATGCGGGTCCCGTTGGCCAGCGACCGGTGGACCGCGTCCTGGATGGTGGGGCCGTCCATGAGCGGATCGGAGTACGGCAGGCCGATCTCGATCACGTCGCAACCGGCCTCGACCATGGCGGTCGCGGCGGCGACACCGCCCTCCTTGGTGGGGAACCCGGCGGGCAGATAGCCGACGAGGGCGGCCCTGTTCTCGGCGCGCGCCTTCTCGAACACCGTCTGAAGAGTCGTCATCGAAGGTCCGTTCTTCCGGGTGGGAGCCGTCTCGCCGGGCACCTTGAGGGCCGCGTGCGCGGCCCCGGCGTGCCCGACCGGGCCCCTTCTCCCATTTACAGGTTGAAGTACTTCATGGCGGTGCCCATGTCCTTGTCACCCCGGCCCGAGAGGTTGACCAGGATGGTGGCCTCGGGGCCGAGCTCCCGGCCGAGCTTGAGCGCTCCGGCGAGGGCGTGTGAGGACTCGATCGCGGGGATGATCCCCTCGGTGCGGGCGAGAAGCGAGAACGCGTCCATCGCCTCGGCGTCGGTGATGCCGTGGTAGGTCGCGCGGCCGCTGTCCTTGAGCCAGGCGTGTTCGGGCCCGACCCCCGGGTAGTCGAGACCGGCCGAGATCGAGTGGGACTCGATCGTCTGGCCCTCGTCGTCCTGCAGGACGTAGGTGCGCGAGCCGTGCAGCACCCCGACGGAGCCCGCGGTGAGCGTGAGGGCGTGCTCGCCGCTCTCCAGCCCGTGTCCGCCCGCCTCGTAGCCGTGCAGCTGGACGCCCTCGTCGCCGATGAAGGCGTGGAAGATCCCGATCGCGTTCGACCCGCCGCCGACCGCCGCGGCGACCGCGTCGGGCAGCTTGCCGGTCAGCTCCAGCACCTGGCGGCGGGCCTCGACCCCGATGATCCGGGCGAAGTCACGGACGATCTCCGGGAACGGGTGCGGGCCCGCGACCGTGCCGAAGAGGTAGTGGGTCCTGTCGACGTTGGTGACCCAGTCGCGGAAGGCCTCGTTGATGGCGTCCTTGAGCGTCTGGCTGCCGTTGGTGACCGGGACGACGGTGGCGCCGAGGAGCTTCATGCGGGCGACGTTGAGCGCCTGGCGCTCGCAGTCGACGGCCCCCATGTAGATGACGCACTCGAGACCCATGAGCGCGGCGGCCGTCGCGGTGGCGACACCGTGCTGGCCCGCGCCGGTCTCGGCGATCACCCGGCTCTTGCCCAGGCGCTTGGTCAGCAGGGCCTGGCCGAGCACATTGTTGATCTTGTGGGCGCCGGTGTGGGTCAGGTCCTCGCGCTTCAGGATGATCCGCGCGCCGCCCGCGTGCTCGCCGAAACGAGGCACGTCGGTGATCGTGGTCGGCCGGCCCGCGTAGGTGCGCAGCAGGTGGTCGAACTCGCGCAGGAACGCGATGTCGCTCTTGGCCTTGGCGTACTCCGCGGCGACCTCGTCCAGGGCCGGGATGAGCGCCTCGGGCACATAACGACCGCCGAAGATGCCGAACTTGCCGTACAGGTCCGGGTCGTTGCCGTGGACCCCGTTGCCGGCCAGATCGGCGGCGGTGAGAAGGGTCCCCTCTGTCGCGGTCACATGTCCTCCTTGACCCGCGGCGTTCCTGACGATGCTGTGCTCATTGGCTCGCTCACGACTGTCTCTCAGGTCCGTTGTCCTGCCGGGACGCGGGGTGCGCGCCAGCCGTGACCAGGTCGTTCACCGCGGTCTTCGGATCCTTGCCGGTGACCAGGCTCTCACCGACCAGCACCGCGTCGGCCCCGGCTCGCGCGTACGCTAGCAGGTCGTGCGGGCCCCGCACCCCAGACTCCGCGATCTTGATGATGCCGTCCGGAATCTTTGGCGCGACCTTGGCGAACACCTCGCGGTCCACCTGGAGGGTCTTGAGGTTCCGCGCGTTCACGCCGATGATCTTCGCTCCGGCGGCGACGGCGCGTTCGAGCTCCTCCTCGGTGTGCACCTCCACCAGCGGCGTCAGGCCGATCGACTCGGCCCGCTCGATCAGCGAGACCAGCGCGTTCTGCTCCAGGGCCGCCACGATCAGCAGCGCGAGGTCCGCGCCGTAGGCCCTGGCCTCCCAGAGCTGGTAGGAGGTGACGATGAAGTCCTTGCGCAGCACCGGGATGTCGACGGCCGCGCGAACCGCGGCCAGGTCGTCGAGGGTGCCGCCGAACCTGCGCCGCTCGGTCAGCACGCTGATGACGTGCGCGCCTCCGGCCTCGTAGTCGGCGGCCAGAGCGGCCGGATCCGCGATGGCGGCGAGCGCGCCCTTCGACGGGCTGGACCGCTTCACCTCCGCGATCACGGAGACCCTGTCGCCACCGAGCGCCGCGTACGCGTCCCTGGACGCCGGAGCGCGGCTCGCGCGCTCCTTCAGCTCCTCGATCGGCACGGCCCGCTGGCGGGCCTCCAGGTCCTCTCGGACGCCCACGATGATCTCGTCGAGAACACTCACGCGCTCGCCTCGCCTTCGACTCGGAGCCCGCGTGAGTGAAGACCGCTGTGCAAACCCGTTCCCTCGCTTCGCTCGCTCACGCGATCAGGATCCCTCCGGTCGGCCTGAACTCCCTGCCTTGCCCTGCCGATGCTATCGGTCTTGCCCGCATTGCCCCGCCACTGGGTGTCCGTCAAGGTGCGAGAAAGCGGCCGAAAGGCATGTTCCGCACCACCCAGAAAACGATCACAAGTGCGAGAAACCCCCACAGATAGGCCGGGTGGGCCAAAGTGGTGCGCGGGGGCCGCCCCTGCCATGATCGAATCATCCAGCGGCCCCACCAGAACAGCAGGAACGGGATGCTCGCCACCGCGAGCGGATTCAGGCCGAGAGCCGAGACGACGTCGGCGTTCCCGATGGCGTGCATGGCCCGGAGCGTGCCGCACCCCGGGCAGTAGAGCCCGGTGGCGAAGAAGAACGGACACGTCGGGTAGTGCCCGGGCCGATTCGGATCGACGGCGCCCACGTACGCGAACGCCGCGCCGGTGACCGCCGCCACGCCGAGCGGCGCGAGCACGGACCGCAACCGGTCCAGCCCCCGCCGCTCGGGGACAGTCGCCGTCATGCGTTCAGTATGACGAGTAGGAGCCGGTGCTGAGCGTACCCGCCACCACGACGACCACGATCCACAGTACGAAGAATGCGACGTTGATGATGATGCCCCAGATCAGGGCCCGCTTCCACCAGGTCTTCGCCTCTTCGGAGGCCTGCAGGGCGCCCTGGTAGTCACCAACCGACCACTTCGAGTTCACGTTGCTCGACTTGATGATCGCCACAATCCCGAAGGGGAGGCAGCAGAACAAGGTCGTGAGGATGGCCGGGACCAGGTGGTTGTCCGGGGGTACCGGCGCTCCGCCGTACCCACCGGGAGGCCCGTATCCTCCACCGGGCGGTCCGTAACCGCCAGGAGGCCCGTATCCCCCGCCGGGCGGCGGAGCCCCGTAGCCCCCCGTGTCGCCCGGCTGATTTCCGTAGCTCATTGATGACTCCTATGCGTCACGTTTGCGGCGGGAAGCCTAGCGACATATGGGGCTCAAGAGGAGGAAGCAGCCGGTTCGTGGACAAGTTGTGATCTGCTTGCCGCCATCATGAACTCACCGCGAGTGAACTCCCCGTCATGATAACCACGGCGATCCTCGCGACAGGGCGAGTTCTCACATGCCGCCCCGCTTGCTGTCAACGTTCCCGGTGCCGCTGATTCCCGGGATTCCCGGTGTGCCCAACAGATCCGGCGGGCCCGTCGCGATCGACGGGATCTCCCGGTTCCAGTGTCGGATCGGCGCCCTCGTCGATCGCGTCCCACAGGGCACGATCACTGGTCGCGGAGCCGCTCGGGGCGCCCCTCGGTCGCGCCGGTCCCGATCCGGTACGGCCGGCGCCGCTCGACGGGCGGTCGTACCGGCCGGACATGCCCGGCCACCGGCCGCCCCGGACCGCCGCCAGGACTCCCCCGGCCAGCAGGATCGCCCCGCCCACGGCAGTGAGCACCGGCCAGGCCCAGGCGACGGACTCGGTGAACGCCCCTCGCGACGTCATCGTGACGGCCGCCCGCTCGGTCACCGCGACGGTGATCGCCCCAGTGCGCGTCCCGGTCCACGCCGCGGCGGCGACGCCGATCCCGCACAGCGCGATCACCACCCCGATGGCCCGCCGCGCCAGGCCGCGTGTGGCGAGCACGGCCACGGTGGCGGCGAGGGCCGCCAGCGCCACAGGGCTGATCAAGGGGGACAGCCGGCCTCCGGAGAGGGCCACCCGCCCAGAGCCGAGCGCGCCCACCTTCGGGTCGAAGACCACCGTGACCCAGGTGCGCCCCGAGGCCAGCAGGACCAGGCCGGCGCCCAGGACGCACACGGCCAGCCAGACCGTGAGCGAGCGCCTGGCCGTACGAGCCGGGTCGGGAGTCGCGCGCGGGGCCGGCGGCGCGTCGCCCGTCGTCATGGGGTTCCGCTCACCTCAAGCACATCAGCATCGAAGCAGGTGCGGTCGCCGGTGTGGCAGGCGGCCCCCACCTGGTCCACCTTCAGCAGGATCGTGTCACCGTCACAGTCCAGGGCCACGTGCCGCACCCACTGGACATGGCCCGACGTGTCGCCCTTCACCCAGTATTCCCGCCGGCTGCGGGACCAGTACGTCGCCCGGCCCGTGGTCAGCGTCCGGTGCAGCGCCTCGTCGTCCATCCAGGCGAGCATCAGCACCTCGCCGGTGTCATGCTGCTGGACGATCACGGGCACCAGGCCGTCCGGCGCGCGCTTCAGTCGTCCAGCGATCTTCGGGTCCAGGGACATGCGCCAATTCTGCCGCAGCCGGGAAGGACGCTCACACTCCGGCGCTCAGCCCGGCGTACACCGCCGGGCCGCAGGCCCGGGGCTTACTGCGGCTTCTGACCGGTCGCGCGCTGCGCTCAGTCAGCTGATCCAGCGCACCGGCTGTCCGGTTAGGCGGGAGATGGTCTCGAAGTCTGCGTCGGCGTGCAGCACGGTGAGCTTGTGATGTCGAGCAACAACCGCTATGAGCAGATCGACTGGAGAGGCGCATTGATGCCATCCCTTGTCGGCGAGGTCGCGCTGCAGGTCGGCTGTCTCGTCCCAAGTTGATTCAGGGACGACGTAGTACGGAAAGCTCTCCTGGAGCAGGCTGTCGGCTTCGTAGAAAGCCGGCCGGCCGCCGACCGCTCGGAGGTACTCCTGCCTGACCGGCTCACAGATACCGACAAGCCCGGCGGAAACCGTCTGATCCCATTCCGCACCGACCTGACCGCGGTAGAAGCGGATCAAGGCGCTGGTATCGACGAGATAGAGCTCCGTCACGCCACGGCCTGTTGCGCGCCATCACCCTTCTCGATGACTGAGAAGTCGATCTCTCCCTCAGCCACCATCTCACGCATTCGAGCTATGGCCGCCGCCCGCCTGCGTCGGTCGACGATCTCTCGTAGGGCGGCGTTGACCGTGTCCTTCTTGGAAGAGGTGCCGAGCAACTTCGCGGCCTCGGCCAAGGCCTCGTCATCAAGGTCGATCAGGGTCTTGGTCATGAGTACCCCCGCTCGTATATATGAATCCAGATTAGTATATCACCAGGTGGCTGCCTGTACGTCACGAGCGGGTGGCGGTGGTCCAGGAGGTGTAGAGGTCGGCGTAGACGCCGGGCTGGTTGACGAGGTCGGCGTGGGGGCCGCGCTGGACGACGCGGCCGCGTTCGAAGACCAGCACCTCGTCGGCGGCCTCGGCCGTGGAGAGCCGGTGGGCGATCGAGACCGCCGTACGGCCCCGGGTCACCCCGTCCAGGGCGCGGGCGAGCCGTACCTCCGTGGCCGGGTCCACCGCAGAGGTGGCCTCGTCGAGCAGCAGCAGGTCGGGGTCGGCGAGGTAGGCGCGGGCGAGGGCCACGAGCTGGCGCTCCCCCGCCGACAGCGACTCGCCGCGCTGACCGACGGGGGTGTCGAGGCCGGCGGGCAGGCCTTCCAGCCAGTCGGCGAGGCCGAGCTCGGTCAGCGCCAGCAGGATCTCGTCGTCGGTGGCGTCGGGCCGTCCGAAGCGGACGTTCTCCGCGAGTGACGAGTCGAACAGGAACCCGTCCTGCGGGACCATGACGATGCGTTCCCGCAGCGACGAGAACCGCACGTTCCGCAGGTCGACCCCGTCGACCAGGATCCGGCCCGACTCCGGGTCCATCAGCCGGGTGAGCAGCTTGGCGAAGGTCGTCTTGCCCGATCCGGTCTCCCCCACGACGGCGAGCCGGGTGCGCGGCGGGATGTCCACGGACACGCCGTGGAGCACTGGGACGCCGCCCGGATAGGAGAAGCCGACGTCCTCGAACGACACCGAGATCGGGCCGCGGGGCAGCGTCTCGCCGTCGGCGGGGTCTGCGACGTCGGCCGGTGTGTCGAGGACGCCGAGGATGCGCCGCCATCCGGCGACGGCGTTCTGCGCCTCGTTCAGGATCTCGGTGGCGGTCTGCAGCGGCGCGATGAACAGCATGATCAGGAAGAGGAAGGCGATCAGCCGACCGGCGGTGATCGAGCCGTCCATGCCCAGCCTGACGCCTAGCAGCACCACCCCGGCCAGGGCGATCGAGGCGACCAGTTCGCTGATCGGGAAGGTGAGGCCGATCGTCATCTGGGCGCGGGTCTGGGCGGCGCGCTGGGCGTCGACCGAGGAGTCGATGCGCGAGGCCGTACGGTCCTCCGAGCCGTAGGCGCGGATCACGGCGCTGCCGACGACGGCCTCGCTGATCGCGGCGAGCACGTCGCCGGAGCGCTCGCGGACCGTGGTGTAGCCGCGGGCCACGAGCCGCTGGAACCGGGGCAGGACGAGCACCAGCGGCAGGAAGCAGGCCCAGACGAGGAGCGTGAGCTGCCAGGAGTAGACGGCCATGAGCACGGTCGCGATCAGCAGTTGGCCGAACGCGATGATGATCATCAGCCCGCCCCACTGCATGAACGTGCTGATCTGGTCGACGTCGCCGGTCACCCGTGACACCAGCGCGCCGCGCCGCTCGGTGTTCTGGGTGAGCACGGACAGGTCGTGCACGTGGCGGAACCCCTTGCCGCGCAGCGTGGCCAGGCCTGACTCGGTGGCCCGGTAGAGCCGGACGTTCATCAGGTAGCCGCATCCCGCCGTCAGCAGCACGGCCAGCGCGCAGACGACGACGGCGTTCCGGATGAACGGCAGGTCGGGCGTGGCGCCGCGCAGGCCGCGGTCGATGACCTGCTGGACGGCCACCGGCACGATGATCTTTCCGAGGGTGGCGAGCACGGCCAGCGCGAGCGTCCCGCCGAGACCGCGCCGGAACTCCGGCGACAGCCGCAGGCCATGCCGGAACGTCTCGAATGCCGACCTCTCCGCCGCCTGCAAGGTCATCGGTCCCCCACCGTCCGCGCCGTGCCGGGTCCCCGTGTCATGCCACGACCTCCTCATCGCTGTCGATCGCGGCCCGCTCGGCCTCTTCCCGCTCGTACGCGGTGACCAGGTTGCGATATCCCTCGCAGCGGGCGAGCAGTTGCTCGTGTGTGCCGTGGTCCACGACGGCGCCGTGCTCCATGTAGACGACCTCGTGGGCGAGCGCGATGGTGGCCATCCGATAGGCGACGACGATCACAGTGGATTCGGCGGCGCCGAGGCCCGCCAGGATCCGCTTCTCGACCTGCGGGTCCACGCTCGACGTGGCGTCGTCGAGGATGAGCAGGCGGGGATCGCGCACGAGCGCGCGGGCGAGGGCGATGCGCTGGCGCTGGCCGCCGGAGAGGGTGGCGCCGCGCTCACCGACGCGCGTGTTCAGCCCGTCGGGCAGGGCGGCGACGAACCCGTCGGCCTGCGCGAGCCGGAGCGCCGCCCAGACGGCCTCGTCGGTGGTGTCAAGGCCGAGGGCGACGTTGCCGCGCACGGTGTCGTCGAACAGGAACGCCTGCTGGAGGACCAGGGAGACGGAGGCGCTCACGTCGCCCCGCACCACGTCTCGCAGGTCGGTTCCGTCGATCCGGACGGCGCCGCTGTCGGGGTCGATCAGGCGGGCGAGCAGATGGGCGAGCGTGGACTTGCCCGAGCCGGTGGGGCCGACGACGGCGACGATCCGCCCGGGCTCGACGTCGAAGGTGACGCCCCGGAGCACCGGCGACTCGGGGTCATAGCCGTAGGTCATGTCGTGGACCTCGACCCTGGCGGGGCCCTTCGCGTCCAGCGCCGCCGTGCCGTACGCCATGGAGCCGGTCGCGTCGAGGACGTCCTGGACGCGGGTCCAGCCCACGACGCTGCGCGGCAGCTCGGCGAGCACCCAGCCGAGCGCGCGGATCGGGAAGGCGAGCAGGGTGAAGAGGTAGGCGACCTGGATCAGGTCGCCCGCGATGATGCTTCCGGCGTCCAGCCGGGCGGCGCCCACGACCAGCACGGCGAGCACGCCGAGGGTGGGCAGGGCCTCCAGCATCGGGTCGAACAGCCCGCGGACCCGCCCGACCGCGATGTTCGCGTCGCGCAGCTCATCGGCTTTGGCCTGGAAACGCGTGGTCTCGGCGTCCTCCCGGCCGAGGGTCTTGACGACTAGCGCGCCCTCGAAGCTCTCGTGGGCGATCTCGCTGACCTCCGCCCGGAGTTGCTGCGCCCGCGTCGCGAGAGGCGACAGCTTGCGCTGATAAATCAGGTTCAGTACGGCTATCGCCGGAAATATCAGGAAACCGACGATGGCGAGCACGGGGTCGGTGATCAGGATCGCCCCGGCGGCGGTCACCAGCATCACGATCACGCCGACGGCCATCGGCAGGGGCGCGAGCGGCGCCCAGGCGGCCTCGGCGTCTGAGCTGGCGTTCGAGAGCAGCTGCCCCGTGGGGTGGCGGTGGTGCCACGAGAGCGGCAGCCGCAGATATTGCCGGGTCACGGAGCGCCTGGACCAGGCCTGCATCCGATACTGCACGATGCCGGCGAGGATGCGCCGGCCCATGATCCCGGCGGCTTTGAGCACGGCCACCCCGACGATGAGCAGGGCCGCGATCACCAGGGATCCCGTGGTGGCCCGGCCATCGCGGAAGGAGGGCAGCACGGCGTTCTCGGTCGCCCATCCCAGGGCCCACGAGGAGCCGACGGTCATCACGCCGTAGAGCGCGCTGGCGGCGACGGCGGCGCTGAACATGCGCGGCTCGGCCCTGACGGCGACACCGATGACCCGGAGTCCCTGGCGCATGACGGCGGCTGACACCTTTGGCGGCACGCGACGGGTTCCTCTCGGTCGGATCTCTTGCGTTGGACGTTACATACCCGGACGAATCCGATGGATCGGCCATCGGACCGACACACCCTCAGGCCTTTAGTCCTAGATAACCCAATCAGCGGGGTCATCCGGAAATTCCGCATTGGGCCGAATCAAGCCGAACCAGACTCGGATTCATGCCGGGCCACTGGCTAGGCTGACCTAATGACCCACGCCCGTGCCGAGCGCGCCGCGCTCTGTGACCTGCTGGACCGGCTCGGCCCCGACGCTCCCACGCTGTGCGAGGGCTGGACGACCGCGGACCTCGCCGCGCACCTCGTGCTACGTGAGCGCCGCCTCGACGCCGTAGGCGGCATCGCCATCCCGTTCCTCTCGGGATACACCGAGTCCGTGCAACGCCAGATCAGGGCCGGGCACCCCTACCCCGAGCTCGTCGATCTCGTACGGCAGGGCCCGCCGAAATGGTCGCCCTACGGCCTGATCGCGGCCGCCGACGACGCGGTGAACACCGTGGAGATGTTCATCCACCACGAGGACGCGCGGCGCGCCCAGCCGGACTGGGAGCCGCGCGAGCTGCCGGCCGACCTGGAGGACCACTTCTGGAAGCGGGTCAAGGGCGGCGGCCGCCTGTTCCTGCGCAGATCCCCGGTCGGCGTCGTGCTCCGCCGCACCGGCGGGGAGAAGGCGGCGGGCAAGATGGCCGAACCCGCGGTCGTGGTCACCGGCGAGCCGTCCGAGCTGCTGCTGTTCGCCTTCGGCAGGCAGAAGCACGCCCGCGTCGCGTACGAGGGCGACGCCGACGCCGTGGCCCGGCTTCGTGAGGCCCGGCTGGGCGTGTAAGCCGCCCAGGCTTGGCGTGGTATGCGCCGAATCGCGCACGGAACCGTGGTGCGATGCGGCAGCATGATTGGCAGCACATCACGGTTGGAGCCCCCATGGACACCAAGAAGCTGTTGACCTACGCGATCGTCGCATTCGTGATTTTCTATCTGTTCACCCAGCCGGCGGGAGCCGCCGCGGCCGTCAACGGCGTCATCCACGGCATCGGCACCGGAGCCGAACGGCTCTCGACGTTCTTCACCTCGCTGCTGGCGGGCTGAAAGGGCGGCCCGGTAGGGCCTCATGGCTTCCCGGCTAGATATGATCATCCGTGTCGCAGGGTACATACAGCCGGGAAACTGACTGCAGGAGGCCCCCTAATGCAGGTCAAGAAGGTTCTTACGTACGCGGCCATCGCGTTCGTGGTCTTCTACCTCTACAACCAGCCGCAGGCCGCGGCGGGTGCGGTGAACAACGTGTTCGACACGATCAACACGGGAGCGACCCGATTGGCGACCTTCTTCACGACGGTTCTGAGGTGATGTGACAGAGCCTCGGACCCGTCGCCGTCCGTACTGACCCGATCTCTGCCCCGATAGCCGGTAGTTCGCGTGGTGCTCATGGCCGTCTCGACCGGCGGCCACGGGTAGCCCGCGACTTCGTCGTGCCCTGATGGCGTGGCGGCTCTTCCGTGCCAGGCTTTCCCGTGTTAGTCAGGCAGGATGAGAGATCCCCACAACGTCACCGACGGCCGGCTCGACTCATCGGCTCGGCGGGTGCTCGAACGCGTCGAGGTCGAGGGCATCGAACTGGTCCGTTTCATCTACGCGGACCACGGCGGGGTCATCCGGGGCAAATCCGCGGCCCGATCCCGGTTGGGTGAGCGAATTCACACGGGCATCGGGCACACCGTGGCGATGATGGCGATGTCGATGCTCGACCAGCTCCAGCCGGTCGAGGGCATGGGACCGGTCGGCGAGGTGCGGATCGTTCCCGACCCCGCGACCTTCGTGCCGCTGCCGTACGCCCCGGGCGCGGCGGCCATGATCTCCGATCTGCGGGACCTCGACGGGAACCCGTGGGCGGCCTGCTCGCGGACCTTCCTCAAGGACGCCATCGCGGCGCTGGGCGCCGCGGGCTACTCGCTCGTCGCCGCCTTCGAGCCGGAGTTCACCCTCGGCCGGCGGCTGCCCGACCCCGCGGGCGGGCCCGACCGGCTCGTTCCGCTCGACGACAGCCTGTGCTACGCAACGTCCGGATTCGACCTGGCGCACGACTACGCGATGCAGCTCATCCGCGCCTTCGACACGCAGGGCATTCCGGTCGAGCACTACTACCCCGAGCTGGGGGCCGGGCAGCAGGAGCTGTCGATCAGGCACGCGACCGCGCTGAAGGCGGCCGACAACCACGTGATCTACCGGGAGACCGTGCGCGGCACGGCCTTCAGGATGGCGATGTGGGCGTCGCTGGCGCCCAAGCCGATCGCCGGCCAGGCGGGAAACGGAGCCCATCTGCACGTGTCCATCTGGGACACCACGCTCCGGCAGAACCTGTTCGCGGACGGCCAGGGCGGGCTGTCGGAGCTCGGCTACCACTTCATCGGCGGCCTGATCCACCATCTGCCCGCCCTGGTCGCTCTGACCTGCGGCAGCGTCAACAGCTACCGCAGGCTGGCGCCCCAGACGTGGGCGGGAGCGTACGCCTGTTACGGCCCGGACAACCGAGAGGCCGCGATCCGGATATGTTCCCCGATGGCCGGAAACGTGGAGGCCTCGACGAATCTGGAGATCAAACCGTCCGACTCGTCGTCGAATCCCTACCTCGCGCTGGGCGCCGTGATCCACGCCGGTCTGGACGGGATCCGCAGGAAGCTCGATCCCGGCCTGCCCGTGGAGGTGGACCCGGCGACCCTCACCGACGAGGAGCGGGCCCGGATCGGCTGCCGGCGGCTGCCCGCCTCCCTCGGCGAGGCGCTGACCGCGCTGGAAGCCGACGAACTGCTCATGGAGGCCCTCGGGCCGCTGCGCCGCGACGCCTATCTCGCGGTCAAGCGTTCCGAGGCCGCGGACTTCGCCGCCCACGACGTCGCGTACGAGACCTTCCACCATTTCCGGGTCTTCTGACGGCGAGCCGGCCCGGGACGCGTTCCGGCGTCAGGCCTGCTTGAGCGCCGCGGCGAGCGTGTCGGCGATCGCCCCGTGCTCGACGCCCAGCGCCACCGACTGCAGGTAGTTCTCGTTGTACCAGCCGTTGCGCAGGAACGTGTACGGCAGGCCGGAGGCGAGGATGTACTCCTCGGTGGCCTTGTGCTCGGCCGCCAGGAGCATCGGCGTCGTGTCGGCGTGCGGGGCGCTGGTGTAGGCGATGAGCCCCACGCCCGCCTCCTTGGCCGCGTCCACGACGGCCGAGTGCTGGGCCACCCGGCTGCCGACCTCGCTGCCGGAGATGAGCAGCACCTTCTCGGCGCCCTTGAACGCCTCGCGGAGCGTCTCGGGCCGGTTGTAGTCCGCCTCGCGGACTTCCACTCCGCGGGCGGCGAAGTCGGCGGCCTTCTCCAGGTTCCGTACGGCCACCGCGATCCGGCTCGCGGGCACCTTCTCCAGAAGCTGCTCCACGACGTGACGGCCGAGCTCGCCCGTGGCACCGGTTACGACGATCATTTGGGGTTCTCCTCACCCAGTTGGTACCGCCATGGACAGTAGTACTAACTTTTCCACAGTACAAACCCATGGGTAGTAGCAACTGAGGCGCAGTGCCGTACAGTAGGAGCATGGACAGCACCCTGAAGGAGTCGGAGATCCCGCTCGACGAGCACGGGCGGATCCTGTTCGACGTCTTCGCGCGCGCCTGCCCGTCACGGGAGACGCTGGAGCACATGACCAACCGGTGGGGCATCCTGGCGCTCGGCGCGCTCAGCGAGGGCACCTACCGGTTCAACGCCCTGCGCAGGCGGGTCGACGGGGTGAGCGAGAAGATGCTCGCCCAGACGCTGCAGGCCCTGGAGCGCGACGGGCTGGTGCATCGGGAGGCCGAGCCCACGATCCCGCCCAAGGTGGAGTACAGCCTGACCCCGCTCGGCCGCGAGGCGACGGCGCGGCTCCTGGACGTCATCCTCTGGGTCGAGAGCCAGATGCCCGAGATCATGGCCGCGCGCGGGCGGTACGACCAGGTCAAGGCCAAATAAGGGACAGACGTCAGGATTCTGTTCTGGACGGGCAGGAGGCCAGTCCCGACGCGACGGCGGTGAGCGCGTCGGCGAGCGACTTCGTCTGATCGGGGTCGAGATGGTCGAAAAGGAGCCGCCGCACATCCTCGACATGCTGAGGCGCGATCTCCGCCACGAGCGCCCGGCCGTCCTCGGTTATCTCCGCGATCGTCGACCTGCCGTCGTGGGCGCAGGGCCGGACGGTCACCAGGCCGCGGTCGCGGAGCTTGTTCATCCGGTGGCTGAGCCGACTCTGCGACATGTTCAGCAGCGCCGCCAGGTCACTCAGCCGGAAGGGCTTCCCGCTGAGGGCGGCGAGCAATCCGTACTCGATGTGGACCAGGCCGTACGCGCGCATGGTGCGTTCAAGCTCGGGCAGCGCCAGCATCGAGAAGGCGACGAGCCCCCGCCAGGCCCGCTGCTCGGTCTCGTCCAGCCACCCGCCCTCTGGCTTTCTGCCCGCATCTCTTCCGCCCGCATCTTTCCTGGCCACATCGCAAAGCGTACGGACAGAACCGCGCCCACGCGACGGTGATCAGCGCAGGAAGGCGGCGGCGACCCCGGCGTCGACGGGGACGTGCAGGCCGGTGGTGCGGGCCAGCTCGCCCGCGGTGAGGACGAAGACCGCCGCGGCGATGTGCTCGGGCAGCACCTCGCGCTTGAGCAGGGTGCGCTGGGCGTAGAACTCGCCGAGCCTCTCCTCGGGCACGCCGTACACCGCCGCGCGGTTGGCCCCCCAGCCGGAGGCGAAGATGCCGGAGCCGCGGACGACGCCGTCGGGGTTGACCCCGTTGACCCGGATGCCGTGCTCCCCCAGCTCGGCGGCGAGCAGCCGCACCTGGTGCGCCTGGTCGGCCTTGGCCGCGCCGTACGCCACGTTGTTGGGACCGGCGAAGACGGAGTTCTTCGACGAGATGTAGATGACATCTCCCCCCATACCCTGATAAATCATGACCCGGGCGGTCTCGCGGGCGACCAGGAAGGACCCGCGCGCCATCACGTCGTGCTGGAGGTCCCAGTCCTGGACCGTGGTCTCCAGCAGCGATCTGGAGAGCGACAGCCCCGCGTTGTTGACCACCAGGTCCACCCCACCGAACGCCAGGACGGCCTGCCGTACCGCGGCCGCGACCTGCTCCTCCGAGGTCACGTCGACCTGTACGGCGACCGCGCGGTCGGCGGAGCCGAGCTCGGCGGCGACCTTCTCCGCGGCGGCGAGATCGCGGTCGGCCACCACCACGCAGGCGCCCTCGGCGGCCAGCCGCCTGGCGGTCGCCGCGCCGATGCCCGATCCGCCGCCGGTCACGAAGGCGACCCGGGTGGCCAGCGGCTTGGGCCTGGGCAGCCGCCGGAGCTTGGCCACCTCCAGCTCCCAGTACTCGATGCGGAACTTCTCCGGCTCCCCGATCGGCTGATAACGCGAGACCGCCTCGGCGCCGCGCATCACATTGATCGCGTTGACGTAGAACTCCCCCGCCACCCGGGCGGTCTGCTTGTCCTTGCCGAAGGAGAACATGCCCACCCCCGGCACGAGCACGATCGCCGGGTCCGCGCCCCGCATCGCGGGCGAGCCCGCCACCGCGTGGCGCGCGTAATAGGCCGCGTACTCCTCCCGATAGGAGGCGTGCAGCTCGCGCAGTCGTACGGTCGCCTCCTCCAGAGACGCGGTCACGGGCAGGTCGAGGACCAGCGGGGCGACCTTGGTGCGCAGGAAGTGGTCCGGGCAGGAGGTGCCGAGCGCGGCCAGCCGGGGGTGCTCGGCCCGGGACAGGAAGTCCAGCACGTCGGGCGACGCCGTGTAGTGGCCGACCACCGGGTGGTCGGTGGAGGCGAGGCCGCGGATGACGGGGAACAGCGCGGCGGCCCTTTCCAGCCGTACGGCTTGCGCCACCGGCTCGTGGACGACCGGGCCGAACGGCTCGGCGCGGCCGTGCTCGGCGATGTACCGCTCCGCCGTACGGATGATCTCAAGTGACCGTTCCCGGCACTCCTCGCTGGTGGCGCCCCAGGCCGTGATGCCGTGCCCGCCGAGGATCACGCCGATGGCCCGCGGGTTGGCCTCCTTCAGCGCGGCGATATCGAGGCCGAGCTGGAAGCCGGGACGCCGCCACGGCACCCATGCCACCCGGTCGCCGAAGATCCGCCGGGTGAGCTCGGGGCCGTCCGCCGCCGTCGCGATCGCGATGCCCGCGTCGGGATGCAGGTGGTCGACGTGCGCGGCGTCCACCAGCCCGTGCATGGCCGTGTCGATCGACGGCGCCGCCCCTCCCCTGCCGTGCAGGCAGAAGTCGAAGGCGGCGACCATCTCGTCCTCGCGTTCGACCCCCGGATAGACTCCGGTCAGCGCGCGGAGCCGGTCCAGGCGCAGCACGGCGAGGCCGTCCTCGGTGAGCGTGCCGAGGTCGCCGCCCGAGCCCTTGACCCACATCAGCTCGACGTCGGAGCCGGTCACCGGATCCGGCGCGAGGCCCTTGGCGGAGGCGTTGCCCCCGGCGTAGTTGGTGTTGCGCGGATCCGAGCCGAGGGCGTGCGCGCGTTCGAGCAACTGCGCCACCTCGGGCGGAGTGCGGGTCATGGAAAATGCTCCTTGGATGTCAGATGTGCCGGGAAAGCCGGGAAAGCCGGTCGGAGGGGGCGGCGGGGGTCACGCGCCCCAGCCCGCGGCCCGCCCGCCGGTGCGCTCGTCCCGGATCTTCTCGAAGTAGCCTGACCGCCGGTACGCGTCCATGGGGTCCGGGTCGAGCCCCATCTCCTCCCGCAGCTCCGCGAGCAGCGGGCGGACGTCGGTGTTGTAGGCGTCCATCAGGACCGCGTTCGCGCCGAGGACGTCGCCCGCGTCCTGCGCCGCCGCGAGCGCCTCCCGGTCGACCAGCAGCGCCTTCGCCGTACCCTCCTGGACGTTCATGACCGAGCGGATCTGGCCGGGGATCTTCGGCTCGATGTTGTGGCACTGGTCGAGCATGAACGCCACGTCAGGCCCGTAGCCGCCGCCCCGGACCACCTCGTACATGATCCGGAACAGCTGGAAGGGATCGGCCGCGCCCACCATCAGGTCGTCGTCGGCGTAGAAACGCGAGTTGAAGTCGAACCCGCCCAGCTTCCCCTCGCGGAGCAGGAAGGCCACGATGAACTCGATGTTCGTCCCCGGCGCGTGGTGCCCGGTGTCCACGACCACCTGCGCCTTGGGACCCAGCTTCAGGCAGTGGGCGTACGCCGTGCCCCAGTCGGGTACGTCGGTCGTGTAGAAGGCCGGTTCGAACAGCTTGTACTCCAGCAGGAACCGCTGCCCCTCCCCGAGACGGTCGTAGACGGCCGACAGCGCCTCGGCGAGCCGGTCCTGGCGGGCCCGGATGTCGTCCTGCCCGGGGTAGTTGGTCCCGTCGGAGAACCAGAGCTTCAGCGTGCCCGAGCCGGTCGCGTCCATGATGTCGGCGCATCGGAGCAGATGGCCGAGAGCCTTGCGGCGTACCGCGAGGTCGGCGTTGGTGACGCTGCCCAGCTTGTAGTCGTCGTCCTGGAACACGTTGGAGTTGATCGCCCCGATGCCGACGCCGAGCTCGCTCGCGTGGCGTGCCAGGTCGCCGTAGTCGTCCACCTCGTCCCAAGGGATGTGCAGCGCGACCGTGGGCGCCACGCCCGTGAACCGGTGGACCTGGGCGGCGTCGGCGATCTTCTCGTACGGGTCGCGCGGCACGCCCTGCTGCGCGAACACCTTGAATCGGGTGCCCGAGTCGCCGTACGCCCAGGAGGGCGTCTCGATGTGCTGCCGCCGCAGCAAGTCCTTGATCATTTGAATTCCCTGGCCAGCCGCGCTCCGGAAAAAAACGTTTTAACAGCTGGAGGGGACAGTAGAGCCGCCTCCCGGCGGGTGTCAATGGGACATGAACACGTTGCTTGCTGCATGACCCGCATTCATGCAGCCAGACGGCCCATGCCTGACACCGGCTCTACCACCAGACGGGTGAGACAGGTGGCGGCGCTCGATGTTAGTACGTTTTAATGAGGACCCATGTCCACGGTCAGCATCAAGGAGGTCGCGGCGCGCGCCGGCGTCTCCCCGGGCACGGTCTCCAACGTGCTCAACCGGCCCGAGAAGGTCGCGGCGGCGACCCGTGAGCGGGTCGAGCGGGCGGTCCACGAGCTCGGCTTCGTCCGGCACGGCTCGGCGTCATCGTTGCGCGCCGGGCACAGCCGGGCCATCGGGTTGTCGGTCATCGACATCGGCAACCCGTTCTTCACCGACGTCGCCGCCGGCGTGGAGGACGTCGCGAGCGAGCTCGGCTACGCGGTGATCCTCGGCAACTCCGCCGGCGACCGGGTCAAGGAGGAGCGCAACCTGCTGGTTCTGGCCGAACAGCGGGTCCGTGGCGTGCTGATCACCCCCTCCGGCGAGGATCCCGCCCGGCTCGACCAGATCCGCGATCGCGGCATCAACGTCGTCCTCGTCGACCACCCGGCGCACCGGCCCGACCAGTGCTCGGTGGCGGTCAACGACGTCACGGGCGGCTCACTCGCCGTCGCCCACCTGCTCGACCGGGGCGCCCGCCGGATCGCCTACGTGAGCGGACCCCTGTCGATCCGGCAGTGCCAGGACCGGCTGGAAGGAGCCCGCCGTGCCGTACGGAACGCGGGCCTCGACCCGGCCGCGACGCTGACCGAGCTGGCGCTGCCGGTCATGAACGCCAAGAGCGGCCAGCAGGCGGCCGAGAAGCTGCTCTCGCCGGGACCGCTGCCCGACGCCGTGTTCTGCGCCAACGACCTGCTCGCGCTCGGGCTGCTGCGCGGCCTGCTCCAGGCCGGCGTGCGCGTGCCCGACGACGTGGCGTTGATCGGCTACGACGACATCGACTTCGCCGCCGCCTCGACGGTGTCGCTCAGCTCGATCCACCAGCCCACCTACCGGCTCGGCCGGATCGCCACCGAGCTGCTCCTCGACGAGTGCGACAACCCCGAGGGGCACGCGCACCAGCAGATCATGTTCCAGCCCGAACTGGTCGTCCGGGAGTCCACCCGATGAGCGGCGGATTCGCGGCGGTCGACCTCGGCGCGTCGAGCGGGCGCGTGATCGTCGCGAGCGAGGAGCTCACGCTGACCGAGGTGCACCGGTTCGGCAACGGGCCGATCCGGGTCGCGGGCACGCTGCACTGGGACGTCCTCGGGCTCTATCGCGAGATCCTGTACGGCTTGCGCAAGGCCGGGCCGCTCGACTCGATCGGCGTCGACTCGTGGGCCGTCGACTACGGGCTGCTCGACTCCACCGGGGCACTGATCGGCAACCCCGTCTGCTACCGCGACAGCCGTACCGACGGGGTGCTTGAGGAGGTCGTCGCCGAGATCGGCGCGGCGGAGCTGTACGACGTCTCCGGCCTGCAGTTCCTGCCTTTCAACACGATCTACCAGCTGCTCACGGAGTCCCTGGACCAGGCCGGGACCATGTTGCTGATCCCGGACCTGATCACGTACTGGCTGACCGGCGAGATCGGCGCCGAACTCACCAACGCCTCGACCACGGGGCTCTTCGACGTTCGCGGCCGGAACTGGGCCCGTCCCCTCCTCAAGCGGCTGGGCATTCCGGATCTGTTCCCGCCCATCAGGCGGCCCGGCGACGTCGTCGGCGAGCTGCGGCCCGACGTGTCGGACGAGATCGGCCACGCCGGACGGCTTGTCGCGGTGGGCTCCCACGACACCGCCTCCGCCGTCGTGGCCGTGCCCGCCTCGACCGATCGCTTCGCGTACATCTCCTGCGGCACGTGGTCACTGGCCGGGGTGGAGCTCTCGGCCCCGGTGCTCTCCTCCGAGAGCCTGACGGCCAACTTCACCAACGAAGCCGGCATCGACGGCACCATCCGCTATCTCCGAAACGTGATGGGCCTGTGGCTGCTGCAGGAATCCCTGCGGACCTGGGGCAACCCCGGCCTGCCCGAACTGCTTGAAGCCGCCGCCCGAGCCGAGCCGTTCCGGGCCGTGGTCGACCCCGACGCGCCCGCCTTCCTCGCGCCCGGCGACATTCCGGCTCGGATCGCCGCGGAGTGCGCCAGGACCGGCCAGCGGCCCCCCGCCGACCCGCCCACTGTGGTCCGCTGCGTTCTGGAGAGCCTCGCACTCGGCCACCGGAAGGCGATCCGCGACGCCGTCCGGCTGTCCGGCCACGAGGTCGAGGTGATCCACCTGGTCGGCGGCGGTTCGCGCAACGCGCTGCTCTGCCAGCTCACCGCCGACGCCTGCGGCCTCCCCGTGCTCGCCGGCCCCGTGGAGGCGACCGCCCTCGGCAACGTCCTCGTCCAGGCCCGTACGGCAGGCCTGGTCCGGGACCTCGCCGACATGCGCGCCCTCGTACGGCAGACACAACGGGTGACCGTCTACGAGCCCCTCGGCGACCCGGACGCCTGGTCCGAAGCCGAGTCCCGCCTGGCGGGGTAGCCCCTGGCGCGGGGGCCCGGTGACCGCCTGGGCGCGGGCGGCGCGACGACCGCAGCCCTTTGCGGCGCCCTGTGACTGGGGATGTCTGGATCTCGACTCGCCGGCTCCCGGACACTCAGCTGAGGTGAGGCATGGTGCCACACTGAACCCATGGGAGCTGACCTCATAGCGGTGACCGGGGCGACGGGCCAGATCGGCGGCCAGGTGGCTCGAAGGCTCGCGGCCGCGGGCGTCCCGCAACGGCTGGTCGTCCGTGACCCGTCACGCGCCCCCGCGCTGCCCGGAGCGGAACCCGTGGCGGCCTCCTACGAGGACAGGGACGCGATGCGGCGGGCGCTGGCCGGTGTGGGCACGTTGCTGCTGGTCTCCGCCACCGAGACGGCGGGCCGGGTCGCGCTGCACACCGCGGCCGTCGACGCCGCGCTCGACGCGGGCGCGTCCCGGATCGTGTACATCTCCTTTCTCAGCGCGGCACCCGACGCCACGTTCACCTTCGCCCGCGATCACTGGCATACGGAGGAGCACATCCGGGAGAGCGGCGCGGCGTTCACGTTCCTACGCGACAACCTGTACCTCGACGTGCTGCCGCTCTTCGCGGGCGAGGACGGCGTGATCCGCGGCCCCGCCGGGGACGGCCGCGTCGGCGCGGTCACCCGCGACGACGTCGCCGACGTCGCGGCGGCGGTCCTGCGGGACCCCGGCCACAACGGCGCCACGTACGACGTCACGGGCCCCGAGGCACTGACGCTGAACGAGGTAGCCGCCCAGATCACCCAGGTCACCGGCCGAAAGACCACCTACCACGCCGAGACCCTGGAGGAGGCCTACGCCTCCCGCGCCGTGTACGGCGCACCCGACTGGGAGGTGGCGGGCTGGGTGACCTCCTACGCCGCCATAGCGACCGGCGAACTCGACGTCGTCACCGACACCGTCGAAACCATCACCGGCCACAAACCCCAAAGCCTGCGCTCATTCCTGTCTTCCCGGCCGTCGTAAGGGCCTCCTCGCAAGCACGGCTTCGTATGCCTGGCCTGTGATCAGTCCCGATTCCTGCGCCGTGGAGCCCGCCATCCGGTGCGAGCCGGTCCCGGAAAGGCGACACGCCAGCAGGCCGGGTGTTCGAACGCCCCAGAAAGCGGCAAGGGCTCCTGGCGATGCCAATGTCCTCATGGAGTGCCATCACCCGCAACAGGACAAGTGAGCGACGTGCATGTTTGATGTGTCCTACGGTCGACCCATCACATGAGCAGAGGGAAACCGGCGCCCGGGCTGGTGTTCGCGTGGCCGGTAGTGTTCCCGTCGGCGCTAGTGTTCCCGCGGGCCTTGGTGCTCGCGTGGGGGCGGTGGCGCTGGCTCCAACCAAGGTAGGTGAAGGCCCAGCGATCCTTGCCGACACGGCGGAGTCGATAACGCTCGGGATGCCGGTAGCGGTCCCGGTTGTGGAACTGGCAGGCCGGGCCGAGCTTGTCCAGGTTGGTTTCACCGCCTTCGGACCAGTTGTCGACATGGTCGATCTGGCACAAGAGGGCCGGAAGCGGGCAGCCGTCCACCCAGCACATGGTGTATCGGGCGAACACCGCCCGCCGCTGGGCGGGGGTGGCCAGGCGGACCTTGCGTCCCATGTCGAGGACCTGGCCCTCGGCGTCCATGACGATCCGGGCCAGCGTCGAGGTGCGGGCCAGGCGGTGCACGTCCGAGACCGGCAGCACCTGCC
>JBIOWF010000339.1:0-8014 GCA_044868295.1 Microtetraspora sp. | reverse complement strand
CAGGAGCACCCTTTTCGCCAGTCTTGCCGTACTGCCGATCTCGTGCGTCGTCGTCATTTCCAGGATCTCCCTTTCTTCTGCTATGGCGAATGCCCCCGATCGGTATATTTTCCATATATGCATCGCTGGATATATCGCCATAAAATCGCGCTTTCGCTGCGACTTCGCGACACCCCCGTCAACTGCTCGACGACCACTCAGCGTCCGCCGCCTTTCAGCGATCTTGTTCATCTGGTCGAGGCCGCCCGGGTCTCCTCGATCTACCGGCTCGGCAGCAGGGAACGTCCTGTTCGAGTCGAGCACGGGCCGGACGACCGCGACGAACACGCCGCCCCCGCCGGAGGCACCGGCCGTGGCAGGTGTCATCGTGGTGCCGTTCGTGCCTATTTCGGTGGGCGCGCGAGTATGTGTGTGGCGCATGTACGGGAGGGTGCCGTTCCCGCGCCCTCCTGAACTTGGGCCGTGGAGCTGAGGAGCGTATGCACAAGGATCTGGTGCGGCTCGCCCGTGGCGAGCGGACCGTACGCGGGCATCTGGCCGTCTGCCTCGGCACCGCGGTGATCGCCGGGCTGCTGGTACTCGTGCAGGCGGAACTACTCGCGGGCGTCCTTTCCGGGAGGTTCACGGTGGCGGCGCTGCTCCCCTTGGCCGTCGTCGTGGCGTCGCGGGGGCTGCTCGGCTGGATCCAGGGCGCCTTCGCGGGCCGTACGGCCACCGGCGTCAAGACGGTCCTCCGCTTTCGGTTGCTCAAGAGCTTCCAGGAGTTCGACGGCGCGCGGCGGAGCCCGGAAGACTCGAGTGGCCCCGAAGACCCGAGGAACCCGGCGAACCCGAGTGGCGCCGAAGACCCGGATGACCCTGGCGGCTCGCAGAGTCCTCCGGCGCAGGCGCCCCCTCGCTCGGGCGAGTTGGTGACGCTCGCCGGGCGGGGACTCGACGCGCTGGACCCCTATCTGACCGGATATCTGCCGGCCGTGGCCGTGGCCGGGATCGTGCCGATCGCCGTGCTGATCCGGCTCTTCGTCGCCGACCTGGGCACGGCCGTGATCGTGCTGCTCACGCTGCCGCTGATCCCCGTGTTCGGGGCGCTGGTCGGCTGGACCACCAAGGCCGTGACCGAGCGGCAGTGGCGAGCTCTCGCCCGGCTCGGCGGCCACTTCCTCGACGTGGTGCGCGGTCTGCCGACCCTGCGGGCCTTCGGCCGGGCGCGCTACCAGGCCTCGGTTATCCACGACGTGGCGGACGCCCACCGGGCGGCCACCATGCGGACGCTGCGAGTGGCGTTCCTCTCGTCGCTCGTGCTGGAGCTGGTGGCCTCCTTGTCACTGGCCTTGGTGGCCGTTCCCGTCGGTTTGCGGCTCCTGTCCGGCTCCCTCGACCTGCGGACCGCCCTGCTGGTCCTCCTGCTCGCCCCGGAGGCGTACATTCCGCTGCGCGCGATGGGCGCCAAGTTCCACGCCGCCATGGAGGGCGTGGCCGCCGCCGACGAGGCCTTCGCCCTCCTCCCCCGAGATCTCGCGAAGGCTCCCGGCACGCCCCTCACTTCGGTTCCCCGTGTTCACGCCGCGCCCGGGATCCGGCTGGAGCACGTGACCGTGCGCTACCCGGGCCGGGACGAGGCCGCCCTGGACGACGTGTCCCTCGTCATCCGCCCCGGAGAGCGGGTCGCGCTCGTCGGGGAGAGCGGCGGCGGCAAGAGCACCCTGCTCCACCTGCTGCTCGGCTTCGTCACCCCGGCGGATGGGCGGGTGCTGGTCGACGGGGTGCCGCTGGCCGGCCTCGACGCGGACGAGTGGCGCCGGCGGCTGGCCTTCGTGCCGCAGCGTCCGCACCTGTTCGCGAGGTCCGTGGCCGACAACATCCGGCTCGGCTCGTCCGCCTCCCCCGACGAGGTCCGTACGGCTGCCGCCGCCGCGCAGGCCGCCGGTTTCGTGGAGGCCCTGCCGTACGGCTATGAGACGGTGCTCGGCGAGCGCGGCGTGAACCTGTCCGCCGGACAGCGCCAGCGGGTGGCCCTGGCGCGGGCCTTCTGCCGCCCGTCCGCCGAGGTGCTGCTGCTCGACGAGCCGACCGCCCGGCTCGACGGCCGCAGCGAGGCCGCCGTAATCGAGGCCACCCGCCGACTGTCCGAGGGACGCACCGCGATAATCGTCGCGCACCGCCCCGCCATGATCGAACTAGCCGATCGGGTCATCCGGCTCGACGCCGGAAGGATCGTCGAGGACCGGCCCGGCAGAACGGGCACGCCCGGCAGAACCCTCGTCCGAGACGAAACCCCCGGAGAAGTGCCCGTCGGGGCCGCCGCGAAAGACGGAGGACGGTCCGAATGAGCGTCACGGACGGCACCGAGGCCGCGCAGATCGTGGGGGGACGAACGGGCCGGATGCTGGGAGCGGGGATGGGGCGTCGGCTGTTGATCGCTGCGCTGGCCGGGTCGGCGGCCGATCTGGCCGGGCTCGCGTTGATCGCTTCGGCGGCGTGGCTGATCACGCGGGCCGCCGAGCAGCCGCCGCTGGCGGCGCTGTCCGTCGCCATCGTCGCCGTGCGGGCCTTCGCGACCAGCCGAGGCGTGTTCCGCTACGGCGAGCGCCTGTCGGGACACGACGTGGCGCTGCGGGCGCAGGCCGGCACACGGGAGCGCCTGTACGAGGCGCTGATCCCGGCCGGGCCGTCGTCCCACCGCGGCGCGGATCTGCTCAGCCGGATGGTCGACGACACCGACGCGGTCCAGGACCTGCTCGTCCGGTGCCTGCTGCCGGCCGTGGCCGCCCTGGTCACCGGGGTGGCGGCCGTTGTCGTCGGCGCGTTCCTGCTGCCCGCCGCCGCGCTGGCGCTGGCGCTCGGGCTGCTGGTCGCCGGGGTTCTCCTCCCACTCGGTACGGCTGTCGCCACCCGGAAACGGTCGGCCAGGATCGCACCGGCCCGAGCCGAACTGGCGGCCAGGGTGGCCGACCTGGTCCACGGCGCGGCCGACCTCGCGGCGTACGGCGCAAAGGAGCAGGCCCTCTCCGCGGGAATGGACGCGGACGAGCGTCTCGCCAGGCTGGAGCGTGGGCAGGCGCGGATCAACGCGGCCGCCCTCGGACTGGGGGTGCTCGCGCAGGGTGGGACGGTGGTCGCGGTGGTGCTGGCCGCCCAGGCGGCCACTCTGGATCGTGCGGCGACGGCCGTACTGGCCCTGACCGCGCTCGTCTCCTTCGAGCCCGTGCTGCCGCTCGCGGCGGCCGGCGAGCGCTTCGCGGGCGTCGTGGCCGCGTTGCGCAGACTTCGTGAGATCCGCGCGACTCCGGTCGCCGTGTCCGAGCCCGCCGACCCCGCTCCCCTGCCGCGCGCGCCGCTGACGGTGGAGATCGAGGATCTCGTCGTCCGCCATGGCGACCGTGCCCCCGCGCTGAGCGGGGTCAGTCTGACGCTGACGCCGGGCAAGCGCGTGGCGATCGTGGGGCCGAGCGGTGCGGGGAAGAGCACGCTGCTGTCCGCCCTCATGCGCACGATCGAGTTCGAATCCGGAAATATTCGAATAATCGGTGACAGCCCAGTGGACGCCCTCGCCAACGGCGACCACGGTGCCATGCCGGGCGGTGGCCCGGCCCCGGAAATCCAACGGCTAGCCGATGGCGACGGGCCGGGGGTGGACATCAGGGACCTGGCGTCCGACGACGTCCGGCGGCTGATGACCGGGCTCACCCAGGATCCGTACGTCTTCCACGCCTCGCTCCGTGACAACCTCCGGCTGGCCGGGCCGGACGCCTCGGACGACGAGCTGGCGGCAGCCGTACAGCGGGCGCGCCTGGACAGGTGGGCCGAGCGGACCGGATGGGACACGGTGCTCGGCGAGGACGGGCGCACCGTCTCCGGCGGCCAGCTGCAGCGGCTCGCGCTGGCCCGCGCCCTCCTCTACGATCCGCCGGTGCTGCTGCTGGACGAGCCGGCCGAGGCCCTCGACGAGGTGACCGCCGACACGCTCATGGCCGACCTGCTCGACGTGACGCACGGCCGGACCACGCTGCTCGTCACACACCGTCTCACCGGACTGGAGCAGGTGGACGAGATCGTCGTGCTGGAGGAGGGCCGGGTGATCCAGCGCGGGCGTCACGCGGAACTGGTCGCCGTCCCGGGCTACTACCGCGACCTGTGGGAGTCCGCGGCCATGGTGTCCGGCGACGCGTGAACGCGCCGCCGGGCCCACGACTTCCGTTCCCAGCGGAGGGGCCGGGTCCACGGCTTCCGTTCCCAGCGGGGAGGCACCGCCGTGTGGGGGCGGGGGAGGTTCAGCCTGCGGTGCTCTCCTGAAGAGTCACCGTCACGGTCGACGCACGGCCGTCGCGGACGTACGCGATGGTGGCCTTGTCACCGGGCTTGTAGCCGCGGACCGCCCCGACGACCGTTTCCGAGTCGGTCACGACCAGGTTGTCGATCTTGGTGATGATGTCGCCTTCCTTGAGTCCCGCCTTCTCCGCGGGGCTTCCGGCGGTGACCGAGCTGACGAGGGCACCGGCCGTGTTTCCGGTCGCGTCCGCGAGGCTCACCCCGAGGAAGGCGTGGGTCGCCGTCCCGGTTTTGATCAGCTGCTCCGCGACCTGCTTCGCCGTGTTGATCGGGATCGCGAAGCCCACGCCGATGTTGCCCGTGCCGGACCCCGAGGTGGCGATGGCCGTGTTGATCCCGATGACCTCGCCGGACGAGTTGACCAGGGCGCCGCCCGAGTTGCCGGGGTTGATCGCGGCGTCGGTCTGCACCATGCCGCCGATCGTCGTGGTCGGCTGCTGTTGTTGCTGCTCCAGCCCCCACGGGAACGGCTGCTGCTGGTCCTGCTGGCCGCCCTCGGTGAGAGTGCGGTCCAGGGCGCTGACGATGCCCGACGTGACAGACCCCTCGAGGCCGAGCGGGCTGCCGATGGCGAGCACCGCGTCGCCGACCTGGAGCTTGTCGCTGTCGCCGAGCGAGGCCGGTGTCAGGCCGGAGACGTCCTGTGCCTGGATCACGGCGATGTCGGTGGTGGGGTCGGTGCCCTTCACCGTGGCCGTGGCCGTCTTTCCGTCGCTGAACTTGACCGTGACGCTGCCGCCGTGGCCCGCTTCCGCGACGACGTGGTTGTTGGTGAGGATGAGGCCGTCGGCGGAGAGGACCACGCCCGATCCCTCGCCACCGCCGTTCGCCGTCTTCACGGTGATCGACACGACGGACGGCTGGATGGCCTTCGCGACCTCCGCGACGGTGGTCCCCGAGGAGTTGGACGCCAGCTTGACGACCGGGCTCGCGAGGACGGTCTGGCCGCTGTTCGCCACGGTCGCGACGAGAGCCCCCGCGGCCCCGCCGCCGATCGCCACCGCCGCCAGCGCGAGCCCGGCGATCACCTTCTGCCGGCCGCTCAAAGTGCCGCGGGGCTGAGGCGGTAGAGGGGCCGCGAACATCGCCGTGTCCCGGTGCGGCGGCGGGCCGTACTGACCGTATGCGCCGGACGCGCCGTATGGGCCGTAGCTTCCCTGCTGCGGCGGAGTTCGTCCGAACCGGCTCCAGCCGTGCGCGGCCAAGACCTCGGTGTTCTCGCTCTCGGGCGTGTGCTCTGGTGAGCTCATCGCGATCCCCCTATGGATGCTCCGGTGGATCCCGGCTCTGCGCCGGTACACCATCCACGATGGCAAACACCCGATAAGGTCACGCTAAGTGATCATGCGCGTATACGCTTCGAATTCAACGCCGGCCTTATCTCACGACGTCGGGGGCCGGTATTCGTCCCGCAACAAACGTTTGTAGAGCTTGCCGGTGGGGTGGCGGGGAAGATCCGCCCGGAAGTCGATCGACTTCGGGCACTTGAAGTGCGCGAGCCGCGATCGGCAGTATTCGATGAGCTCGGCCGCCAGCTCCGGGCCCGCCTCGTCCAGGGAGACGGGCTGCACTACGGCCTTGACCTGCTCGCCCATCTCCGGGTCCGGGACGCCGAAGACGGCGACGTCGGCCACCTTGGGGTGCACCGCGAGGACGTTCTCGGCCTCCTGCGGGTAGATGTTCACCCCACCCGAAATGATCACGTAGGAGTGCCGGTCGGTCAGGTAGAGGAAGCCCTCCTCATCCACGTAACCGACGTCACCCAGCGTGGTCCAGCCCCTGCCCTGGGGGTCCCGTGAGCCGCGTGTCTTCTCGGCATCGCCGTGATAGACGAAGTCCGGGCCGTCGGAGAAGTAGATCGTGCCGCGTTCGCCGGGGGGCAGCTCGTTGCCGGCCTCGTCGCACACGTGGGTGACGCCGAGGAGCGGCCGGCCCACCGTGCCCTTGTGCTTCAGCCAGTCCTCGGAGCCGACGTGCAGGAAGCCGTTGCCCTCGGTGCCCGCGTAGTATTCGTGGATGATCGGGCCCCACCACTCGATCATCTGTTCCTTGACCGGGATCGGGCAGGGAGCCGCCGCGTGGACGGCACAGGTCAGCGACGAGACGTCGTAGCGTGCCCGCACCCGCGCCGGCAGCTTGAGCATTTTGATGAACATCGTCGGCACCCACTGCGCGTGCGTGACGCCGTACCTCTCGATGAGCGACAGCGCCTCCTCGGCGTCGAACCGCTCCATCACGACGACGGTCGCCCCGAGCCGCTGGAACGCCATGCAGTAGCGCAGCGGGGCGGCGTGGTAGAGCGGCGCTGGAGACAGGTACACGCTGTCCGCCGACGGCGCGAACAGGTGCTGGACGAGTTTCAGCAGCGGCCCCGGGGAGCTGAGCGGCGCCTTGCTCAGGGTGGGCTTGACACCCTTGGGCCGCCCGGTGGTGCCGGAGGAGTAGAGCATGTCCACGCCCTGGCACTCGTCCTCGACGGGGGTCGCGGGCTGCCCGGCGGTCGCCTCCTCGTACGAGGTGAATCCGGGGGCGACGCCGTCGAGCATCAGCCTCAGCTCCACCCTCGGCGTCGCGTCCGTGACCGAGGCCGCGACGCCGGCCAGCTTCTTCGACGAGATGAAGACGCGCGCCTCGCAGTTGTCCACGATGTAGGCGAGCTCGTCGGCCTGCAGGCGGGAGCTGATCGCGGTGTAGTAGAGCCCCGACCGGTGCGCGGCCCAGGCGATCACGAGGAAGAGCGGGTGGTTCTCCAGCATGAACGCGATGTGGTCGCCTGGCCGGAGCCCCGCGGCGCGGAAGAGATGCGCCAGCCGGTTGGACCCCTCGTCGAGCTCCCGATAGGTGACCTCCCGCACGGAGCCCGCCGTACCGGCCGAGCCGGGTGAACTGACCACGATCACAGCGGGCTTGTCAGGAGTGCCTGCCGCCACGGCTCCCGGATGCATGAACCGAACGCTACTCGGTGTCGCGGACACTGAAAAGTTCCGTCCTCGCCCATCCTGTAATGCCGCTTTCTGACACCACTACGCACCTGCCCCATATTAGGTGAAATTACCGATGACCTGATGCCGGCCGCCAAGTAATCTTGCCCGTCCAAACAACTGAATTCACGTGCTTTCGACGCATATTCAGGATATTTCCTCATTCAAGAGTTGGCGAGGTTCGAGACGATGAGCCAGCGGATGGCACTCCGCGGGGTGACCCTGTTCAGCCTGATCGTGGCCGCGGTCACATTGCCCGCGGCCAAGGTGAGCCTGGGCGCGCCACCCACCGCGAGCGCCACCACTTCGGCCGCCACGTCTCCGGGCGAAGAGCCTGATCAGGGAGATGACGATCGATCACAGCCCGCAGCCGGAGAAGCGGCTGGGACGGGGGATGCACGCCTCCGAAGGCGGAATCCGGCCCGGCCGGGAGGCGGGCGGCATGAAACTCATCGGGGGCCTGCACGACTCGACGGTCCGCGACACCGTGTCGGCCTACAACAACGGCGACGGCATCTGGATCGACTGGAAGAACACGTGCGACCTCATCGAGAACAATACGACGGCGTACAACGGCGCAACACCAGCGACTTAGGCAATTAGGGGTGTGACCTGCAGGTTTAGGTGAGGAGGATCCCGTCTCGGGGGTGGTCGCCGGAGGACTGTTGGGATGCGAAGAGGCTCCTGGTAGGAGTTGAGGTGTC
>JBIOWF010000338.1:0-9515 GCA_044868295.1 Microtetraspora sp. | reverse complement strand
GCGACGCGCACGACCCGCGCGACGCGGATGTCCTTCTTCTTGACGATCCCGCCGAGCCGCCGCAGCTGGTTCCGCTGATCTAGGTACGCCTTGCCAGCGAACTCCGCGAAGTCGTCGTCCGGTTCGGCGCAGATACGCGCCATCACCTCGGCGACGAGCCCGCCACGCGAGTGGGTCAACAGGTGCAGACGCGTCTTATCCGGCAGCGCTTCAGCCAGTGTCAGGGCGTTGGCGATCGGGCTGACGCCGAGCGTCGGGTGGTCGAGCGCGAAGACGCGATTGTCGTATCGATTGAACAGCGTGCGTATGTGCTCGGGATGGTTCATCCACAGCTTCGAAAACGTCCCGAACGTGGAGGAGAACGTCCCGTGAATGAGCACGAGATATGGCGACGCCTCGCCAGCGGCTGGAAAGTCTTTCGCCGGGGTTTGTCCCTTCTGCGACGCGAGCGTCTGGGGGTTCAGGGCGTAGACGCCGGCGTCAACCTGCTGATCGACGCGGCGATCCGGGACCGGGTGCGGGAGGAGGTCCTGACCAAGGGCGTCGACCGCGAGCGGGGCACGTTCACCCAGCACTACGACACCCGCGAGGTCGACGCGTCGCTGCTGGTCCTGCCCGGCACCGGCTTCGTCGCCGGAGACGACCCGCTCATGCTCGGCACCATCGCCGCCGTCGAGGCGGACCTCTCCCGCGACGGGCTGCTGCTGCGCTACCGCAACGAGACCGGCGTCGACGGCATCGCGGGCGACGAGGGGGCGTTCGTCGCCTGCTCGTTCTGGCTGGTGTCGGCCTACGCGGCGGCGGGCCTGCTGGACCGGGCCGAAGCGCTGATGGACCGCCTCGTCGGCCTGGTCAACGACGTCGGCCTGCTCTCCGAGGAGTACCACCCCGACACCGGCCACTTCGCCGGCAACCACCCCCAGGCGTTCTCCCATCTGAGCCTGGTCGGCGCCGCCCTGGACCTGGACGAGGCCGCTCGGGCCGACCGATGAGACACTGAGCGGCTGGTGCCGATGGACGAGGGAGATGGTCGATGGCCTACACCCGCGACCGGGTGCCTCACCTGGCCGGCCGGACCGCCGTCGTCACCGGGGCGAACGGCGGCCTCGGGTTGCAGACCGCCAAGGTGCTCGCCGGCAAGGGAGCACACGTGGTCATGGCCGTGCGCGACCAGGACAAGGCTGCGAAGGCGGTCCAGGAGATTACCGCCGAGCGCCGGACCGCCTCGACCGAGCTGGTCGCGCTGGACCTGGCCTCCCAGGCTTCGGTGCGCAACGCCGCAGAGCAGGTCCTGGCCCGTCACGACAACCTCGACATCCTGGTCAACAACGCCGGTCTGATGGCGATGCCGGAGCGACGGACCGCGGACGGCTACGAGATGCAGCTCGGCGTCAACCATCTCGGCCACTGGACGTTGACGGCGCTGCTCATGCCGGCGCTGGTGGCCGCGCCCGGGGCGCGGGTGGTCACGGTGACCAGTACCGCACACCACTTCGGCCGCCCGGTCGACCCCGAGAACCCGCATCTGCACGGCCGGTACGACCCCTGGCGCGCCTATGGGCAGTCCAAGCTCGCCAACTACCACTTCGCGATCGGCCTGGAGCGTGCTTTCCGGGGGGCCGGGGTCCGGGCGCAGAGCCTGCTGGCGCATCCCGGCATGACGCACAGCGACCTGCAGACCAGAACGGTCGCGGAGGGAGGCGGAGGACCGCTGGGACCGTTCTTCGCCTGGATGGCCCGACGCACGGGCATGGACGTCGAAGCAGGTGCGATGCCTCAGATCCGGGCCGCCACCGATCCTCGAGCCAGAGGCGGGGAGTTCTACGGTCCCCGGTTCGTCAACGTCGGCCCCGCCGTACGGCTGCCCCTGCTCCGGCCCCGAGCCGACCGGGCGATCGAGATCCTGTGGCGGGTCTCGGAGCGCGAGACCGGCGTCCGGCTCACCGTGACGCCTCGTCGCGCGTCCTAGCGCACCGCGCAGGACTGACCCGCATGGACCCGCACCGCGAGTGCGGACCGCCTCGGAGCCGGCGGCGGGCGCCTTGTCCAAATACTGAGCGGGTCTGTCTCACGATCTGAGGACACATCCAGCCGGATCTGAGGGGCTCGCCCGATGCCTCACCCCCGCGCCCGCCGACACGCTGGTCCGAGCGGCCACCCGACGGGGGATGGCCCACGACGAAGGGACCCTCCCATGCACAACCCGTTCTCAGCCTCCCGCGGCCGCGTCCTCGCCGGCGCCGTCGTCGTCGGGGCCGGACTCGCGGCCTCGGTCGCCGGGTCGGCGATCCCGGCCACGGCCGCCTCCGGCACGGACGCGGCCACACCGATCACGGTCTTCTCGAAGTTCGAGGCCCGGCACAGCGGTCAGGTCATGGACGTGGCCGCCGCCGCGACGGCCGAACAGGGGCCGGTGGTCCAGTTCCCGTCCCACGGCGGTCAGAACCAGCAATGGACCAAGACCTTCGTGGCACCCGCGACCTCGACGACCAACACGCCGTTCTTCACCCTGACGGCCCGGCACAGCGGCAAGTGCCTCGACGTCGCCGGCGGCACGTCCACCGCGCCCTCCGTGCCGCTGGTGCAGGCCACCTGCGACGGCACGGCAAGCCAGCAGTGGTACACCCACAAGCTGGCCGACGTCGGCCTGCTCACCCCCAAGGGCTACCGCTTCGTCTACAACAAGAACAGCGGGATGGTCATCGACGTGGGCTTCGCCTCGCAGACCCCCGGCGAGCGGCTGTACCAGTTCCCGCAGAAGCCACTGACCCAGGCCGACAACCAGCTCTGGAACGAGGACATCGGCGGCTTCGCCTGACCTGACCGGTGCTCCCAGGACTCGGCGTCCTCCTCAGGCGGTAGCACGCTGTGGAGTGCGCCGGTCCTGAGCGGCCGGGGAATCGCTCACCTGGTCACGCCGGGCGGATCACCCTCACCTCCGCGTGGCCACCCAGAGCTCCTCGGCCGGCCACCTGGCCGCCCACGCGGCCGACACGATCTCGTAGAACCGATGGTCCCCGCCGTCCGGCGGGGCGTAGATCTCCCGCAGGGCCTCGACCACGAAACCGGACCCGCGCAGGAGCCGCACCCAGTCCCCGTGCGAGGGATGGAACTCGATCCCGCCCCCGGGCCAACGCACCCGGTAGGCCTCCCGGTGACCGCGTACCAGGCGTTCGCCGGCGACCCCTTCCTCGGCCGGGACGCACAACGCCGACAGGTGGCTGTTGGTCAGGAAGACCAGCCGCCCCCCGGGCCGCAGCAGCCGGGCGGCCTCGGGCAGCCAGGTCTCGGGGTCGCACCACGCGGCCACCCCGTGCTCGCTCACCACGAGGTCGAAGCGACCGCTCGTCAACGGAACCCGCTCCGCATCCGCTTGGACGAGGGGGAACACCGGCCCGAACCGCTGTTGCAGCCGTCGCGCGGTGGCCAGCTGCTCGCCAGAGAGGTCGAGGGCCACCACGTTCGCCCCGGCACGGGCGAGCCACGCCGAGAAGTAGGCGGTGCCGCACGCCAGCTCCGCCACGTCGAGGTCCCGGACGTCTCCGAACACGCAGAGCTCGGCTTCCGCGACCGCGAAGAGACCCCACACCATCTCCGGTCGGGTCCACATCTCCTCGGCCGCGGCATCGGTGAACCGTTCGTTCATGACCGCCCACAGCGCCCGGTTCAGCGCAGTCTCGGAGGCTCTGACGCCGGTCACCCGATCATGCTAGGGCCGCAGCCGCCAAGGTTGCGCTGGCGAGCGTTCCCCGGGCGGCGCGAACCGGGGACGCACCCGACCCGACCGGGTGCTGGCCGACGAAGGCATCGCGACCGCCGTCGATCCGGATGGCACAGGTCCCTCATCGTGGCACTATCGCTCTATGGATGCCACATTGGTGTTGGGACAGCAGGGGCGCCTGGTCATCCCCGCAGAGATGCGCAGCGCTCTCGGGCTGTCCCCTGGAGACCGGCTGCACCTACGTCTCGTCGGTCACCGCCTGGTGCTCGAACGTCAGCAGGATGCGGCCGCCGAGCTGCGAGGCCTCGCCTCCGGGGTGCCGAGGACGCGATCACTGGTCGACGAGCTGCTCGAGGAACGTCGCCTGGCCGCAGCCGCCGGCGAATGACGGTCCTCGACGCGTCGGCGGTCCTGGCGCTGGTTCACGACGAACCCGGGGCGGAGATCGTCGCCGCGGCACTCACGTCGGCATCCCTGGGAGCGGCGAACCTGGCCGAGGTGATCGGCAAGCTGGTCGACGCCGGCGTCGACGTCGGCCAGATCCGAGGGCTGCTGACAGCCGCCGGTGTGGTGATCGAACCCGTCACCGAGGCAGACGGGGAGCTGGCGGGCGCCATGCGGTCCCTCGACGGTGGCAGGCTGCTGTCACTGGGCGATCGCTGCTGCCTGGCGCTGGCGGTCCGCAGCACCCCCGCCGAGGTGCTGACCGCTGATCGCGCCTGGGCCGATCTCGACCTACCGATCCGAGTGCGCCTGCTTCGGTAGACATCCGGCTGCGGCGGTTTCGGTGGCTGACTGCTGCCCGAGGAGCGTCGGACGCGGCTCACATCGAGACCAGTAGCGCCCCGAGCTGGTCGAGGTCGTCGTCCTGCGTGACCATCGGTGGTTCGAGCGGACCCGAGCGGTTACCGGTCGCCTTGGGCAACGTCCGCGCAACGTTGCCGTTCCTAGGTTGTGACCGTCGCAACACCACGGGCCGCGGGAGTCACTCGTGAAGTTCCCGCCACCCCCCACGGCGCTCACCGCCGTACCCACTACCCGGTTGCACAGGGTCCCCCTGGCCGGTCCTCCCTGCGCAGCACCTCACGAAGGAGATCCCCATGAAGGCGGCTGTCGTCCACGACTTCACCCAGACGCTGCAGATCGAAGAAGCCCCGACGCCTACGCCCGGGCCGGGCGAGGTCCTCGTCAGGATCGAGACGGCCGGCCTGTGCCACACCGACATCCACGCTGCGCACGGGGACTGGCCGGTGAAGCCGAAGCTTCCTTTCATCCCCGGACATGAGGGTGTGGGGATCGTGGAGGAGGTGGGCCCGGGCGTCACCGCGCCGCGGGTTGGGGACCGCGTGGCGATTCCGTGGCTCGGCAAGGCCTGCGGGGTCTGTGACTACTGCATCGACGGGTGGGAGACCCTGTGCGAGCAGCAGGTCAACACTGGCTACGGAGCCGACGGTTCGTATGCCGAGTACGCGGTCGCGAGCGCCGCCTACGTCACGCAGGTCCCCGATTCGGTGGACCCGCTGGACGCGGCAGTGCTGACCTGCGCAGGCGTCACGACCTACAAGGCCGTGAAGCTCTCCGGAGCGCGGCCCGGGCAGCTGGTGGCGGTGTTCGGCATCGGTGGGCTCGGCCACCTGGCCTTGCAGTACGCCAAGATCAGCGGGGCGTCAGTGGTCGCGGTGGACATCAGCGACGACAAGCTGGCCCTGGCGACGGAGCTGGGCGCCGATCACGTCGTCAACGCGCTCACTGAGGACCCGGTCGCCGCGATCAAAGCGCTCGGCGGAGCCCATGCCGCGATCTCCGTTGCGGTGGCGCCGAAGGCGTTCGAGCAGGCGTTCGGCTCCCTGCGTCGAGGCGGCACACTGGTGTTCGTCGCGCTGCCCGCTGACAACTTCGTGAGGCTGCCCATCTTCGAGACCGTGCTGAACGGCATCACGGTCCTCGGGTCCATCGTCGGGACGCGGAAGGATCTCGCCGAGGTGTACTCGATCCATGCGCTCGGCCGCACTCGGATCATCCGGGAGACCCGCACCCTCGACGAGGTCAACGAGAGCTTCGAAGAGGTCGAGAAGGGCCTCGTCAAGGCTCGCATCGTCTTCGATCTGCGCGGGACGGCGCCCAGCTCCGTGGCGTGAGGGACACCCCTGACTCTCCCGCACCCCGGTTGGCCCGGGCGCTCCCGTCCGGGCCAGCCGTGGGCCCACGAACGGCACCGGATGCAGCGTCGATGCAACGATGCCGTGTGATGATGAAGCGATGAGCAAGGCCATGCGGGCTGAGGTGGCAGAGTCCTGGCACCGGTCCGCCGCCGCTGGGGTCGACGCGGAGACGGTCGACGCACCGATCACGCTCGCGTCCGACAGCCTGCGCGACTACCGCGAGGCGCACCCGTTGGCCCAGGTGTTCCCGCTTCTCGACGACGTGCTCGGCCAGGCGGCACGTGACTGCGGCACGATCATGGCCGTATCCGACGCGGGCGGACAGCTGCTCTGGGTGTGCGGCAACGCCAGGGTGCTGCGAGCAGCCGAGGGGATCGGGTTCGTCGAGGGCGCCAGCTGGGACGAGCGCGTCGCCGGGACCAACGCCCCCGGTATGGCGATCGCGACCGGTCGTACGGCGACGGTGATCGGGTCCGAGCACTTCCGGCGCTCGGTTCAGCGGTGGAGCTGCGCAGCCACGCCGATCCACGACCCGTCGTCGGCGGCCCTGCTCGGCGTCCTGGACATCACCGGCAGCGAGACCAGCGTCAAGCCCGAAACGGTCGCGATGGTCCGGGCGGCGGCTCGCATGGCCGAGGCGGAGATCGCGCGCGCGATGCTCACCCGCAACGAGCCGTCGTACGCCGAAAGGCCGAACGGCCTGCATGTGCTCATCGAGTCGCTCGGCCGGAACGAGTCACTGGTCACCGTGCAGGAAGGCGGCTCCCCACCCAAGACACTGCGGCTCAGCCCGCGGCACAGCGAGATCCTGCTTCTCCTGGCATCCGCGCCACGAGGGCTGTCCGGCGACGAGCTCGCCGTACTCCTCTATGAGGACGACGGCGGTGAGTCGACGCTCCGTGCGGAGCTCAACCGGCTGCGGAGCCTCCTCGGCTCCGAGCTGCTCGTCTCGCGCCCGTACCGGCTGGCCGCGACCGTCAGCGGCGACTGGCTCGCCGTCGAGGCGATGCTGGCCGCCGGCGACGGGGCCGGAGCGCTGCGGGCCTACCGCGGCCCGCTGCTGCCCCGCTCGACCTCCCCCGGCGTCGTACGTCTGCGCGATGAGGTCACCGAGTCGCTGCGTCGGGCCCTCATGCGTTCGTGCAGTCCCGATCTCATGTCGACCTGGACGCGCTCGTCCTGGGGCGCCGACGACTACGACATGTGGGTCGCCCAACGGGACGCCATCGGCACCACCTCCCCGCTCCGCGCTCTGGTCGACGGCCAGATCGCCCGCCTGGACCGTGAGCTGGGGCTGTAGGAGCACGGGTACCCGAGCGGCCGGACCCGTCCAGCCGGTCCTTCGACGGTTGCGGCAACGTTGCCGTAACGCTGGCGCTCCTAGGTTGTGGCGGTCATCACACATCCGTCCCGAGCCTTGGAGCCACCATGACCGTCTTCTCCCCTCCCGGCAGCGCCACCTCCCCTGTCTCGGTCAAGAGCCGGTACGACCACTTCATCGGCGGCGAGTGGGTCGCCCCCCGAGGCGGGTCGTACTTCGAGAACACCTCGCCGGTCAACGGCAGGCCCTTCACCGAGATCGCGCGCGGGACCGCGGACGACATCGAGGCCGCACTGGACGCCGCCCACGCGGCTGCGGACAAGTGGGGCCGGACCTCTCCCACGGAGCGGTCCAACATCCTGCTGAGGATCGCCGACCGCATGGAGGCCGGCCTCGAGGCGCTCGCCGTCGCGGAGACCTGGGACAACGGGAAGCCGGTCCGCGAGTCGCTCGCGGCAGACCTCCCCCTGGCCGTCGACCACTTCCGGTACTTCGCCGGCTGCCTGCGCGGCCAGGAGGGCACCGTGGGCGAGCTCGACGAGAACACCGTTGCCTACCACTTCCACGAGCCACTCGGCGTGGTCGGCCAGATCATCCCCTGGAACTTCCCGATCCTCATGGCGGTATGGAAGCTCGCGCCCGCCCTCGCCGCCGGCAACGCCGTCGTGCTCAAGCCGGCCGAGCAGACGCCGTGGTCCATCCTGAAGCTGGTCGAGCTGTTCGAGGATCTACTGCCGCCGGGCGTCCTCAACGTCGTCAACGGGTTCGGCGTCGAGGCTGGCAAGCCGCTCGCTTCGTCACCACGCGTCGCGAAGGTGGCCTTCACCGGCGAAACCACGACCGGGCGGCTGATCATGCAGTACGCCAGCCAGAACCTGATCCCGGTCACCCTGGAGCTGGGCGGCAAGAGCCCGAACATCTTCTTCGAGGACGTCGCCGTTCATCGCGACTCGTTCTACGACAAGGCCCTCGAGGGCTTCACGATGTTCGCGCTCAACCAGGGCGAGGTCTGCACGTGCCCCTCCCGCGCGCTGGTCCAGCGCGCGATCTACTCCGACTTCGTGTCGGACGCCCTTCACCGCGTGGCGTTGGTCAAGCAGGGCAACCCGCTCGACACCGAGACGATGATCGGCGCCCAGGCCTCCAACGACCAGCTCCACAAGATCCTGTCCTATCTCGACATCGGTCGCCAGGAAGGTGCGAAGGTCCTGATCGGCGGCGAGCGCAACGTCCTCGAGGGCGACCTGGCCGAGGGCTACTACGTGCACCCGACCGTGTTCGAGGGCGACAACTCGATGCGGGTCTTCCAGGAGGAGATCTTCGGACCGGTCGTCGCGCTGACCGGCTTCGACGACGAGCACGACGCTCTGAAGCTCGCCAACGACACGCTCTACGGGCTGGGGGCCGGCGTCTGGACCCGCGACGGAAGCCGGGCCTTCCGGATGGGCCGCGGCATCCAGGCGGGCCGGGTGTGGACCAACTGCTACCACGCCTACCCGGCCCATGCGGCGTTCGGCGGCTACAAGCAGTCCGGCATCGGCCGCGAGACGCACAAGATGATGCTCGACCACTACCAGCAGACCAAGAACCTGCTGGTGAGCTACTCCGACCAGCCGCTCGGCTTCTTCTGATGTCCGAGCCCAGCGGATCGCGAGGAACGAGGGATGCGCGCGGGGCGGAGGGGTCCCGGAAGCTCCGCTCGGGCGAGCAGGCGAGCCCGAGCGATGGGCGCATCGACACCCGCGAGCCCGGCGAGTCGCGAGAGGCGCGCAACGCACGCCGGGAGCGAGTTGCCCTCACCGATGAGGCGGCAGGACTCCTCCGCCGCCTCGTCGCGACGCACGGTCCGGTGATGTTCCACCAGTCGGGGGGCTGCTGCGACGGCAGCTCTCCCATGTGCTTCCCCGTCGGCGAGTTCGTCACCAGCGAGGCCGATGTCCACCTTGGCGACCTCGACGTATCCGGTATCGAGCCGGTAGCCGTGTGGATGTCCGCCTCGCAGTTCGCATACTGGAAGCACACCCACCTCACCATCGACGTGGTCGCCGGCCGTGGCGCCGGCTTCAGCCTCGAGGCTCCGCTCGGCCTGCGGTTCCTCATTCGCTCCCGGCTCATCACAGAGACCGAGCTGACAAGGCTCGCCTCCAGCTGAGTGCGGGAGACCGCCCACTACGGTCGGGATGGTGCGAGGGATCGGGAAGCAGCGGTGGTGACTGGACTCGGTCGGGACGGGGACCGGTCCGTACTACCGCCCTAGCCGGCTCAGCGACCGGGGCGGTCTCGGGATGGCGAGCTTGGAGGTGAGCCCGCC
>JBIOWF010000337.1:0-5533 GCA_044868295.1 Microtetraspora sp. | reverse complement strand
AGCTCCTCGTAGCTGAGCACCGACGGGTCGAACGTCACGCGGATCGCCTCGGCGTGGCCCGACTTGCTTTCGTGCGTGTCGTGGTACGTCGGATTCGGCAGCCAGCCGCCGGTGTAGCCCACGTCGGTGTCGAGCACGCCGGGGACGGCGCGCAGGATCTCTTCCACTCCCCAGAAGCAGCCGCCGGCGAGCACGGCCACCTCGGTGCGCTGCCCGGCGACGGCCGAGCGATTCCCGCTCTCCTGCTCGTTCATGGCGATTCTCCTTTCCAGAAATAAAACCGTTTGCGGGCGATTGTGTTCCCCTACGTGATATGTTCCGGGAATCGGCTCACGCAGGAGCAACTGGCCATGAAGCTCGTCGTCATCGGAGCCACCGGAAACATCGGCCGGCGCATCGCGACGGAAGCCCTGAGCCGCGGGCACGAGGTCATCGGCGTGGTGCGCGACCCCGACGCAGTCCAGCCGCCCGATCCACGCGTGCGCCTCGTGAAGGGCGATGCCACCAACGCCGGCGATGTCGCCAGAGTCGTACGGGGCGCCGACGCGGTGGTCAGCGCCATCTCTCCGCGCCCCAACCCGCGCGGGCTCCCCGCGCCCTCGCTCTCGGCCAATGCGCGCGCCCTCATCGCGGGGCTCCGCGCGGCCGGCGTGAGACGCGTGCTCTATGTCGGAGGCGCGAGCAGTCTCGAGGTCGCACCCGGGAAAGTGCTCGCTGACCTGCCAGACTTCCCCGAGATCTACAAGGCCGAGTCGCGCGAGGGACGTGAGGCGCTGGCGGTGTGGCGCAACGAGGCGGAGGGACTCGAGTGGACCTACCTGAGCCCCGCGGCGGAGATCGGCCCGGGCGAGCGGACGGGGAGATACCGTACCACCGGCGACCAGTTCCTGGTCGACTCCGCGGGGAAGAGCTTCATCTCGTTCGAGGATTACGCCGTCGCGGTGCTCGACGAGCTGGAGCGTCCCCGGAACGTTGGCCGTCGTTTCGGGGTCGCGTACTGAGACTCACCGGCTGGCGGCCGCTAATCCGTCTCGAGCACTAACGTCATGAACACGCTGTTCGGATCCTCCCGATACTCCCCGAACGGCCCGCACTCCACGAACCCATGCCGCGCATACAAGGCCCGCGCCGGCGCGAAGTACGGCCACGACCCCGTCTCGAGGCTCAGCCGCGTCATCCCACGCGGACCAGAAGGTCACCTCGGGCGCCCGGAGCCCGAAGAGGTCGAGCGCGTGGGCGCTCCCCGGCGCGGTCTCCGCCCGAGCGCGGGTCTGGTGCGTGTGCAGCAGGGCGACGACGCGCGGGTCGTCCAGGCCGCCTTCGACCATGTGCATGGCGAGCTCGACTGTGGGGGACCGGGATCACAGTGCAGGAGAATGCCTGCCGGCGAACGCACCGTGCAATTGGGACGGGCGTGCCCCTCGAGGACTGGCCACTTGAGAGTTGCTTGAACGAGCTTGTATAGGATGCAGGCAACCCAGATGAAGCCTGCCAACGCTCTCAGGAGAGACATCATGCCGGATACATTCCTTGACGCGAGCCCCGTCAACCAGCGTGCCGGACGGCGGATAGCCTCGCTCTGCGCCGTGCTGGCAGTTGCGATGGCGGCCTGCACGTCCGAGGAGGCCCCGACCGATCCCGCCGGTGGCCCGAGCCTGTCCCGAGCCACGGCAAGTGCCTACACCGCGGTCGACCTGAGCAGGCTCGATCAGGAGTTCAGCGAGGCCTTTGACATCGACCCGTCGGGACGGATCGTCGGTCAGCGGGGCAGAAGGGTGACGGTAGACGGCAGCAGCACCCTGGTGGATGTCCGGGCGGTCATCTGGCACCGGGGCGCCGTGACGGTGCTGGGGACCCTGGGCGGCTCCTTCAGCGGAGCGTTCGGCATCAACGCCGAGGGCCAGGTGGTCGGCATGAGCGAGAACGGGTCGGGCGAAACCCACGCCTTTCTCTGGAGCAGGGGCGTCATGACCGACCTGGGGAGCCTGGGCGGTCTCTTCAGCTGGGCCTTGGCCATCAACCCCAGGGGCCAGGTAGTCGGCGAAAGCGAGACCGCGGCAGGCGACACCCACGCCTTCCTCTGGGAGAACGGCGTCATGACCGACCTGCATCCGGTGGCGGGGACCTTCAGCCATGCGTCCGACATCAACCAGGCGGGGCAGGTGGTCGGGTACATCCGGGAAGCAGCCGCCTTTCGGGCCGTTCTTTGGGAGAACGGCACGACGACCGAACTGGGCACGCTCGGGGGCAGCAACAGCTTTGCCGGCGGCATCAGTCCCACCGGCCAGGTGGTTGGCTCGAGCGAGACGGCGCAGGGCGACACCCACGCCTTCCTCTGGGACGCCGGCGTCATGACCGATCTCGGTACGCTCGGCGGCCCCAACAGCGGGGCCAAGTCCATCAATCCCGGAGGTCAGGTGGTCGGCTCGAGCCAGACGGCGGCGGGCGAGTCGCATGCCGTTCTGTGGGACCATGGCGACGTCATCGATCTGGGGAAGCTGCCCGGCGGAACCTTCAGCGCCGCGCAAGCCATCAATCCGCAGGGTCAGATCGCGGGCGAGGGTGATGCCCCAGAGGAGGACCGGAATCCAGCCATCCTCTGGACGCGCCACTAGCCGGGCCCTCAGGGAGCCCGGTAGAAGAAATACTCGGCCGTGTACGGCATATCCCTCACCTAGTCCGTGAAGGTCCCGGCCTCGGTCGGAGCCTTGCCGGCCACGGTGTTCACGCGCTGGATGTGCGTCACCCCCTGAAAGACGCCGGGCCCCTCGCTCGAGACCGCCCGGAGCAACAGCCACGGAATGGCGTCGGGGTTCGGGGTGCAGCGTTTGCTGATCGCGCCGACCAGGGTGCTGCCGCTGGTGCTCTCCCAGGTTGGACCGGTGCAATGCGTGCCGACGGCACCATTGCCCTCGGCATCGGCGAACAACGTCGCCGACGGCCCAACCAGGCTCCAGTTCGTGCCGTCCCAGCGGTAGACCTGCACGCCCTGGGCGTACGCTCGGAACGCGAGCTGGCTCCCTGCCGGCACGCTTAGGCTGTCGCAGGTGCCGAGGTCCGCGGCTGGATGGTCGGTGCCCGAGCCCGCTGCCGTCGCGAGCGTAGCGACCGGGTCAACGGGGGAGTCGTCGGCGCACCCGGCCAACAGGGCCATGCCCGCGACAGCGACGAGCGAATGCCTGAGCCAATGCAGGGTGATGTTCATGTCCGTCCACCTGGTGAGCGGTGCGCGCCGCCGGGTGATCCCGCGTGACCGGTGCAGAGTCCCTCCCACCTGAGTACTGCGGAAGTTCCCGGCGAAACCAGACACGCGGGAACCCTTGGCCTCGCCGCCCTAGCCCCCCTCCGTCCCAGGCAGTAGAGTTCCGAATCTTCCCGACGTCGTTGCCCGGATATGCTCCTGCGTTTCTCGAATGCCCGCCGCTTTCGTCGGCCTGCTCCATCGTCCATCACGCGCTGCGGCGTAGCGGAGCGTGGCATCGAGATCCGTCCGCGCGTGGCGGCAAGGCTCGCTCTCCTTCTCACCGGCCTCGCCGCGTGCGGCGGCGAGCTGACGCTGCCCAACCAGGGCCAGCCCTCCCAGATCACGGCGGTGCGCGGCAACCGGCAGAGCGGGACGACCGGCGAGCCGCTGGGCGATTCCCTGGTGGTGCGGGTGGCGGACGGGTTCGGCGATCCGGTCGTCGGGGTCGAGGTGACCTGGACGGCGGAGGTGGGCGGCAGCGTGAGCCCGGCGACCAGCGTAACGTCGTCCAGCGGCGAGGCCGGCACCCAGCGGATGCTCGGGACCACGCTCGGGACCTACGTCACCACCGCCGAGCTGCGCGGCATCCAGCACCCGCCCGAGCCGGCGGTGTTCCTCGCGACCGGCGTGGCCGCGCGGCTCGCGCTGGCCGTGGCGCCGCCGGCGGTCGCCGTGGCCGGCGTGCCCCTGAGTCCGCAGCCCGTGCTCCAGCTCCAGGACGCGGACGGCAACGACGTCGCCCGCGAGGGCGTCACCGTCACCGCGCAGATCTCGAGCGGCGGCGGCACTCTGGCCGGCGGGACGACCGCCACCAGCGACCCCACCGGTCGAGTGACGTTCACCGATCTCGCCTTCGGGGGGTCGCCCGGCACCCGCACCCTCGCCTTCACCGCCGACGGCTTTGCCTCGGCCACCGCCGCGGTGGCGCTCGGCGTCGGCGCGCCGGCGGCGATGGAGGCCGCGGCGGGCGACGCACAGTCCGCGGCTGTGGCGACGGCGGTGGCGGTGCCGCCGGCGGTGCTGGTGCGCGATGCGGACGGCAACCCGCTCGCGGGCATCCCGGTGACGTTCAGGGTAACGGGTGGCGGCGGACGGCTCACTGGCGCCACGCCGGTGACCGGCGCCGATGGCGTCGCGGCGGCCGGCGGGTGGACGCTGGGTCAGAAGGCCGGCGCCAACGCAGTGGCGGCCACGCTCTCGGGGCTCGACGTGAGCGGCAGCCCCGTGACCTTTACCGCCATGGCAACGCCCGGCGCGCTGGACGCCGGGAACAGCGGAGTGAGCGCCTCGCCGGCGGCGATCACGGCGTCGAGCGGATCGAGCCGGAGCACGATCACGGTGACCGCGCGCGACGGGTTCGACAATCCTATCCCCGGCGCCACCGTCACCCTCTCGGCCACCGGCGATGGGAACGCGCTGACCCAGCCGGCGCAGCCGACGGGGAGTGACGGCGCCACCACCGGGGTCCTGAGCGCGACTGCGCCGGGCGACCACGTCGTGTCCGCCACGATCGGAGGAACCCCGATCGCGGAGACCGCGACGGTAACGGTGTCCGCGGGCACCCCCAGCGCCGCGCGGAGCGTCGCCACGGTGCCGGAGGGCACGGCGGGGCAGGGGACCAGCGTCGAAATCCGGCTCAAGGACGCGCAGGGAAACGACGTGACCGGCCGGGCGAGCGTGATCTCGGTATCGGTTTCGGGCGCCAATCCGAAGAGCTCGCTGAGCGTGACGGACCAGGGCGGCGGTCGCTACACGGCCGCGTACACCCCGACGAAGGCCGGTACGGACCGGGTGCAGGTGCGGGTGTCGGGGACGGCGGTGAGCGGCTCGCCGTTCTCGAGCGCGGTCCGGGCGGGTCCGACGGACGCGGGTAAGTCGGCGGCGGCGGTGCCGGGCTGCGTCGAGTCGTCCCAGCTTCCGGCCAGGATCACGATCACGGCGTTCGACGCGTTCGGCAACCGGATCACGCGGGGCGGCGATGCGTTCCGGATCCGGGTGAACGAGGGGCCCGCAATCACCCCGAGCGACGCCGGCGACGGCGGGTACACCGCGGCGCTCAACCTCCCGGTGGGCATCTACCGCGTCGACGTCACGCTCGACGGAGCGCCGGTGGCGGACAGCCCCTATCAGCTCGTGGTGCCGTTCCCGTTCTCGGGGTGCCAGGGAGGATAGCAGCGATCGTGAGCGGCTCGCCGCGTCGGCGATGGTCTTGTCATTCACGTCTCCGCCGGTCCAGGAAGACTGATGAGGAGGTACGATCATGCCGCAGCGGACGACCAGAGTGAATCC
>JBIOWF010000336.1:0-6596 GCA_044868295.1 Microtetraspora sp. | reverse complement strand
CGTCTCGAAGATCGAACATCGGTCTCATCATCCGGGCGACGTCATGAACGACTCATCCGGGCGGCGCCAAGGCTCATCCGGGCGGCGTCATGGCGACGGCCCGATCGAAGACCAGATCACGTGCTGTGGTCAGGCCGACGGCCAACGCGCCGAGCAGCACCGCGTCGACGCCCAGAGTCGATGTCTCGATCCGGGGCGGGCGCAGCGCGACCAGGGTTTTCAAGCGTTCGGCCACGCGGGTGATCAGGAGGTCGCCGGCCTGCGTGCCGATGCCGCCGCCCAGCACCACCAGCTCCGGGTCGAGCACCGCGGCCACCCCCGCGAGGGCATGCGCCACGTGGTCGACCTCGGCGGCCACGACCCGCAGAGCGGTCTCGTCGCCCTTCCGGGCCGCGTCGAAGACGTCCTTCGCGGTGGCGGCCATCATGCCGAGCCGTACTGCGGCGGCGACCACACCGTCCGCGGAGGCGACCGACTCGAACATGCCGCGGCCCTGGTCGACCAGCGGGTCGCCCTCTCCCACAGGCAGGTAGGAGATCTCTCCCGCCGCCCCCTGTGAGCCGCGGTAAAGCTTGCCGTCGATGACGATGCCCATGCCGATGCCGGTGCCGATGGACACGAAGACGAAGTGGGACAGGCCCTGGCCCAGGCCGTAGGCGCCCTCCCCCACCGCTGCGAGATCGACGTCGTTCTCCAGCACGTACGGAGAACCGGAGACCTCGGCGAGTCTCTCGACGGTGCCCGCCTGCTCCCATCCGGGAAGGTTGGGGGCGAGCCGCAGCGCGCCCGTCTCCTTGTCGTGGATGCCGGGGGTGCCGAACACGGTGAGCGTGATGTCGCCGGAGCCCAGCCCCGCCTCCGCGCTGAGCTCGGCCGTTATCTCGGTGAGCTGGGCGATCAGGTCGTCGCGGCTCTCGGCCCGCGAGGGCTCGTCCCGACGGGCGACGATGTCGCCGACCAGGTCCGCGAGGGCGAGCCGAACGTAGGAACGGCCGATGTCGACCGCCAGCACCCAGCCGGCCTGCGGGCGGATCTCGTAAAGGAGCGCCGCGCGGCCGGCGTTGCCGGTGCGCAGGCCGATGGGCCGGACCAGCCTGGCACGCTCCAGGTCTGCCAGGGCGACCGAGATCGTGGGCTTGGACAGGCCGGTGGCCTGGGCGAGCTCGGGGCGGGAAACCTTGCCCAGCCGGAAGATCTCCGCGAACACCGCTCGCTCGTTCATCACACGGAGCAAGCTCGTCGTGTTGGCGGTTCCACCGCCGATGCTGACCACGCTCCCAAGGTTGGCATATCCGCCGCGAAAGGCGGGCCAGTTGATCATCAGTGGATCTCCCTGCGCCATCTGCTCCTCCGCACTGTGATCTATCCAGTACCCCTAGTCATTCAGCTGATAATAAATTACCTTTCTTATCAACCCCTTCAGGGTCACGAGGAAGGATCCGTGCCATGCGACAAGGACTGCTGGCCATCCCTATCGCGGCGCTCCTGCTGAGTGCCGCCTGCTCCAATAGCGACAACACGACGGCAGGCCCCTCTGCGGGCAGCGCCAAGGAGGGCAAGACGATCGCTCTCTTCCTGCCCGAGTCCAAGACCACGCGCTACGAGGCGTTCGACCGGCCCCTCTTCGAAGCCAAGGTGAAGGCGCTCTGCGCGGACTGCGAGCTGCTCTACTCCAACGCCGACCAGGACGCCGCCAAGCAGCAACAGCAGGTCGAGGCCGCCCTCACCCAGGGCGCCGACGTGCTCGTCCTCGACGCGGTGGACGCCGCCGGCGTCGCGCCACTGGTCAACCAGGCCAAGCAGAAGAAGATCCCGGTGATCGCCTACGACCGGCTGATCTCCGGTATCGACTACGCCTACTACGTCTCGTTCAACAACGTCCGCGTCGGCGAGATGCAGGGTCAGGCCCTGCTCGACGCGCTCAACGCCAAGGGCACGGCCGGAAAGGGCGAGATCGTGATGATCCACGGCGCCCCGACCGACCCGAGCTCGGCCGACTACAAGAAGGGCGCGCACAACGTCCTCGACGGAAAGGTCAAGATCGGGCGGGAGTTCGACACACCCGACTGGAGCCCGGACAAGGCCCAGCAGGAGATGGAGCAGGCCATCACGGCGATCGGCCGCGACAACATCGTGGGAGTGCTGTCGGCCAACGACGGCATGGCCAGCGGCGCGATCGCGGCCATGAAGCGCGCCGGATACGCGACGATCCCGCCGATCACCGGCCAGGACTCCGAGCTCGCCGCCGTCCAGCGGATCCTCAGCGGCGAGCAGTACATGACGATCTACCTCGACATCCGGGCCGAAGCCGAGAAGGCCGCCGAGCTGGCGGTCGCGCTGACCAACGGCCGGCAGCCCAACGCCACCTCGACCGTGAACAACGGCACCGCCGACATTCCGTCGTTCCTGCTCGATCCCATCCCGGTCACGGCCGACAAGATCGCCGGAACCATCATCAAGGACGGCTTCTACAAGGCCGCCGACGTGTGCACCGCGGAGCTCAAGGACGCGTGCGACAAGGCGGGAATCCAGTAGATGATCTCCGCGAAGGACGTCTCCAAGCGTTACGGCGCGGTCCAGGCTCTCCAGGGAGTGAGCCTGGACCTGCGTCCCGGCGAGGTCGTCGCGCTGGTCGGCGACAACGGGGCGGGAAAGTCCACCCTCGTCAAGGTCATCGCCGGGGCGATCAGCCCGGACACCGGCGGGATCGAGATCGACGACGAGCGGGTGCGCATCGGCGACCCGCACGACGCCCAGGCCCTGGGCATCTCGACCGTCTACCAGGATCTCGCGCTCTGCGAGAACCTCGACGTCGTGGCCAACCTGTTCCTCGGCTCCGAGCGGCGCAGGTGGGCCGTGCTCAGTCATATACGGATGGAACGATCCGCCCGTGACCTTCTGACCTCGCTCGACGTGCGGATCCGCGACATCCGCGTGCCGGTGGCGATGCTGTCGGGCGGCCAGCGTCAGTCCGTGGCCATCGCCCGCGCGCTCGTCGGCGAGCCCCGGCTGGTCATCCTCGACGAGCCCACCGCCGCCCTGGGCGTCGAGCAGACCGCACAGGTCCTCGACCTGATCAGGCGGCTGCGTGACCGCGGCCTGGCGGTCCTGCTCATCTCCCACAACCTCGCCGACGTGCGCGCCGTCAGCGACCGCGTGGTCGTGCTGCGCCTCGGGCGCAACGCCGGTGAGTTCCGTACGGCTGACGCCTCCCAGGAATCGATCGTGGCCGCGATCACGGGAGCCGCCGCATGACCCGGACAGGCCGAGAAGCGGTGATCGACGAATGAGCACGACGTTGACGCGCAAGCCGTACACGCCGAAGGAAGCGGTGGAGCGGCTGCGGCACGGAGACCTGGGCGCGTGGCCGGTGGTGGGCGGGCTGATCGCGATCGGGATCGTCTTCGGGTCGCTCAACGAGCACTTCCTGTCCCCCGAGAACCTCACCAACCTGGTCCTGCAGATGGCGGCGACCGGGACGATCTCCCTCGGCATCATCATGGTGTTGCTGCTCGGCGAGATCGACCTGTCGGCGGGCTCGGTCAGCGGCCTGTGCGCCGTGGTGATGGCGATCCTGTCGGTACGGCAAGGCTGGAACCCGATCCTGGCGATCGCGGTCGCCCTGGTCGCGGGCGCGCTCATCGGCCTGTTGCACGGGCTGATGTTCACCCGGATCCGGATGCCGTCGTTCGTGGTGACCCTTGCGGGCCTGATCGGCTGGCAGGGGCTGCTGCTCTACCTGCTGGGCCAGGGCGGCATCATCAACCTGCCCTTCGACGGATTCGTCGCGAAATTGAGTGACACATGGCTGCCCGTGGGAGTGGCCTGGCTTCTCGCAGGCGGGCTGGCGATCGTCTTCGGCGCGTCGGGGCTGGTCAACCGGCGGCTGCGGCTCGCCGCCGAACTGCCCGTAACGCCCGCATGGTGGCTGATCGCCAAGGTCGGCGGCCTCGCGGGAGTGCTCGCGGCGGCCGTACTGATCATGTCAGCCGACCGCGGTGTGCCACTCCTGCTGGTCATCTTCGGCACGCTGGTGGTGGGCTTCGACCTGATCCTTCGGCACACCGCGGTCGGCCAATGGATGTACGCGGTGGGCGGCAACGCCGAGGCGGCCCGCCGGGCCGGCATCAACGTGAATCGCATCCGCGTGCTGGCCTTCGTGCTGTCGTCCACGCTGGCGGCCTTCGGCGGCATCCTGTCGGCCAGCCGCCTGTCCGCGGTCAACCAGGGCTCGGGCGGCAGCGACATCCTGCTCATGGCGATCGCGGCGGCGGTCATCGGCGGCACCTCGCTGTTCGGCGGCCGAGGACGGACCTATGCCGCGCTTCTCGGCATCCTGGTCATCCAGTCGATCACCAACGGCATGTTCCTGCTGAGCGTCGACTCGTCCGTTCGATACATGGTCACCGCGTGCGTGCTCGCCCTCGCCGTGGCCATCGACTCTCTCGCCCGCCGCGGGCGCGGCAGCGTCACGTAGCACGTGCGTGCTCGCCCTCGCCCTCGCCCTCGCCCTCGCCCTCGCCCTCGCCCTCGCCCTCGCCCTCGCCGGTGGCGGTGGCGGTGGCGGTGGCGGTGGCGTCATGTGAGCGGCTGGGGGGAGCCGCCGTTGTCACGACGGTCCAGTGCGGTCTGCAGGGCGTCGGCGGCTTCGTCCTTGGCGTCCTCTGGACGGTTCCAGGGATACATGTCGTACATCGTGGATCTCATTCCTGTGAGCGGGCCGAGCGTGGATCCCAGTGGGACGGTGGGCCTGGACACGGATCCCGGTCACGAATCCGGAGCGGGGCTTCGGCCTGGACACGGATCGCGCGTCACAGAACGAAGGGACTGACAGCCGGCAACGCCGCTCACCGCGGCGGGTCGCCGGCCTGTCCCATCAGGCCCCGCCGCGGCAGGTAAGGAGTACGAACACCTGGCGCGTCATTACCAGCCAGGCTACCCCAGGAATCTCGTAGGACGACCTACTATCTCACCATTCGAGATCCACTGCGCCGCCCGTCCGCGCGAAAGCCGGCACGAACGAGGCCCGCACCCTGACACGTGTCATGGTGCGGGCCTCGCCGTACGAGAAAGCCGCCTACGAAAAAGCCGTAACAGAGGGCGCGACGGAAGGTCGCGACCGGCGATCAGTCTTCGAGGTCGACCGTGCGGCCGCTGTCGGCGCCGATCTCGCCCGCGATCTGCTCGACGACGTCGGACGGGATCGCGGAGTCGACCGTCAGCGCGATGAGCGCCTTGCCGCCCTTCTCACCTCTGGCGACCTGCATTGAGGCGATGTTGACGCCGTGCTCGCCGAGCAGGCGGCCGACGATGCCGACGATGCCGGGACGGTCGGTGTAGGTGTAGAACGCCAGGTGGTCGGTGGGCTCGATCTCCATGGCGAACCCGTTGACCTCGACGATCTTCATGATCTGCCGGGGGCCGGACAGCGTGCCCGAGACGGAGACCGCGCGCCCGTCGGCCAGCACGCCCCTGACGGTGATGACGTTGCGCCAGTCCGGGCTCTCGGAGCTGGTGACGAGCTCGACCAAGGTGCCCCGGTCCTTGGCCAGCAGCGGGGCGTTGACGTAGGTGACGGAGTCCTCGACGACGTCGGTGAACACGCCCTTGAGGGCGGCCAGCTCCAGCACGCGCACGTCCTGGGACGCGATCTCGCCGCGCACCTCGACGTCGAGCCTGGTGGCGACCTCGCCGGCCAGGGCGGTGAAGATGCGCCCGAGCTTCTCGGTGAGCGGCAGGCCCGGCTTCACGTCCTCGGCGACCGCGCCGCCCTGGACGTTCACCGCGTCGGGCACGAACTCGCCGGCCAGGGCCAGCTTGACGCTGCGGGCGACCTGGGTGCCGGCCTTCTCCTGCGCCTCGTGGGTGGACGCGCCGAGGTGCGGCGTCACCACGACCTGGTCCAGCTCGAACAGCGGGCTGTCGGTGCAGGGCTCCTTGGCGAACACGTCGATGCCGGCGCCGGCGACGCGGCCTTCCTTGATGGCCGAGTAGAGCGCGTTCTCGTCGATGATGCCGCCGCGGGCCACGTTGATCAGGCGGACGGACGGCTTGACGGTGTGCAGCTCACGGTCGCCGATGAGACCGACGGTCTCCTTGGACTTGGGCAGGTGGACGGTGATGAAGTCGGCGTGCTGGAGCACCTCCTCCAGCGAGAGCAGCTTGACGCCCATCTGCGCGGCACGGGCCGGCTGCAGGTAGGGGTCGTAGGCGATCAGCTCGACACCGAACGGCTGGAGGCGCTGGGCGACCAACTGGCCGATCTTGCCGAGGCCGAGGATGCCGACGACCTTCTCGTCGAGCTCCACGCCGGTGTACTTGGAGCGCTTCCACTCGCCGCCCTTCAGCGCCGAGGCGGCGGGCACGGTGTGCCGGGCGACGGCGAGCAGCAGCGCGACGGCCTGCTCGGCGGCGGAGACGATGTTCGAGGTCGGGGCGTTGACGACCATGACGCCGGCGGTGGTGGCCGCCTTGATGTCGACGTTGTCGAGGCCGACTCCGGCGCGGGCGATCACCTTGAGGTGCGGGGCGGCGGCGATGGCCTCCTCGTCGACCCTGGTCGCGGAGCGGATCAGGATGGCGCTCGTGTCGGACAG
>JBIOWF010000335.1:0-49056 GCA_044868295.1 Microtetraspora sp. | reverse complement strand
AAAGAGATCGTCCAGGGCGACGCCCGAACCGTTTCGACGGGGTGCTGACGACACGGCTGCTGGAGGTCCTATCCCGGATCGTCGATGATCGCCCGCCGTTCCTGCTGGCCACGCCCTGTGACGTGACCGGCAGGATCGACCCGGACGTGCTCGTCGGCCGCCTCCGCTCGTACGAGGAAGCCGGTGTGGAACCCGGCGAGACCGACTTCGATCAGGCGCTGCTGCGGGTGGCACGGGACTGCGCCCCGGAGGTGCTGGCCGAGGCTTCCCGGCTCACCTCACCAGCGGGGCAGCGCCTCGCGACCTGGCTGCGGCTCGGCGGGCTGCCCGATCCCAAGGTTGAGCACACGGTTCAGAAAGCGGGGCCGTACAGCGGGCAACTCCTCCTCACCAAAACGCAGACCATCACCCCGCCCGTCGAACTGAGCGGGGCCTTCGCGGCGCTACTCCATTGCCCGGATAATCCGGACACGGACATGTGGGGACTGACCGTGAGCTGGGCCGCGATCCTGCCTGAACACCGGGAGCTGACGGCCACGCACGTCATGCACGTGTTCGGGGACGCGGCCGATGGTGACCAGTATCGCGCGTCGCGGTTGCTGCCGGTGATCGCCGAGGCCGGTGGGCCCGCCGGCCCGGCGGTCCATCTCGGCCTCGCCTACGGCTTGGGCGGCAAGTCCCGGGAGTGGCGTACGGCGGCGGTGGACGCGTTGCTGGTGCTGGCGGCCCGTGGCGATCTCGACGCCGCGATGCTGGGAAGGGACCTGGCGGAAACCGTACGCCTGGGCGCGGTGAAGCCGAACCGGCTCGCGGAGTCGGTGCGGGAGGCGTCTCTCACGGGCGCGTGAGGTCGCCACGCGAACCTGCCCGATGTATCGATCGCGATGCGTGGCGAGCTCGTCTGACATGACATCTCGCAGGAGGAGATAACCGTCGTCACCGGTCGCGTTCGCCAACACCGACAGGAACAGGTCCAGCGTCGCATCGGTCGTCGTGCCGGACGCGTCCACGGTCGCGCTCCCTTCCCAGCCGCGAGAATCCCACTGGAGGGAAGCGCCCGAGACCATTTCGGCGGCGGGTGCTCATGTGGCGGGAAGTGGGTGGACGGCCCGAAGGCCCGGCCTCTCCGGCTCTCCCAGGTTCAACCGCCGCGTCTCACACCGGGCGCTCCCTCCAGGGGGTTATGAGCGAGACCGTATCGGGCAGGTGCGACAAATCGCCCTCCCTGCGCATCCGCCATCGATGGTCGGTGCCGCCAACGGGCGATCAGTTGGCGTCTTCGGTGTAGTAGTCGGCGTAGCTCTCCGACCATTTCGCGACGGAGAAGCCCTCGAAATCGCCAGCGGTCTCGCATACGGTCAAACGCCGCAGAGCCACCTCGGCCTCCTGCATGGACCGACCGGCCAAGAACGCCTTCGTCTCGGCCAGTCCCGCCCCACATAGCAGTTGGGCCTCGATCGAGCAGTGGGCGTCCATGCTCGCCGTCTTGGCGCGCCAGATGGACAGCACGCCGCGGAGCTCACCGGCGTTGAACAGCTGGACGCAGCACAGCTTCATCAACTCGACGTCACCGCGCCCCTGCGCCGCACGTTCCTTCGCGGCCTGGAGCGACAACAGCTCGCGCACCTCGTCAAGGCTTTCGCCGCGTGGATGAAGGCCATACCACTGAAGGCTCTCGTCCTCGTCCACGCGCCTACATCTCCTTTCCGAGGTCTCAGCCAGGCACCGTCAGACTCCGATCGTGCCGCTCTCCCGGAAACGATGCAAAACGAAACTCTTCAGGAGGTCATTCCGATTCATCCGAGATCGACAAGGCACCGGACGGGCACAGCTGTACGGCGCGTCGGGCCGCCGTCTCACGATGAGTGGGCGGCTCGGGGTCGAGCAACACCACGGTCCCGTCGTCCTCGCTCTGGTCGAAAACGTCGGGAGCCGTAAGGGCGCACATCCCGGCACCGATGCAGACGCCGCTGTCCGCCTTGATCTTCACCGTTTCGCCTCCTACCAGGTGACCGGCAGCCGGTGCACACCGTATATGGACATGTTCGTACGCATCGGGACCTCTTCAGCCGGTACGGCCAGGCGCAGGCCCGGGAAGCGCCGCAGCAGCGCCGGATAGGCGGTGCGCATCTCGATCCGGGCGAGCTGCTGTCCCAGGCACTGGTGGATGCCGTGGCCGAACGTGAGGTGGCCTGTCGCCGACTGCGTGACGTCGAGGTGCTCGGGATCCGTGAACCGCTCGGGATCGCGGTTGGCGGCGGACAGCGAGAGGGTCACCGACTCACCGGCCCTGATCAGCCGGCCGTCGAGCTCCACGTCCTCCAGCGCGGTCCTGACCGGGCCGATGTGAACGATGGTGAGGTAGCGCAGGAGTTCCTCGACAGCGTCGTCGATCACTGTCGGGTCGTCGCGTACCCGGGTCAGTTGCGCGGGGTTGCGGAGTAGCGCGAAAGTGCCCAGCGCGAGCATGTTCGCGGTCGTCTCGTGGCCCGCGAGGAGCAGCAGCATGGTGATGCCGGTGAGCTCCTCGTCGGTCAGCTCTCCACCCGCTATGAGCCCGCTGACGAGGTCATCGGCCGGATCGGCGCGCTTGCGCAGCACGAGGCCGTGCAGGTACGTCAACACGTTCGTCATCGCCGCCGTGACCTGATCCAGCGTCGAGTCGAGGTTGACCAGCACCGCGGAGTCCTTCTGAAACCTCTCGCGGTCGCCGTACGGCACGCCGAGCAGCTCGCAGATCGCCAGCGACGGGATCGGCAGCGCGAACGCCTGGACCAGGTCCACCGGGGGGCCGACGCGCTCCATGGCGTCCAGGTGATCTTTGGTGATCTCACGGATCCTCGGCTCCAGCTGTTTCATCCGGCGCACCGTGAACTGGCCGGTCAGCAGCCGGCGGTAGCGGGTGTGCTCGGGCGCGTCCATCCGCAGGAAGAATCCGGCCGGCAGCTGGACGTCGCTCTGGCGCGCGATCCGCTCGGGGATCGGCGAGTGCAGGAGCTCGGGGCGGGTGCTGAAGCGGGGGTCGGCGAGCACGGCACGTGCCGCGGCGTGGCCGGTGACCAGCCATCCTTCATGCCCGTCCGGATAGGTCATCCGGCGGACGGGTGCCTCGTCCCGCCAGCACCGCAACTCCTCCGGCGGGTCGAAGCGGCTTACACGCGCGGTCGGAAGGCTCACCGGACTGGATGTGATCTCGGCCATGACACGTTCCTCGTGGAGACATAGCTACATCACTTGCCTCCCCACTTAACAACATGTCATGCCATTGGTGCGCTCGCCAGAGTCGCTAGGCTCGCCGCGACCGTCCGGCCTCTCCGCCCGTCCGGCGGCGAGGAGCGGCGCAGCGACTAACACCGCTGGGCATGCATGGCTGAGAATGCGTAGAAAGCTCCACCGCGCGTGCGTCGGGCGGCGCTGGTCCGGGAGGGAGGCCGCATGCGCAGACGTTTGCTGATCATCGTCTTCGTGCTGGTCGCCGGGCTGGTGGCGGCGCTCGGCCTCCCTTTCGCGGTGACCAGCGCCGAGCAGACGTCCCAGGAGCTGTTCATCAGCCGGGCCGACGACACCGCGCGCTTCGCGGACGTGGCCGAGTCGGCGCTCTCCACGGGGCGCGCCCGGCGTCTGGTCGCCGACCTGGTTCGCTACGACGAGCTGTACGACACGCCGGTTCTGGTCGTCGACGCCGACGGCCGGGTCATCGCCGCGTCCCGGGACGGCTTGGGGACGTCTGCCGACGGGGTGCGAACCGCGCTCCTGCGCGGCCTTGCCGGCCGGCCGCCGCAGCGCCCTCATGTCCTGTGGCCGTGGGACGACCGGCCGTACATCATCGTCGAGCCCGTCGTGCGCGACAGCCGGGTGCTCGGCGCGGCCATCACGATTTCGCCGACCCGGAACGCGCGCGGGGAGGTCGCCGGGCGGCTCGTCGCCCTCGGGTTCGGCGGGCTGTTCGCGCTGCTCGTCGTGGCGCTGGCCGTGGCGGTGCCCGTCGTGCGGTGGGTGCTGCGTCCGGTGCGCGACCTGGACGAGGCCGCGCACGCGGTGGAGTCTGGCAGGCTCGCCACGCACGTGTCCGACCGGACGGGGCCGCCGGAGCTGCGGCGGCTGGCGGCGAGTTTCAACGCCATGGCGGAGAGCGTCGGCGCCGCGGTGCTGCGGCAGCGGGCGTTCGTCGCGCAGGCCTCGCACCAGCTGCGCAATCCGCTCACGGCGCTGCGGCTGCGCATGGAGAACGCCGAGTCGTACGTGTCCGATCCCCTCGGGCGCGAAGAGCTGGGGTTCGCGCTGGAGGAGGTGGACCGGCTCGGGGAGACCGTCGACGCGATGCTCGACCTGGCGCGGGCCGAGTCGACGCACACCGTGCCCCGGCCGCTGGACGTGTCGGCCGCGATCCGGCGGCGCGCGCTCGCCTGGCAGATCGCGTACGAGAGCTCTGCCACCACACTGGTGATCGACGTCCCGCCTGGGGTCGTCGCGGTGTGTCTCCCTGACCTGCTCGAACATGCCCTGGACGCGCTGCTCGACAACGCGCTCAAGTTCGGCAAGGGAAGCTCGGTGGAGGTGACGGCTCGATCGCATGCGGGCCTGGTCGAGATCCGTGTCCGGGACTCCGGCCCGGGGCTCTCGGAGGAGGAGCTCGCCCGCGCCGGCGACCGGTTCTGGCGCAGTCCCCGGCACCAGAACGTGCGGGGAACCGGCCTGGGGCTCGCGATCACCCGCACACTGGCAGAGGAGAGCGGCGGCTCGATGGAACTGTCGGCGCTGCGCCCGCAGGGCCTCGAAGTGCTCATCCGGCTGCAGGCCGGCGATGCGCCGAACGATGTCAGCGGGCCGGTTTCAGGCTGGCGATAGGCCCTGCGATGCCGGCGGGCCGTTTCGGGCCAGCGATACCAGCGGGCCGGCTTGAGGCCGGCGAATGGGCCGAGCGATGCCGGCGGGCAGGTTTCGGGCTAGCGATGGGCCGAGCGATACCAGCGGGCCGCACCCTCATGCAGGTCGAGCGGATAGGTCATGATCGCGGAGCCCGGGTCGAGGCGCCGGGCCTCGGGGTGGATCTCCGCCAGCCGGGGCTGTCCCTCGAAAAGCAGCCGGGTCAGCCAGTAGGCCGTCGCGGGAGACAGGTCGCGCCGGACGATGAGGTAGTTCGGCACGCTCACCGTCGTCACCGCGTCGGGCAGGTCGTACACCGAGGCGGGAACGGTCGTCTCGGTGTAGAGCTCGCCGTATTCCCGGGTGAGCTCGTCCGCGACCGCCTCCAGGTCGATGAGCCGCACGGGCGTCGTACGGCGAAGCTCGGTGATGGCGGCGCTCGGCAGCCCGCCGCTCCAGAAGAAGGCGTCGATCTTCTTCGCCGCCAGCGCCGCAGCGGAGTCGCCTATGTCGAGGCGGCTGAGTGTGACCTCGTCGAGCAGCTTGGCGACGCCGAGGATGCGCTCGCCCGCCACGGCGGTTCCCGATCCTTCGCCGCCGATCGAGATCCGCCGGCCTTTGAGGTCGCGGATCGATCGCACCGGGCCGTCGTCACGCACCACGAGCTGCACGTAGTTGTCGTAGAGGTGCGCCAGGGCGACGATCGGCTGCGGCGCCCGGAAGGGCGGCCGGCCGGCTACCGCATCGGCCGCCACGTCGGCGAGCGTGAATCCGGCCTCGGCGCGGCCAGACGTGATCAACTCGATGTTGTCGACGGAGCCGCCGGTGGTGATGGCGTCGGTCGCGACGTCCGGGAACCGGTCGTGGATCGCCGCCGCGTACGCCTGGCCGTACACCTCGTAGACGCCGCCCTGGGCTCCGGCGGCGAGCCGGATCTCGCCCTGCGGCGCGGGCGGCTCGTTGGAACCCGCACATCCGATCGCCAGGCACGCCGCGAGGACGACCGCCGACAGCCTTCGCATCATGGCCTTCACGTGGCCGGCCGGTACGCCCCGCACCTTCTCGACGGCCTTCACGTGGCCAGCCGGTATCCGACGCCCCGCACCGTCTCGATCACGGCCGGTTCCCCGAGCTTGCCGCGCAGCGTCGCCATGTGCACGTCGAGCGTGCGGCCCGCCCCCGGCCAGGCGCTGCCCCAGACCTCGATGAGCAGGCGTTCCCGTGACACGACCATGCCGGGGGCGTGCGCGAGGCAGGCGAGCAGGTCGAACTCCTTGCGGGTCAGGGTGATCACGTGGCTGTCGCGGGAGACCACGTGCGCGGCGAGGTCGACGCGCAGGCCGCCGACGTCGACGACCGGTTTCGGCCGTGGCCGGACGCGACGCATCACGGCGTCGATCCGGGCCATGAGCTCGGCCATCGAGTAGGGCTTGACCAGGTAGTCGTCGGCTCCGGCACGCAGGCCGACGATCCGATCGCGTTCCTCGCCGCGGGCGGTGACAGCGATGATCGCGACCTCGGTGCCCTCCCGGCGCAGCCTTCGGCAGAGGTCGACGCCGTCGCCGTCGGGCAGGCCGAGATCGAGCAGGATCAGATCGACGGTGGGCGCGGCCAGCGCCTCGGCCGCGCTTCCAGCGCGAAGGACATCGAAGCCCTGGCGGCGCAGGGCAGCCGCGAGCGCGGCACCGACCCTGAGGTCGTCTTCGACAACAAGCACGCGCATGCTGGTCACGCCCGGTTCCGGCTGTTGGGGTCCGGTGGCGAGCCGGCCCAGTCCCCCGCATTGTCCTGTCGGCCGCGCTCGGCGTGCTCGGGGCACGTCGAGGGCGCCGCATGCCACACACTAGGCCCAGAACGCCCATCCGGAATCATGTTCGACTTCCGAATTTGATATGGGCTTAACACAATCGGCGTGTCTCCCCTCATTTGTTCATCAAATGCCAGTCACCGCTCCTCACGGATCCGCTTGGAGATCACCGGGGCGAATCGGCGAGCTCAGATCAAGAGACGATCAGATTTGCCTCGTCACCTCTCGTGCGATCCCGGGCCCGTTCATATCGTCACGGCAATCCCCCCAATCACAACAGAGGAGACGAGCTGTGAGCACAACCGGGATCGGCCAGGCCGGGTCGTCGACACGGCCGGGCAGCGAGCGACGGGTCGTCGCCAACATCTTGAGAGGGTCGATCGGCAATCTCGTCGAGTGGTACGACTGGTACGCCTACGCCGCCTTCGCGATCTATTTCGCACCGGTCTTCTTCCCCGACGGTGATTCGACCGCGCAGCTCTTGAGCACCGCGGCCGTCTTCGCCGTGGGATTCCTCATGCGGCCGCTCGGCGGGTGGCTGCTCGGCCGGTACGCGGACCGCTACGGCCGCCGCAACGGGCTGACGCTGTCGGTCCTCATGATGGCCGTCGGCTCGCTGATCATCACGTTGACTCCCGGTCACGCCTCCATCGGCGTCCTCGCCCCGGTGCTGCTCCTGGCGGCCCGGCTGCTACAGGGCCTCTCGGTGGGCGGGGAGTACTCCACCTCCGCCACCTACCTGTCCGAGGTCGCGACCCCTGGGAAGCGCGGTTTCTACTCCAGCTTCCAGTACGTCACGCTGGCGGCCGGCCAGCTTGTCGCGCTCAGCATCCAGATCGTCCTGCAGCTGGTGCTCACCAGTGACCAGCTGTCCGAATGGGGCTGGCGCGTCGCCTTCGGCATCGGCGCTCTCGGCGCGCTGACGGTCATGTGGCTGCGCCGGGGGATGGAGGAGTCGGAGAGCTTCACCAGCCAGGCGAAGAACACCGCCACTGAGGCGCGCGGTCATGGCACCATCCGCGCCCTGATGAAGTACCCGAAGGAGGTCTTCACCGTCGTCGGGCTGACCCTCGGCGGAACCGTCGCCTTCTACACGTACACCACCTACATGCAGAAGTTCATGGTGAACACGGCCGGCATCGACAAGAAGACCGTCTCCTGGATCAACTTCCTCGCTCTGCTCGTCTTCGTCGTCCTGCAGCCGCTGGCCGGGCGGCTCTCCGACCGGATCGGGCGGCGCCCCCTGCTCATGTTCTTCGGCATCGGCGGAACGCTGCTCACCGTGCCGATCCTGGCGATCCTGTCCGGCACCACCAGCCCGCTCGCCGCGTTCGCCCTGATGATGTCGGCTCTGTTCTTCGTGACCGGCTACACCTCGATCAACGCCGTGGTGAAGGCCGAGCTCTTCCCGACGCACATCCGGGCTCTGGGCGTCGGCCTGCCGTACGCCCTGACGGTGGCGATATTCGGCGGCACCGCCGAGTACGTGGCTCTGTGGTTCAAGCAGGCCGGCCATGAGTCCTTCTTCTTCTGGTACGTCGCGGGGTGTGTGCTGGTCTCCGTCATCGTCTACGCGCGGATGCCGGAGACCTCGCGGCAGTCCCGCATCGAAGAGGAGCGCGAGCAGTCGGCCGCCTCCTAGCCGGCGGCGCGGCGTAGGCGGGCGCCCGATCCCAGCAGCCCGCCTACGCTAATCCAGGAGCCTCGCGGCGATCTCTCTGATGACCACGCGCTGGATCTTGCCAGCGGCCGTCTTGGGCAGCTCCTCCAGCACCAGCACCTCGCGGGGGCGCTTGAACGAGGCCAGACCGTCCCGGCAGAACTGGACGAGTTCGTCGGCGTCCAACGAGGTAGGCGCCGGCGTTGAACGACTCAACGTGCATGGTCTCGTCCTCATCTGCCGACGTGCGCGACGTGTGCCGAAACTTGCTACATCGACATGTCGTTTCGTCAATGACTTGTAGCATTGATCCTTGGAATACTGTCGGGTGGCCGCCACGAGAGGAGATCGAACATGCCGCGCGCATCCCGTGAGCCCGAGGCCGCGCGTCCGTCGTTCTCCCGCCGCCACCAGGCCGGATCCGGCAGCGCCCGCTCGGTCCTGCTCACCGTCCTCGGGGAATACGTCCTGCCTGCTCGGGAGCCCGCGTGGACCTCGACACTGCTGCACGTGCTCGGCGGGCTGGGCGTCGAGGAGAAGTCGACCCGCCAGTCGCTGGCCCGGCTGGCCTCCGACGGCTGGATCGTGTCGGAACGTTCCGGCCGCCGGGTTCGCTGGGGCCTGACCGAGCACGGCCGCGAACTGCTGGCCGACGGCGCGGAGCGCATCTACTCCTTCGGCCGTGACCGCGACTCCTGGGACGGCCGCTGGCTGGTGCTGATCGCCACCGTCCCGGAAACCAGGCGCGAACTGCGCCACCAGCTCCGCACCCGGCTGACCTGGGCCGGTTTCGGGAGCCCCGCCCCCGGCGTGTGGGTCGGCCCGCACACCGCGCGCGAGGCGGAGGCCAAGCAGGTCGTGGAGAAGCTCGGCCTGGACGTGGCCGCCTTCTCCTTCAACGGCCCATACGCCGGCATGGGCTCCGAGCGCACGCTGGTGGAGCAGGCCTGGCATCTCGACGATCTCGCCACCGACTACGAGGGCTTCATCCAGGAGTTCGCCGGGCTGCGGCCGGACGCCGGTGACCCCGTGCTGCTCGCGCAGATCCGCCTGGTGCACGAGTGGCGGCGATTCCCGATGCTCGACCCGCAGCTGCCCCTGGAGCTGCTACCCCCGGACTGGATGGGCATCCGCGCGGCGAACGTCTTCAACGACCTGCACGAGGCCTGGCATCCGGCCGCCCAGCGTCACTGGCTCAAACTGTGCGCCGAGGAGTGATCACCGCCTCGGCGGGTTCCTGGAGCGCCGCGGATAACCCCCCTTTCCAGATCATTGCCTATCGACAATCATGGATTCTCCCATCACGACCTCTAGTGGCATAGATCACATCCGGGGTTATTGACACTATATTTCCGTGGGATTACTGTCCAAATCACAGCGGCCTCTTTAGAGAAGTTAGCTGCAACCCCACAGCAACAACCAGATAGCTCGGCGCACGCACCCCGGCGGTTTCGATGCCGAGATGACACGCGGCCGGCCGGATTTACGATGACGACGGCTTGAAGTCCATGACATCGCCGCCGATAGAAACCGCCGGGCGCCCTCGACGGCCCGAACTCCGGCGGACATACCGGGAACCACCTCATCTGACTTATCGGGAATACACCCCAGGTCGGCCCCGCGTTTATGGCGACCTATCAACGCGACCAGATCGTCGATGAAAAATATGTACTCAACCTTGCATTTTCCGTGATGATGTCCCGCCAGTCACAAGGAGTAAAGCCTTGAGCGACCTGATCAGCAATGTCTGTCTCGTTGGCGATCGCTTCGAAGGTTTCGCCCGGCATGATTTCGTCGAGACCCTCAGCGGGTTTCTCCATGCCGTCAACAACGGTGCGTACGACAACATGGAGGGCCCGCTCTTCCTGGTTCCCGGTCAGGGAATCGGAGAATACGAGCTGAGTTACGTCTGCGACGTGCTCATGCGACGGGGGCTCATGGACAAGGTGCTCATCCAGGCGGCGGAGGCGCCCCTGGCCGGACGCGCCGAGGCGCGCAAACACCATGCCGACAACGTCCTGATCGCCGGGATCACCCGAGTCACCGACACTCACTTCCGCGCCATACTGCGAGTCCACAACGACAATGAACTGCTCCTCGACCATCAAACCGGCCAGCACGTACAGGGCATGGTCTCCGTGGAGGCCTGTCGCCAGCTATGTGTCGCGGTGACCGAGAGCTACTTCGCCTCACGGTGGCCCGACAGCCGCTATCGCTACATGATCCACGTGATGGCCACCCGGTTCGAGAACTTTCTGTTCCCCCTGGACGCGACGCTCGACTATCACGTGGAGCGTGCGGACGTCGCCAAACCCAGCAGGCTCGCGTTCGGTGGTTACGTCGAGGTGCACCAGGGCAACCAGCTCTGCTCCAGGACCGAGGCGGACTTCTCCGCCCTCGATGCGCGCAGGATCGTGGCCATAGAGTCCCGCCGGGCTGCCCAGGCGATCAAAGCCATGCTGGGCGGAACAACCGACAGGACGGCCGCCTTTTCAAGAGGACGCTGAACCGTGCCGGGCAGACAGCCGGACAAACGAGCGAGAGACACCTCCTTGACACCCTCCCCCAGCGTCGCCGGAGCTTTCTTCGACGTGGACGAGACACTCATCCGATTCAAGAGCATGGCGCGCTTCCTCGCCTTCTACCTGGCCGAACGCGCGGAGCCCCGGGCAACCTTCGAGCGGCTCACCGGCAGCCTCCGCGTCGCCGCTCGCTCCGGTGTCCCCCGCGATGAGATCAACCGCCGCTACTACCGGTTGTACGCGGGAGAGAGCGCTCGCAAGCTCAGCCTCGCGGGCGAACGGTGGCTCGCCCACGAACGCCTCAGGGGCGAGGTCTTCCACTTGCCCGTACGTGACGAGCTGCGCGCTCACCGGCAGACCGGTCATGACATAGTGCTGATTTCGGGGTCGTTCTTCGCCTGCCTGGAACCGATCGCCTGCGAGGTCCAAGCCGACCGGGTCTTCGGCACCCAACCGGTCATCCGTGACGGTGTGCTGACCGGCGAGATAGTCGAGCCCGTCATCGACACCGCCAAGGGCGACGCGCTTCGCGGGTACGCAGGGAGCCGAGGCCTTCCGCTGGAGGCCAGCCACGCCTACGGCGACCATGCGAGCGACCTTCCAATGCTGACCGCCGTCGGCCATCCGGTGGCTGTCGGCGACGATCGCGGACTCCTGGAGCACGCCGTCGCCGCTGGGTGGCGTGTGCTCGCCACCCTCACCCGTCGGCCGTACGAGAACGCGCGCCCCCTGTCCCCGGCTGGCTCGTGAGCAGGGCGGCGACCATGCGGGCGCGGCGGGCCGGCTCGGTGCCACGCTCGCGTAGGGCCGTGACGATCGCACCGTCCATGAGCATCACGAACTGACGGGCGAGCGCCGCCGGCTCCGGTTGCGCGTCCATGTCGAGCAAGCCCTCGACGTACGTCACGACCTGGTTCTTGTGCTCCACGGCCACGCGATGCGCGGGACTGTCCGGATCCGCCGCCTCGACCATGGTGTTGATGAAGGCGCAACCGCGGAAGTCGGCACGTTCGAACCGTTCGGCCAGGGCGTCGAACATCGCCAGCGGGCCGCCGCCCAGCGCGGTCACCCGTTCGGACAGCCACGCCCGCCACTCGCGGTCACGACGCTCCAGCACGGCGGCGACGAGGTCGTCCTTGCCGGAGAAGTGCCGGTAGAACGAGGCCCGCCCGACCCCGCTGACGTCCAGGATCCGTTCCACTCCTACGGCACGGACCCCTTCGGCATAGAAGAGGGTTTCAGCGGCGTCCAGCAACCTCTGGCGGGCGTTGGTCGGCATGCGTCCAGGATACGCGTGTTGACGACAAACGGAACCGATCGGTACCGTCTCCGCTCAGACGGAACCGATCGGTACCGTTTTAATCAGGAGGTTCCATGCCACGCATTCCCCAGCTCACCGAAGCTCCCGACGGGCTGCTTGACGAGACGAAACGCCAGCTGGGCCGCACACCCAACCTCTACGCGGCGCTGGCGAACAGTCCGGCGGCGCTGCGGGCCTACCGGCCATGCGGGACGCGCTCTCGGCAGGCCGGCTGAGCGCCCGGCTCCGCGAACAGATCGCGCTGCTGGTCGCGCAAGAGAACATGTGCACCTACTGCGTGAGCGCGCACACGCTACGGGGCATCCGTGTCCTGCGGATGACCGAAGACGAGCTCAAGAGCACGCGGTCCGCCGAAGACGCCGACCCGCATGCCAACGCCGTCCTCCAGATCACCAGGAAGATCGTTCGCGAGAACGGCCGGGTCCAGGACGAGGACGTCGCCACAGCCCGAACCGCTGGAGTGAGCGACGCCGAACTCGCCGAAATCGTGGCCCATGTGGCGCTCAACACCCTTTCGAACTACTTCAACCACTTGGCCGAACCGGACCTGGATTTCCCGGAGGTGCAGGCATGACTCTCACCTGGCGCGAAGGAGCCGACGTCGAGCTGGTCGACGGCTACACGGTGACCGACGCCGACGCCCGGCAGGTCGGGCTGATCAGGCAGTCGCGCGTCGCCATCGAAGGCGGGTTCGTCCATATCAACGCGACGGGGACCGACATGGTGCAGGTCGTCTCGGCTCCAGCCGTCCGCCGGATCACCTATCGCCCCCACGAGGAGGCCTGCAGCTGACCACATTCGACCGCGAGGGAGCCACATGGAAGTGTGATCAAGAGTTCGGTGTCGATGCCGATTCGGCCGGTGACAGCCGTGCTCGGCGGCGAGCATCAGCCGCCACGCTCTTGTCGACCCGCAGCACGATCCGGGCGATCTCACACTCAAGCTCCAGCCGGATGGCCCGTAGTACTCCGGAGTGACTCCGCCGAACCACTCTTCAGCGGGACGCCGACCACAAGAGCTCACCCGTACCTTCCTGTTCAGCCGAATCAGCTGAACAGGAAGGCCTGCCATGCGATTGCGCCGCCGCCGTCCGGCACGCCGCCACCCAGCGCGCCGCAGTCCGGCACGCCGCCACCCAGCGCGCCGCAGTCCAGCACGCCGCCACCTAGCGCGCCGCAGTCCAGCGCGCCGCCACAGGCTGCTCAAGGCCGCCGTGATCGCGGCAGTCGTGCTGCCCTTGGCCGCGGCGGGGCGGTTCACTCCCGCGCCCGTTCCGCCGACGCTTCCGGCCATCACGGCCGGCACGCTCGAAACGCGCTATGCCGCCAACCACCGCTCCATCGTGGAAGCCGAGATGCTCACCCTTGTCCTCTCCCCTCTTTGGTTCCTGCTCGTGTACGGCCTGCTCACGGCCGCGACGCCGGTCGTGCGCCGCCTGGCGAGACGCGGCCCCGCGCTGGCCGTGACCGCGGTCGCGGTCGTCGCCGCCGTGGACGTCGCCCGATTCGGGCTGGGCTGGAATCCCGGCCGGCTCGGCCTGGTCAATGTCATCGTCGGCTGGCTGGTCCCGTACAGCATCGGCGCGGCGTGGGCCTCCGGCGCGTTCACCCGGCGCCGTACGGCTGCCGCCCTGCTCGCCTTCGGCGCACTCGCCACCATCGCCTTGGTCATGTGGTGTGGCTATCCGGCGGCCATGGTCGGCGTCCCCGGGGCTCGGATCTCCAATCTCAACCCGCCCACCCTCGCCGCCGTCACCTTCGGCCTCGCCCAGTGCGGCCTGGCGCTGCTCCTTCGCGGTCCGCTGCGCCGCCTCATGCGCCGCCCGGCGGTGTGGGCGCCGGTGGCGATGGTGAACCTCTCCGCGATCAGCGTGTTCCTGTGGCATCAGACCGCGATGCTCGTCACCACGGCCGTCGCGCTGCCGGTCGGGAGACTCCCGGGGCTGCACACCGCTCCCGATCACCCGGGCTGGATCCTGGCACGGCTCGCCTGGCTGCCCGTCCTCGCCGTGGTGCTGATCGTCGGCGTGGTACTCAAGGACTACTCCAGTGGATCGTCCCGACGGGCGATGCCCGGCTTGTCCCGTTCACCTACTGTTGGCCCGTGACCACGACGGAAGGGCAGCGGGCCGACACGGCCTCCTCATATCGGGCGCGGTCCGCACCGTTCTGGAGGAACGGACGCGCATCGCACGTGAGCTGCACGATGTGGTCGCCCACCACATGTCAGTGATCGCGATCCAGGCCGAAGCCGCGCCTTACCGAGTCCCCGACCCGCCCGACGCGCTGGTCACCGGCTTCGCCGCCATTCGTGAGAACGCCGTACAGGCCCTGTCCGAACTGCGCCGCGTCCTCGGCGTGCTCCGCGCGGACGGGCTCGAAGAAAGTGACCCAGAGCAGCCGCAACCAACCCTCGCGCGGCTGGGCGAACTCGTCTCCAACGCGTGCGCGGCGGGACTGGCCGTCGACACGACGGTCACCGGCGCACCCCAGCCCCTTCCGCACGGCGTCGAACTGTCGGCGTTCCGCATCCTGCAGGAGGCACTGAGCAACGCGATGCGGCACGCGCCCGGCTCGCAAGTGCTCGTCGAGGTCGCGTACGTGCTGGGCGGCGTAGGCCTCCGCGTCATGAACGGACCCCCCGGGGCGCCCCCGGTCGAGGGCAAGCCCGGCACCGGCCATGGTGTGCTCGGCATGCGCGAGCGCGCGTCCATGCTGCGCGGCGCGCTGGAGGCCGGCCCGACCCCGGACGGCGGCTATCAGGTGACGGCCTTCCTGCCGACCGACCCGCGCACGGCCGAGAGCGAGGACGCGTGACGACCATCCGGGTGCTGATCGCCGACGACCAGATGATGATCCGTGAGGGCTTCTCGGTCCTGCTGAACGCCCAGCCGGGCATGGAGGTCGTCGGCGAGGCCGCCGACGGGCGCGACGCCATGGAGAAAGTCATCGAGCTGTCTCCCGACATCGTCCTCATGGACATCCGCATGCCGGTTCTGAACGGCCTGGAAGCCACCAAGCGGATCGTCGACTCGGTGGGCGACTCGACCAAAGTCCTTATCCTCACCACGTTCGACCTGGACGAGTACGTCTATGAAGCGCTGCGCGCCGGCGCGAGCGGCTTCCTGCTCAAGGATTCCTCCGCCCGCGAGCTCGCCGACGCGGTGCGGGTCGTGGCCGCCGGTGAAGCGCTGCTGGCCCCGTCCGTGACCAGGCGGCTCATCGCCGAGTTCGCCCGCATGGGCGCCCCTCGCGCCCCGCGCCACGAGCAAGTGGAGGACCTCACCAGAAGGGAGACCGAGGTCCTCGCACTCGTCGCCCAAGGGCTGTCCAACGCCGAGATCGCCGCATATCTCGTCGTCGCCGAGCAGACCGTGAAGACCCACATCAGCCGGATCCTCACCAAGCTCGCATTGCGCGACCGGACCCAGGCCGCCATCTACGCCTACGAGACCGGCCTGGTCCGCCCCGGCAGCTGACCGCGACATCGGTCAACCAGCGAAGATGTCAGCAGCCGTTATCGGCAGAACGCCCATTTCCGACTGGATGACGGACTCACGAGCGCAGATCGCGTAGATGAGCCGGTCGGGATCATCGGTCAGTTTGGCGGCCTTTTCTCGAAGTTCGGCGCGCAACCGAGCAGTGTGCACGCTCCGTGCCCACTTGGCCTCACCGACGAGGACTGGGACGCGAGTTCGCTCAGGTTCTGCCAATGCAACAGCGTCGATTTCATTTTGACCGTCGCTAGTCCACCACGGCCCGACAGCTACCACGTTAGGGCCGAGCTCGCCCGCCCTGGCCATGCGGCGCAGATGCTCTCGAAACATCTCCTCGAACATTGGACCAAGGTGATCGTTGAGCCCGCCGAGCAGCGCCGGCAGGATCGTCTCCCCGAGGTCCAATTCGATCTCACCCCGATACTTAAGCAACGGGCCGAGAAAGAACGCCAGGAAATTATCGCTGATCTGGTAGATCCTCCGCCGGGATCGTTCGTCCTCGGTCACCGGGAGAATCCGCTGAAGTAGTCGGAGTTCGATCAGACGATCCAACGCCCGGGTGGGATTGGTGCCCACCGCCTCCTCGATCTCGTTGAACTTGGTCCGTCCTTTGGCAACGGCGCGCAGGACCGCACCGGGAAGATCGCCGTCTCCGGCTTCGGTGGCCAGCACCAGACGTCCCTCGGTAAGCAGCCGGGCGCCCGGTTGGCAGGCCAATTCGAGTATGTTCTCCTCGACTGTCCGATGGGAATCCCACCAAGACAGGTAGAGCGGCATCCCGCCGAGAATGCCGTAGACGAAAGCCTGCTGAGCAGGGGCTAGGCCTGGAAGCATCGCGGCCGCCTCATGTGGCCGGAACGGCTGCACTTGAAGAGTGAGATCGAAACGACCGTAGAGCGGCGCTCTCGTCTCCTGGATCGAAAGCATGGTCCGGACAGCGGAACCGCAGAGCAGAACGCGCAGACCGCCGTTCACACCCGCACGGTCCGAGAACGATCTCAGCACGCCCGGCAGCGCCGGTGAGGTGCTGAGCAGCTCAGGGAACTCGTCAAGGACAAGGAGGACCGGCTGGTCCACCGCCAGCCGGGTCAGATGGTCCAACACGTCATGCCAGTCCAGATACGGATTGGCGGCGAGATCCCGTAGGTCCGAGGGAAATACGGCAGCCGCATGTCGGGACAGCTGAGCGAGCTCCTCACGTGCGGGCTCGCCGGCACCGGTATGGAACACGACACGCTTGCCTGCAGAGAAACGTTGGACAAGAGACGTCTTCCCCGCACGTCTGCGCCCCCAGACCAGGGCGAACCTGGAATCCCGGCTCCACCACGACTCCAGCCTCGCCAGCTCACGCTCCCGGCCTACAAACATACCTCGAATGTAACATACGTCGAACGTATGTTACCTGTCATGTGATCTCTCTTGGCGGCCCCGGCACGCGCGACTTGGACACTCCTTCCCTCGCCAGCGGCGGTCACGTCAGCTACATCGGAAGTCCGACTCGACTCGGCCCGACGAACGGCGCCGCTTCGCCACGGCCAGTTGCGGCGGCTGGCGTGGATGCGGGATCGATGTTGGCGGAGGGGAGAAAACCTCGTGCTTGTCAGAGCCAGCCGTTGCGGCGGAAGGCGCGGTGGAGGAGTGTGCAGGCGATGACCATGACGCCGAGGGCCGCGGGGTAGCCGAAGACCGAGTCCAGCTCCGGCATGTACTTGAAGTTCATCCCGTAGATCCCGGCGATCATCGTCGGCACCGAGACGATCGCCACCCACGAGGAGATCTTCCGCATGTCCTCGTTGGCGAGCGCGTTGGAGCGGGCCAGGGCGGCCTGGAGGATCGAGTCGGAGAGCTCGTTCGACGACTGCACCTGCTCGCACACGCGGGACAGGTGGTCGCCGACGTCGCGGAAGTACTCCCGCATGTCGGAGGGGATCATGCGGCGCTGAGGGAGCGCGTTGAACGGCGTCTGCAGCGGCGCGACCGCCCGCTTGAGCTCCAGCATCTCCCGCTTGAGCTGGTAGATGCGGTTGATGTCACGCGAGCTGACCTCGGCGAAGACGGCCGCTTCGACCTCTTCGAGCTCGGCCTGCATCTGGTCGGCGACGTAGAGATACCTGTCCACGACGTGGTCCGCGATCGCGTGCAGCACACCGGTCGGGCCGCGGCTGAGCAGCTTCGGCTTGTCCTCAAGCTTCTCTCGGACGTCGGCCAGCGGGCAGTGCCTGCCGTGCCGTACGGTCACGACGAAGTCGGGCCCGACGAACACCATGATCTCGCCGGTGCCGATGATCTCACTGGTGGCGGTGAGCACCTCGTGGTCGAGGAAGGCCACGGTCTTGAGCACGACGAATATCGAGTCGCCGTAGCGCTCGACCTTGGGCCGCTGGTGCGCCTTGATCGCGTCTTCGACGGCGAGCGGGTGCAGGCCGAACACCTCGGCCAGCCACTCGACCTCGGGGGCCTCCGGCTCGTAGAGGCCGACCCACACGAACGCGTCCGGTGTCGGGCTGTCGTTGTTGTGCCCCCGGACGAGGTCGATCGCCTCTGTGATGCCCTCGGCGGCGACCTTCTTACCGGAGATGTACGCGCCGAACTCGAGAAGCGAGTTGCTCGGCGGAGTGCATTGGCCGTTCGCCTTCGCGGGCGCGGCCGAGGTCAGGCGCGGTGGCACGACGCGACCGTGTCGGGTGATGCGGGGAAAGAGCGTTGAGGAGCGCATGGCGGTCCCTTCCCGCCCGAGTCGACACGCTCCACGCGCGACGTAGTGTCACCCCTTAATACAGGCGTGAGCTTGCCCCTCGGGCTCAGTTTTGAGGTGGTCGGGAGTGCGCACGTCGTACGTGCGCGAGCACGTACTGACAGGATCACCAGGATTCATCCCGGACCACCTCCAATCGCCAAGAGACGCCGCAAAGCTGGCCAAACCTATCACACTGGTCGGCTCGCCTCCAGGGTACCCGGCCCGCCACCAGGCGATCATGCAGGAACTGCCAAAAACGGGCACCGCATCCTGGCGACGGCTGTGTATCCACGACATGTTCACCGCAGAGCTCCACCGTGGATCGTGACAAGCGTGGCATGCCCGGGCCGCGCCCCGGCCCGTACCGTCAATGCCCGGCATGGCATGGCGTGCCCGAGCAACGTGTGCAGGCCAGGCGGACACGGCCGGGACCGTCCATGCTCCCCTCGGATGCATTGGGCCACGGCCAGGCAGGCGGACGCGGCTCCGGCCGTCGCGCTCGGTGTCATGCCTGGGTCGCGTGAGCAGTCAGCCGGACACGGCTCAGGCCGTCGCGCTCGGCGTGGCAAATAAACTCGGCACGTGCGCGTTCTCGTCATTGGATCCGGGGGCCGCGAGCACGCCCTGTGCCGCGGCCTGCAGCTCGACCCGTCCGTATCGGAGCTTCACTGCGCTCCCGGCAACGCCGGGATCGCCGAAGTCGCGGCCCTTCACCAGGTGGTGCCCACCGATGGCGCGGCGGTCACGGCTCTGGCCGTACGGCTCGGCGCCGACCTGGTGGTCATCGGGCCGGAGGCTCCGCTGGTGGCAGGCGTGGCCGACGCCGTCCGGGCCGAGGGCATCGCCTGCTTCGGTCCGTCGGCGGAGGCCGCACGCATCGAGGGATCCAAGACGTTCGCCAAGGACGTCATGGTGGCCGCCGGCGTACCCACCGCCCGCGCCTTCACCTGCGCCACCGCCCCGGAGGCCGCCGCCGCGCTGGACGAGTTCGGCCCTCCGTACGTGGTCAAGGACGACGGGCTCGCCGCGGGCAAGGGCGTCGTCGTGACGAGCGATCGCAGCGCGGCCCTGGAGCACGCCGAAGCCTGCGAGCGGGTCGTCATCGAGGAGTTCCTCGACGGCCCCGAAGTGTCCCTGTTCGCCCTCTGCGACGGCGAGACCGCCGTCCCATTGCAGCCCGCGCAGGACTTCAAACGGGCGTACGACGGCGACGAGGGGCCCAACACCGGCGGCATGGGCGCGTACACGCCGCTGCCGTGGGCGCCGGACGGTCTCACGGAGCAGGTCATGTCCGAGGTGGTGCTGCCGACCGTGGGCGAGCTGGCCGAGCGCGGCATGCCGTACACCGGTGTGCTCTACGCCGGGCTGGCCCTCACCGGGAAGGGCCCGAGAGTGATCGAGTTCAACGCGCGGTTCGGCGACCCGGAGACCCAGGTGGTGCTCGACCGGCTGGAGACGCCGCTCGGGGGCCTGCTGCTCGCCTGCGCCACCGGCGCCTTGTCGAGCCACGAGCCGCTCCGGTGGTGCGACGGCGCGGCGGTCACCGTGGTGCTGGCGGCGGAGAACTACCCGGCGGATCCCGTGAAGGGCGACGTCATCGAGGGGCTCCCGGTCGACGTGGCGGACGCCTACGTGCTGCACGCCGGCACCGCCGCGGATTCCGGCCGGGTGGTGTCGGCGGGCGGCCGGGTGCTCAACGTCGTCGGCACGGGGGGCACCCTCGCCGCCGCCCGCGCGAAGGCCTATGAGGCGCTCGAAAAGATCACGCTGCGCGGCTCGCACCACCGCTCCGACATCGCGCTGCGCGCCTCCGAGCCACGAATAGACTCGGCACAGTGAAGCACCTCCACTCCGGCAAGGTCCGCGACCTGTACGAGACCGAGGACGGGCTGCTGCTGATGGTGGCCTCGGACCGGATCTCCGCCTTCGACTACGCCCTCGAACCCGGCATCCCCGACAAGGGCGCGATCCTCACCCAGCTGTCGCTGTGGTGGTTCGAGCAGCTGGCCGACGTCATCCCCAACCACGTGGTCTCGACAGAGGTGCCGAAGGAGTTCGCCGACCGTGCGGTGCTCTGCCGCAGGCTCCAGATGGTGCCGGTGGAGTGTGTGGCACGGGGCTACCTGACCGGGTCCGGCCTTGTCGACTACCGGCGCGAAGGCGTGGTCTCCGGGGTACGGCTCCCGCCCGGCCTGGAGGACGGCTCACGGCTACCTGAGGCGATCTTCACTCCCTCGACGAAGGCGCCGATGGGCCGGCACGACGAGCCGATGACATTCGAGCAGGTCGTCGACGAGGTCGGCGTGGACGTCGCCGAGCGGCTCAAGAAGATCACGGTGGACGTGTACGAGCGGGGTGCGGAGATCGCCCTCCAGCGGGGCATCATCCTGGCCGACACCAAGATCGAGCTGGGCTGGGACGCGGACGGGGTGCTGACCCTGGGCGACGAGGTGCTGACGCCCGACTCGTCGCGTTTCTGGCCATTGGACGAGTGGCAGCCCGGCCGCTCTCAGACCTCGTTCGACAAGCAGTTCGTCAGGGACTGGCTGACCTCGCCGGAGTCCGGATGGGACCGGGCGTCCGGCGAGGCCCCGCCGCCGCTGCCCGCCGAGATCGTCGAACGCACCCGGCAGCGCTACGTCGAAGCGTACGAACGCCTGACCGGGCGCACCTTCCACGCCTGACCGGGCGCGCCCACAGCACCCGACCGGCGCATTCGCCTCCCGCCTGTCCGGACGTCCCGGCACCTCACCCGGCGTGCCTTCCACGGCGTCCGGGCCGGCGCACGGCCCTGACCGGCATGCCTTCCACGGCGTCCGGGAGGGGCGTGAAACAGCCCTGACCGGCGCGGTCTCGGCGGTGCCTGACCGTGCAAATCTTGCACAGGTCGTTCCCCCTCGAAACGCCCCGGATAGCGGCTACTCTGAGCCCGATAACCCGGCTGCCGCCTTATGCGAAACCCTTCCCCGTTTAGGAGTCTCATTCATGGTTCGTTACCGCGTGCGCGGTGGCAACGTACTGCGTGGAACCGCCTTCATCCAGGGCGCGAAGAACGCCGTACTGCCCATGATCGGGGCGGCGCTGCTCGCGGCCGATGGCCGCACGGTGCTGCGCAACGTACCCGTGATCGAAGATGTGCGCAGAGCGGTCGAGCTCGCCGAGGCCATCGGGGCCAAGGTGCAGTTCCACGAGACCGAGCGGACCCTGGTCATCGACGCGTCCCGGCTGACCAGCCCGGTGCTCCCGGCCGAGATCGCGCGGCGGTTCCGCGGTTCCGTGCTGTTCGTCCCGGCCCTGCTGCACCGGCTGGGCGAGGCCGTCATCGAGGGCGTCGGCGGCTGCAATCTGGGCAGCCGGAACCTGGACTTCCACTACAACGGCTACAAGCGGCTGGGCGCTCTCGTCACCGAGGAAGAGAGCGTCATCCACATCAAGGCGGCGGGGCTCACCGGCGCTCCCCTCTATCTCGACACGCCCTCGCACACGGGCACCGAGAACCTCATCATGGCGGCGGCGCTCGCGGGCGGCACCACCGTGATCGAGAACGCGGCGCTGGAGCCGGAGGTGCTCGACGTCATCGGCATGCTGGCCAGGATGGGCGCCCGCATCCACGGCGGCGGCACCGGGTTCATCACGGTCGAAGGCGTCGGCGAGCTGACCGCCGTCGAGCACACCGTGATGCCGGACCGGCTGGACGCGGGCGTGTTCATGATGGCGGCGGCGATCAGCGGCGGCGAGGTCAACCTGGTCGGCGCCTCCCTGGAACACCTCGGCGTGGTCCGCTGGAAGCTGGAGCAGATGGGGGTGGAGTTCGCCACGGACGGCGCGGTGCTCAACGTGCGGCGCGACCGGCCGCTGCGCCCGATCAACGTCATCACCGACACCTACCCCGGGTTCGCGACCGACCTGCAGTCGCCGCTGATGACCGTGGCGTGCCTCGCCGACGGGTCCAGCTACATCCACGAGCGGATCTTCGACGGCCGCTTCGCGCTCGCCGGGGAGCTGAACAAAATGGGCGCCCGAATCGAGGTCAACGAGAGCCGCGCGGTCGTTCACGGCCCCACGCCGCTGCGCGGCACCGAGGTCACCGCCCACGACCTGCGCTCCGGGATCGCACTCGTGCTCGCGGGGCTCGGCGCGGAAGGCGAGACGACGATCGACTCCGGATACCTCATCGATCGCGGCCACGCACATCTCGCGCAGCGTATGCAGGCCCTCGGCGCAGATGTGGTACGCCAGATTTCCCCTTCAAACGAATCGTGAGTCCGGAACCCCTTTTCATAGCCACTGACCAGCAATAACTCCAACATCACAACAAAGGGGGCACCAGCTTCGCGCGCTATTCCGGCAAATCCGGGCGTGACATTACGGCTTCCGCAAGCGATCGTTCCAAAGAGAAGTAATGACAGCTTGGGCGAGGGAGCGGAAGCCGGGCAACGGCGGTCGGCGAAAGCCGTACCGCAAGCGTGCCCGGGCGAAGCCGACTCGGCCCGAGGAAACGGTCACGTGGATGGGACGAACATTGGTCGAGCGCACGGAAGACACTCCGCGCGGGTCGCGCCTGGGCACGGTGACGCCGGATCTCACCATCGGGGTGGTGGGGCCGCATGACCTCGTCGAGCGAGTGATGCTCATGGGTCATGCGGCGGCGCCGGTTCCGTGCCGCCTGGTGGCGGCCGCCTACCGGGACGAACAGGAGGCACCTGACAAGGTGACCCGGCTCGGCCCGGGCGTGGACGCCTGCCTCTTCGCCAGCCCGGTGCCCTACGAGCTCGCTCGCAGGGCCGGGGTGCTGACGATGCCGGCGACACATGTGCAGTTAGGCGGCGCCGCACTGACCGCCGCGATCGCCCGTGCGGCGCTCGACGAGCGGATCGACCCCGGGCGGGTCAGCGTCGACGTGCTCAGCCGCGCGGAGGTGGACGAGGCCTACTCCGACCTCGGTCTGCCCGCCGGCGAGGTGCACAGCCGCGACGAGCCAGGAGCAACAGGCACTATTGCCGCGTTTCACGAGCGCCTCGTCCGGCAGGAGGCCACGACGGGCGCGCTGACGTGCATTCCGGGCGTCGCCGACCGGCTGGGCGCCGTGGGGGTGCCCGTGGTCCGCATCCGGCCCACCTCGGCGGCGGTCCGGTCGGCGCTGCACACCGCCGCGCTGCTCGGTGCGCACCATCGACTGGAGGAGTCGCAGCTCACCGTGATCCTGGTGGAGGTCCCCACACTGCGTGAGCCGGTACGGCGGGCCGCGCCCCGCTACTGGCGGGACGAGCTGCGGCTCTCGCTTTACCGCCTGCTCGTCCAGGAGGCCAACCGGATCAACTCCAGCGTGTGGCCCATCGACGACCACAGCTATCTGGTGGTCGCCGCGAGGGGCTCCATCGCGGCCGCGACCGACGGGTTCCGGGTGCTGCCGTTCGCCGCCAGAATCCGCGACGAGCTCGGCCTGGCCGTCGAGGTGGGTGTGGGCATGGGCCGGACCACCCACGACGCGGAGAGCCACGCACGGGGCGCGCTGGCGCGCACCCAGGCCGGCAAGCAGACCCAGGGCTTCGCGGTGGACAGGGAGGGCCGGGCGCTGGTGCCGTCGCCCCGCATGCCTCCGCAGGCGAACGGCCCGGCCAAGCCGAAGGGGATCGAGGTGCTGTCGCGGCTGGCCGCCAAGATGGACGGCGGCGACACGGTCGTTGACGCGGAAGGGGCCGGGAAGATGCTGGGGGTCACTCCCCGGACGGCTCGGAGGTTGCTGCGCACGCTGGTTGACGAGGGACTCGCGTGGCCGCTCCCCCCGAACCGCACCCCCCAGCCGGGTCGCCCCCGCCAGCTCTACCGGCTGATCGTGGAGAAGCTCAACCGGTAGGGGACCTGGTTCGAGTCCTTTGGATCTTCGCCGTGGCGAGGGTCCAAAGGACACCTCCGGGCTGTGTCGCGGGGCCTCCGAGGACCCGCGAGGACATGTCGGAGTCAGCGTCCCTGATCATGCGCCATGAGGCGGAGTACTACCGTGTCCGGAACCCGCGAGGACTTTGTCGCACATGGGCACTATTGTCATGTGTCATGAGGCAGAACACTCGTGACATCCGGATCTGGGCAGCACTCGCGGCCGTCTACCTGGTGTGGGGGTCGACCTACCTTGGTATCAGGATCGTCATCGAGAGCATGCCGCCCATGCTCGGTGGCGGCCTCCGGTTCCTTGTCGCCCCGCTGATCCTCGGCGCCGTGCTGGTCGCCCGCAAGGGGCTGAAGCCGTTCCGGATGACGAAGCGGGAGTTCGGCGGCGCCGCGCTGGTGGGGCTGCTCCTGCTCACCGGAGGAAACGGCATGGTCGCCGTGGCCGAGCAGCACATCTCCTCCGGCCTGGCCGCGCTCCTGGTCGCGTCGGTTCCGCTGTGGCTGGTCGTCATGCGGACGGCCTTTCGCGACCGGCCGCACGTGCTGACACTGACCGGCGTGCTGATCGGCTTCGCCGGGGTCGCCGGCATCTCACTGAGCGGCGGGACGTCGTCCGGCGGCGTCGGGGTCGCCATCATCCTGCTGGCGTCGCTGTCGTGGTCGGTCGGGTCGTTTCTCGCGGCGCGCATCCCCATGCCGAAGGATCCGTTCGCGGCCAGCACGGTCGAGATGGTCGTCGGAGGCGCGGGCCTGCTGATCGTCGGCGCGTCGATCGGCGAGCACCTCGACTTCGGAGCGGTGACGTGGCGGTCGTGGGCCGCCCTCGCCTACCTGATCCTCATCGGATCCCTCGTCGGCTTCACGTCGTACGTGTGGCTGCTCGGCAACGCGCCCATCTCCCTGGTGGCGACCTACGCGTACGTCAACCCGGTGGTGGCCGTGCTGCTCGGCGTGGTCATCCTGGGCGAGCAGGTCACGGCGGGCATGCTCGCGGCGGGCGTCGTCATCGTCCTCGGCGTCGCCCTGGTCGTCTCCACCGAACGGCAAAAGCCGGTCGCACCGCCCGCCCCCGAACCAGAAGCCGCCTGAGCCGCCCGGAAGCCCTCAGAGGCAGCCGGCTGGCGCGGGCTCGGGCGTTCTTGGCTCAGGCGTTCTTGGCTCGGGCGTTCTTGGCTCAGGCGTTCTTGAAGGACTCGGTGGCGGCGATGAAGGCGTCGTTGGCCTCGCGGTCGCCGATGGAGACGCGGGCGCCCTCATTGCCGAACGGGCGCACGGCCACGCCGTACCCGCCGCAGTGCTCGGCGAAGGCAGGGGTGCGGTCGCCGAGCCGGAGCCAGACGAAGTTCGCCTCGGACGGCGGGACCGCCCAGCCCTGGGCGATCAGCGACTCCCGCACTCTGGCCCGCTCCTTGACGACCGTCTCGACCCGCTCCAGCAGCTCGTCTTCGGCTTCGAGGGACGCGAGGGCCGCCGCCTGCGCGATGTGGTTGATCGCGAACGGCACCATCGTCTTGCGCACGGCCGACGCGACCGGCTCCTGGGCGATGACGTAACCGACGCGCAGGCCGGCCAGGCCGTACGCCTTGGAGAAGGTCCGCAGCACGGCCACGTTGGGCCGCTCACGGTAGATCGTGAGGCCGTCGGGGACGTCCTCGTCCCGGACGTACTCCCGATAGGCCTCGTCGAGGACCACGAGCACGTCCTCGGGCACCCGGTCGAGGAACTCCGCGAGCTCCGCGGCCCGGTTGGCCGTGCTGGTGGGATTGTTCGGATTGCAGACGAGGATCATGCGCGTGTTCGGGGTGACCGCGTCCGCCATGGCGGCCAGGTCGTGCGTCTCGTCCTTCAGCGGCACCTGGACCGAGGTGACCCCGGACAGGTCGGCGAGCAGCGGATATGCCTCGAACGAACGCCACGCGTAGACGACCTCGGCGCCCGGCTCGCCCACGGACTCGAAGATCTGCTGCGCGACGGTCACCGAGCCCGCCCCGAGCGCGACGTGCGCCTCCGGCACGCCGTACTTCCGCGCGAGCGCCTCCGTGAGCCTCCCTGCGGCGGGATCGGGATACCGGTTGATCTGGGTCGCCGCCTCGGCGATCGCGCCGACGACGCTCGGCAACGGCTCAAAGGGGCTCTCGTTGGAAGACAGCTTGTACGACCGCCCGTCGGGCGACACGACGGCCTTTCCCGGTTTGTAGACCGGCATCGTGTCGAGAATCGCCCGGAAGTGTGGCGTGGACATCCGCGTCCTCCCTGTCGTGTTTCGCTGCCGCATCAACCCTAATGTGTACGGCCAGGGCACTCCAACGCGCGTTCCCCGAGGCCCCTGAGGCGTACGGGCCGGGTTCAGACGCGGAGCATCGGAGAGTGGAGCGGCGCGGCCGGGCCGCATTCAGACGCGGAGCATCGGAGGGTGGAGCGGCGCGGCCAGGCCGCATTCAGACGCGGAGCATCGGAGGATGGAGCAGCTCGGCGGGGCCACGGCGGTAGAGCATGGCGGGGCGGCCGCCGTCGCGTGTCGTGGTCTGGCCGGTGGGGATCAGGAAACCATCGGTCTTGGTGACCTTGCGGTGGAAGTTCCTGGGGTCCAGCGGCCGGCCCCAGACGATCTCATAGACGCGGCGCAGCTCCGCGACGGTGAACTCCGACGGGCAGAACGCGGCGCCCAGAGATGTGTACTCGAGCTTGGCGCGGGCCCGCTCGATGCCGTCGAGCATGATCCGCCGGTGGTCGAACGCCATGTCCGTCAACGAGGCGACCGGCTGCCAGCTCATGTGCGCCTCGGTGGAGGCCGGCAGGTCGGGGGCGAGCCCCAGGTAGGCCACGCTGACCACGCGCTGGCGCGGATCGCGGTCGGGGTATCCGTAGGTCTGCAACTGCTCAAGGTGGACCGGAGCGCCGGGAAGGCCCGCGCGCTCGGCCAGGACCCGGGCGGCGGCGGCCGGCAGGTCCTCTTCGAGCTGGATGAATCCACCCGACAACGCCCATCGCCCCTCGCATGGGGGTCTGTCCCGGCGCCAGACCAGTGCGCTCAGGGCGTGCGATCTGACGGTGAACACGACGAGATCCACGCTGACGGGAATTCGCGGGATCGTGGCTCCTCCGCTCCCTGAAGGAAGCGGCTTCTCGCTTTCCTCAGTCGAGGTAGGCGACGGCCAAGCCCTGACCGTTTCGAACATTAGAACACTATCAGGGGCGCGATTTCCCCGCTGGGCGGACCCGGCGGCGTCATCACTGGATCTCATGAGTGAACGCTATCTGACAGCGACGCACTATTCGCCGTCAACCGGCGGTCCCACGCCCCCAAGGCGCGAGTTCACCGGCAACCGACGGCGCCGCGCAGTACACGAGTTGGTACCGCTCTCCTGTACGCGTCTCCAGTACGCGCCCGCCGTCAATCCGTGTTTTGGTAGTACACCGGTTCGGCGGCCTTGCGGCCGTCCGCGGAGCTCACTTCGATCCGGACCCATTTGTCCTTCGGCACCGTCGTCCAGTCGACGGGGATCCAGATCTTCTCCACTGTCGGTGGCACGCCCTCGATGGGGGTGGTGTCGTACCAGCCGACCGTCGCGGAGTCGACCACCCGTGGCGTCTCCAGGCCGCTCCAGCTCAGCGTGACCTTGGCGTCGCCGAGGTGGTAGCCGCGGATCTCCAGGCCTTCCTGGATCTGCCGCTTCTGCTTGATCGCCTGGATCGCGATCGGGCGATCCCAGTCCTTGGCGATCTCCTCGGAGAGCGACGGCGAACCGCATGTGAAGAAGTCGCTCCACATGTAGGAGATGATCTTCGACACGTACGGCCCGGCGAGCGTCACCTGGGTGTCCAGGCGCGGCTTGTCGGTGCGGCCGCGCGTGCCCTGGGAGCCGCACCGCTCGGAGCCCGACGGCTCGAACGCCTCGACGTTGGCCCAGAGCTGGACGCCGACCCCGTCGTCGGCGAGCTCCTGCCGGGCCAGGGACATCTCCCGGTAGTAGTCGCGGGTGCCGCCGTAGTAGGCCGTGTTGTACGTGCTTTCGCCGACGACGGGCTTGAGCCGGTTATCCACCGCCTTGTTCTTCCAGTTCGGCCAGAAGAGCCCGACTTTTCCGGTGCCCCGGCCGTCCTGCGGTGCGATGATCCCGACGCCGGTCTTGGCGAGAGCCTTGAACCCCTTGGCGACCTGGGCGGGGGTCGAGGTGTAGCCGACCCGGCGGCGCGCGTCGATGTACGGGCTGACGAGGATCGGCTTGCCGGGCAGCTCCTGCTCCACGATCCGGTGCTGCTCGGCGTAGACCTGCAGCGTGGGGACCTTGGACGGCTCGGGCCAGGCGCGGATCTGCAGTTCGAAGGGCTGGTAGACGCCGCCGAGCGCCTCACGTCCGGCGAACCGGTCGCCGTAGTCCTGCAGGACGCGCCTGGTCAGCGTGGTCAGCGTGCCGATGTGCCGCGGGTTGGCCCGCGTCGGCTCCGCGGGGTCGCGGGGCGCCAGGGGCAGGGCCGGGAACACCTTGATCCCGAATCGGTCTCCGAGATCGAGCAGCTCGGTGAGGCTGTCACGCTCCCCCGCCGAGACGAGGATCAGGTGATATCGGCCGCCCTTCGATGAGAAGTCGCAGGTCGCGTTGTCGGTCCCGTCCTCCGGCGCGATGATCCGGTAGAAGGTGGCGGATCCCACAGTGATCTTGTGTTCCATGGCCGGGCAGCGGAAGATCCCGGGCCCGAACTGCTCGTCGGTCCGGTAGACGTACGACCAGGTGATCCGGTTGCCGGGGTTGGCCGCCTTGAGGTCCTTGTCGGCCGCCTGCTCGCAGGTGAGCCCGTTCTCCGTGCATACGGCGTAGCGCGAGTCGACCTTCTGGCCCTCTTTGTCCATGATCTGGCCGTTCTCGTCCACGGAGCGAGGCGAGAGGCCGAAGCCGAGCCGGACGACCGTGTCGCCGCCCACCTGGTGGATCGCCTCAAGCTGGCGGCGCCACGTGCAGCGGTCGGCGGTGGGGACGAGCCAGTAGCCGGTGACCGAATAAGGCGTGGCCGTGGTGGTCTCGAATGTTCCACAGGGGTCGGTGAACTCGCTGGTCGTCGGCGTCGGGGTGGCCGACGCCTTCGGTGTGGCCGGTGACGTGCTGCCCGAGTTGGCGGTGTGCGGAGCCGCCGATCCGTCTCGCAGGACGACCACGACGGCCGCGACACCGGCGAGGATCGCCATGCCCAGGACAATGGTGAGCCAGCGCACTTTCAGGACCCTACCGCCCGTCGTATGGGGACATCTCCCGTTGATCCTCTGGCTACTTCACGCTTGTGACGCCGGCCCATTCCTCCAGCTGCGCGACGAAGCGGCGCGCGGAGTTGGGCCAGTGGTGGTTCGCGCGCGCCGCGGCATAACCCCGCGCACCGTCCCCACGCCGCTCGTCAGTGTTGTCGCGCAGGGTCAGTACGGCTCGCGCGACGGCGTCCGGGTCCCGCCAGGGGACCACGACACCGCAGTCATAACGCTCGACGAGTTCGACCGCCCGGGGAGAAGGCGTCGTGATCACGGGAATGCCGTGCGCCATGTATTCGACGATCTTGGTGGGCATGGAATGGCGATAGTTGGGCTCGTCATGGAGCAGGGAGAGCCCCGCGAGCGCCCCGTCGAGCCGTTTCAGGGCCTCGTCGTTGGGCATGAAGTCGCGCCATTCGAGGACGCCCTCGGCCACGGCCTCGTTCAGGACCGGCCGCGTCTGCGGGTCGGCGTATCCGATGAGTTCGACGGCGACGCGGTGCGGCTGGAGCAGGCGGGCCACCTCGACGGCCTCGCGGACGCCCCGCGCCTCGGACAGCCAGCCGAGATAGACCACGCGATCGTCCCCGGGCGGGCTGACGCTGTCGGGGACCCAGGTCTCGTTCGGCACCACGAGGTGCGCCTGTTTGAACCGCCCGGCATAGGCGGTCTCGGCCAGCAGCAGCCGCATGTGGCGCTCCGCCGTACCTTCCAGAAGCCGGGCGAGGAAGCGCATGGGCGGGCGCAGGAACGCGGGCAGCCAGGGCTTGAGGGAAAGCGTCGCCGGGGTGTCCTCGTGCACGTCCCAGACGACCGGCGGGCGCTTCCTGACCCCGGTGACCGCGAGCAGCAGCTCCGGATCGTGGATGAGCGCCAGGTCGATCTTGCCGCGCATGCTCTTGAACAGCTTGCGCGCGGCCCGCACCGCCGTCACGCGACGCCGCTCGGCCGCGCGGGGCAGGTCGACCCCGGTCACCCAGGACCGCGGCACGACCCCCCGAGCCGTGTACGGCGCGGCGTACGTGACCTCATGACCGGCATCCACGAGCGCGCGGATCTGCCGGTGCAGGATCCGGGCGTCCTCGGGGTGATGCACCACCGTCATGACGAGCACGTGCACGTACGGAACCCCTCCTACAACCGCTCGACGCGATCGCTCGAGGCCAGGACGCCGCGAGTGTCGAGCACGAGGCGCGCCCGTTCCTCCACCACTCCCAGGTCGAACGCGGAGTGCTGCTGGAGCAGCACGGTCACGTCGGCGTCGGCCACGGCCCGGGCCAGGTCCTCCTCGCGCGGGACGGGCGTGCCCTCGACCGACCACTCCTTCACATGCGGGTCGCAGAACGACAGCTCCGCGCCGAGCTCCAGGAGCGCTTCGGCGACCGGGATGGCGGGCGTCTCGCGCTCGTCGGCGATGTCCGGCTTGTAGGTGACGCCGAGCAGCAGCACGCGTGAGCCGTTCACGGGCTTGCGGGCCCGGTTGAGCAGCCGCTGCACGCGGGCCACCACGTAGGACGGCATCCGCTCGTTGATCTCCTGGGCCAGCTCGACGAACCGGAACGGGTAGCCGAGCTTGCGGACCGTGTACGACAGGTACGACGGGTCGACCGGGATGCAGTGCCCGCCGACGCCGGGGCCGGGCAGGAACTTCTGGAAGCCGAACGGCTTGGTGGCGGCCGCCTCGATGGCCTCCCACAGGTTGACGCCGAGCTCGTCACAGAAGATCGCCATCTCGTTGACGAGGGCGATGTTCACATGGCGATAGGTGTTCTCCAGCAGCTTCGCCATCTCCGCCTCGCGGGTGCCGCTGACGGGCACGACCCGCTCGACGAGCTGGGCGTAGAAGGCGGTGGCCCGGTCCCGGCAGGCCGGGGTGAAGCCGCCGACGACCTTCGGGGTGTTACGCAGGCCGTACTTGGCGTTGCCGGGGTCGATCCGCTCCGGCGAGAACGCCAGGTGGAAGTCCGTGCCCGCGACGAGCCCGGACTTCTCCAGGATCGGCCGGGCGACCTCGTCGGTGGTGCCGGGCCAGGTCGTGGACTCCAGCACGACGAGCGTGCCCGCCTGGAGATGCTCGGCGACCGTCCTCGTCGCGCCTTCGACGGCGGACAGGTCGGGGCGGTGGTCCTCGTCCAGTGGCGTCGGCACGCAGATCACGATCGTCGCCGACCGGGACAGAACCGACGCGTCGAGCGTGGCGGTGAAACCGCTGGACAGCATGGCATCGAGATCGGCGTCGGTCAGGTCGTCGATGTAGGACCGGCCGGCGTTGAGCGCGTCCACCTTGCGAGGATCGACGTCCAGACCGGCAACCCGCAGGCCCGCCGCCGTCGCCTCTTTGGCGAGCGGCATGCCCACGTATCCCAGCCCGATGATCGTGAGATCGAAGCCGGTCACGATGAGCCCTCGGGGTGGAAACAACACTTCATGGTCGCAAAGGTTATCTCAACTCGGCACCAAGGATGCCTGATGCAACACATACGACTTCCAGGTGCTTATCGACTATCAGTAATGGATGAGTAGATCTCGCGATAAGTCCGGGCGAGACTACTCCAGGTCCGATGCGCGGCGACCTCGGCTCGACCGGCCTCGCCCATCTGCCGGCGCCGCTCCGGATCCTCCCGCAGCGCCGCCAGAGCCTTCGCCAGCTCGGCGGGATCCTCCGGAGGCACCAGCAGTCCCGCTCCGTCGGCGCCCACCAGCTCGGACAGGGCGGGCAGGTCGCTGAGCACCACCGGCTTTCCGAGCGCCATCGCCTCGACCGGCTTCAGCGGCGTCACGAGCCGGCAGACGCGCAGGTCGTCGCGGGGGCAGACGAAGATGTCGATGGCCGCCTGGGCCTGCAGCGCCTCTTCCGGGCCGACCCGCCCCGGCAGGATCGCGATGTCCGCGAGCCGGAGCTGCTCGACCTGCTTGAGCAGGGCGGGCCGCTCGGCGCCGTCGCCCACGAGGAGCACGCGGACGGGCGTGCCCCCGTCCCTGAGCAGCGCGGCGGCGCTCAGCAATGTGGCGAAGCCCTCATAGCCCACGATGCTGGACACCGACCCGACGACGATCTCGTCTTTGGCGATGCCGTACTGCTCCCTGAACGACGCGCCGTCGTATTCGGCGGTCAGCAGCGAGTCGTCCACCGCGTTGGGCGCGAGATAGATCTTCTCCCGGGGCACGCCGCGCTCGACGATCTCGGCCGCCATGGTCTCCGCCAGCGTGACCACCGCGTCGGCCTCGCGCATGATGTGCGCCTCGCGGTCGCGCTGCATGAGGTGCCGCTCGCTGCCGATCCGCTTGGGGTCGCGCGACGTCCAGGTCTCCTCCAGGAAGCCGCGGACCTCGTAGACGAACGGGGTGTTCGTCCGGTCCCGTACGGCCAGCGCCACGGAGCCGTTGCGGTGGTCCGTCGCGGCGTGCAGGACCTGCGGCCTGAGGGTCCTGACCAGCTCGGACACGTCGGCGGCGCCGCGGATCATCCGGCCCCGGCTCTCGAAGGGCAGCTCCCCCTTCGGCAGCAGCCGGTAGTAGGGGACCCCGTCGATCTCCTCGTACGGCTCGGCGTCGGTGTGCCCTTGGAGCATCGGCCAGCCCCAGCTGGTCACGACGTGGGGATCGAGGCCTTCCGCGCGCTGGGCGGTGACGATGCGGTGCGTGCGGACGGTGTAGCCCGCCTGCGTGTACGGCAGGGCGTTGGTCACCAGGTGCAGCGCCCGGCCCTGAATCCGCCCGCCCATGATCACCTTGGGCTTCGGGGGGATCGGGTCGGGCCCGATGGCCGCCATCTCGCCCTCGTAGTAGGCGATCCGGCGGCGGATGAACGGCCACCTGGCGTGCGGCTGGAGCACCTTGACGGCCTGCGTCATGCGGCCGGCCTCGAAGTGCGTCTTCGCCGTCTCCAGTGGTCCGTCGGCCATCCGGCGGACGATCTTGCGCACCGTCACCCGGGCGTAGCGGGCGACGGGCCAGGCGATGCGGCCCACCAGCGGGCGCATCCTGGTCGGCATCGCGTCGGCGGCGGCGTGGGCGACCCGCATGGGGTCAGACTTGACCTTGCTGGCCACGACACGGGAAACAACGACCGGATTCTTCACAAAACCGCGGAGAAAACCGCCTAACCCGGCCCTTGCCGACTCGGCGACCACTCCACGCGACCTCTTGCCGCCGTCTGAGGTCATCTGTACTTCCTGCGACCTCAAGCCGACTTCTGAGGTCGCCTGTGCTTCCGGCGATCTCGTGTCGGCCTCTGAGGTCGTCGCCTTCGACGGCTTGTTGGCCTCGGATACCACGGCGTGACCGTACCATAGGCAACGTTTGCCCCAGTCCCAGATGAAAGGCGAGGTCAATGAGGGACAACCCCCTCGTCCTGCACGTGCTGGGCGCCCGGCCCAACTTCGTCAAGGCCGCCCCGGTGGTGCGCGGGCTGACCGAACTCGGGGTCCGGCAGGGCATCGTGCACACCGGCCAGCACTACGACGCGCTGATGTCGGACGTGTTCTTCGCCGACCTGGGCCTGCCCGAGCCGATCGCCAATCTCGGCGTCGGCTCCGGATCACACGCCCGGCAGACCGCCGCACTCCTCGTCGGCCTCGAAGATGTGGTGCAGCAGCACAACCCCTCGCTGGTCGTCGTCTACGGCGACGTGAACTCCACGCTCGCGGCGATCCTGGTCTGCGCCAAGCTGCACGTCCCCACCGCGCACGTGGAGGCGGGCCTGCGCTCCTTCGACCGCTCGATGCCCGAGGAGGTCAACCGGGTCGTCACCGACGCCCTCGCCGACATCCTGTTCGCGACCAGCCCCGACGCCCTCTCGCACCTGTCCAACGAGGGCGTGGACCCGGCCCGGGTGCACCTCGTCGGCAACCCGATGATCGACAGCCTCTTCTCCGCGCTGCCGAAGCTCGACCCGGCGCCGGTCCAGGAACGCCTCGGCGTCTCCGGCCGCTACGCCGTCGCCACGCTCCACCGGCCCGCCAACGTGGACGACCCGGAGTCGGCCCGCGAACTCGTGGACGCGGTGCTCGGGGTCGCCGAGCAGGTGCCGATCATCGTGCCGCTGCACCCGCGCGGCCGGCAACGGCTGGCGGACGCCGGGCTGGTGGACCGCTCGAACCTGAAGATCGTGGACCCGCTCGGATACGTCGACTTCCTCTCCCTGGTCCGCGGCGCGGCGCTGGTCGTCACCGACTCCGGCGGCGTCCAGGAGGAGACCACGATGCTCGGCGTGCCGTGCCTGACCGTGCGCCCCAACACCGAGCGGCCGATCACGGTGACCCACGGCACGAACCGGCTCGTCACCCCCACGCAACTGCCCGCCGCCGCGGAGAAGGCGCTGGCGGACGGGGCGGCCACCCCCAGCGGCGAGCTTCCGCCGCTCTGGGACGGTCAGTCCGGCCCGCGCATCGCCCGGGTCGTCGCCGCCTGGCTGCGTGGCGACAACCTCTCCCCCGCCGCCCGCGGCGCTGTGACGTAAACGCTGTGACGTAATCCGCCGTATCCGCCGTGATCCGGCCCTGGCGTGGCCTGCGGTGACATGGCCTGGGTGCCGCAAGCCGTGGGGCCGCGATCAGCACGAGTGACACAATCCGTACAAAGCACCTCAAAGGTGGCGGCGCAGGCCGTACGATGGCTCTTCGCCTTAAGGGGAAAGCATGGCTGAGACCAACGAGACTCCGGACGAGCCGCGTTTCCAGCGCCTCGGACCCGCGAACTGGCTGCCCGAGGAGCGCAAGGTCGTCGAGCGCTACGAGCAGCGGATCCGCGAGCTGGAGAAGAAGCTGGCGACGCAGGAGGCCCGCGCCGACTACGCCATCTGGAAGCTCAAGGCCACCCAGACCCAGCGCCCCTACCGGGTGGCCCAGGCCCTCACCGGTGCCGCCAAACCGGCCCGTTTCGTACGGCTCCCGCGCGACCTGAGCAAGGCGATGAAGGGCAGGAAGAGCCCGAAGGCGCCGATGTCGGTGGTCGAGGCGACCGAGCTCGCCGAGGCGAAGGGCCCCGAGGTCAAGATCCCCACGTTGCAGTGGCCGGACGGCCCCGTGGTCCGGCCGGACCTGCGCGTCGCCGTGATCCTGGACGACTTCTCCCGGATGGCCTTCAAATACGAGTGGGACCAGATCGAGTTCGGCCTGACCGACTGGCGGGAGATCTTCGCGGAGAAACGGCCGGAGGTGCTGTTCTGCGAATCGGCATGGCATGGCAACCAGGGCCGCTGGCGCTACCAGATGACCGGGACGAAGGCGCCCAAGCAGGAGCTGCGCGACCTGCTCGCCTGGTGCCGCGCGGAGGGCATCCCAACGGTCTTCTGGAACAAGGAGGACCCGCCCAACTTCGACTTCTTCATCGACACGGCCAAGCTGTTCGACTACGTGTACACGTGCGACGGCGACATGATCCCGAAATATCGCGAAATCCTGGGACATGATCGAGTGGGCGTGCTGCAGTTCGCCGCCCAGCCGAGGATCCACAACCCGATCCAGACCAAGCAGGGCCGGACGTACGACATCGTCTTCGGCGGCATGTACTTCCGCGACAAACACCCCGAGCGGCGCGAGCAGATGGAGACCGTCCTCGCCCCCACCCGCGAGCTCGGCCTGCACATCTTCGCCCGCAACGGGACGGTGGACGACAAGTACGCCTGGCCCGAGGAGTACCGCCCCCACATCGTCGGCGAACTGCCGTACGAGCAGATGCTGGCCGCGTACAAGATGTACAAGGTCTTCCTGAACGTGAACTCGGTGATCGACTCCCCGACGATGTGCGCCCGCCGGGTCTTCGAGCTGTCGGCCTGCTCCACGACCGTGCTCTCCGGCTGGTCACGCGCAATCGAGGACACCTTCGGGCCGCTGATCCCGGTCGCCCACTCGCAGGAGGAGGCCTACAACCGGGCGCTGTACTTCATCAACAGCCCCGAGTTGCGGGCCCGGCAGGGCCATCTGGCCATGCGTGAGGTGTTCGACAAGCACCTCTTCTCCCACCGCGTCGACCAGATCCTGGGTGACCTGGGCCGCCCGGTCGCGTCTCGTTCACGTTCGGTGTCGGTCGTGCTGCCCACCAACCGGGCCGGGCAACTGGAGCACGCGATCTCCCAGGTCGCGCGGCAACGGCACCGGAATCTGGAGCTGATCCTCGTGCTCCACGGCCTGTCCGAGGACGCCGCGGTGATCCGGGACAAGGCCCTGGCCGCGGGCGTGCCCGCCGTGAAGGTGCTCTCGGCCGATCCCGCCTGGACGCTCGGCGAGGTGCTCAACCACGGCATCGGCCACGCGGAGGGCGAGCTGATCGCCAAGATGGACGACGACAACATCTACGGCGAGCACTACCTGTCCGACCTGGTCCGGGCGTTCGACTACGCCGACGCCGACATGGTCGGCAAGGGCGCCCACTACACCTACTTCCCGGACCAGAACGTGACCGTCTTCCGCCTGCCCGGCCTGGAGCACCGCTACGCCCACCTGGTGCAGGGCGCCACCATCGTGGCCAGGGCCGATCTGCTCCGTTCCTTCCCCTTCGAGCCGGTCAACGCGGGCGAGGACACCCGTCTCGTACGGCGATGCAAGGAAGAGGGCGTGCGAATCTACTCGGCCGACCGCTTCAACTTCGTCTACATGCGCGGCTCCGACGCCAAAGCCCACACCTGGCAGGCCGCCGACTACAAACTCCTCCGCAACGCCCAATTCACCTTCGCCGGCAACCCCGAACCCCACGTCCTGATCTGACAGAAAGGGGGCCGCCGCCCCTTTCGACTACACAAGCCCGTTCGATCACCGTTTTTGTCCCGGTTTGTCGATGGACGAATCGGCCTTGTGTAGTCGTGGAGGGCGGCCCTAGGGCGTATGGATCCCGGCGGCCGATCCGAGCGGTAGGTCGTGAGCCTCAGCACGACCAGCCACGCGACAAGGTAGGGCACCACGAACACCGACAGCCGGAGCCCCTTACTTGAATTACCCCGCCCGACAACATTGCGTCACGTTGCTTCGAACTCGCGGACGGCTTGGCTGATGATGTCCCTCGCAGCGTCACCTACGACGGCCGATTTGGCGAGCCGGGCAAACGCCTTCTCGTAAAGACCGACGTCGGTGGGTGCCTTGATTCGGATCTGGCCGGGGATGGTGTCGACCCGGACTTGATCGGTGTCGTAGAGCCAGAAGCTCTCTGGAGGCATCACCAAAGGTGTCGTGCGTGAGGAAATGATGCCGAGGCTGATCTGTGGCAGGCGTGACAACTCGACGAGCCGGTTGAGCTGATCGATCATATTGCGCGTTGTTGCTAGAAGTTGCTTCACCATAGCTGGAGCTCCCCTCACTAGAGGGCATGCGACGCCTTCAGGTGGATCTCCAAGCAACATCTCGAAACTTTATAGATCGCAGGCTGCCCTGGCCCCTACCGTCACAGCATGACCCCTGAGAGACTTCCGGACCTGGCGCTAGATGTCGATCTTCCAGGACGCAGGTGTGCCCGCAGTCCTGCCGTGAGATCCACGGACGCAGACGATCACACATCCACACCGGCCCACTCCGGTTGGCGGATCTGGCGGAGTGGCATCGGCCGCCTGTGGGCCACGCGCGAGCGGGAGTTCTCCGAGGCTGCCTTCCACGCCGACGCGCATCGAACCATCGACGCTGACGACAAGAACAGCCTGCTCGGGCTGATCGCTGAAATGGAACGCCGCGCCGAGTCGGCCCAATGACCACGATCGAATCCGGATGCCAGGGCGTTCACGCCGCAAAACCCCTGAAAGGCTTCGTTCGCGTCAAATGGCAGGAGCCGCCCCGCCGGACTGATCGCATCCGGGTTCTCGCCTTCACGTGTGGGTGCGATCCCCATCAGGCCGTGTACGAACTTTGCCAAGGCGGCGGCCTGCTGTATGTCCGCCGCACTCACCAAAGCATCGAGGGCCGGGTCGTGCTGGAGACGGATCGGTCCCTAGCGGGCCGGGTACATGATCTCTGGACTCGGATTCTCTCAGGCCAGGCTCGATGATCACGCCCGCTACCCCGATCCAGGCCAGCGGCGCATGCACCGTGCACGAAGCTCCCGCCGTACGTCCTGCAAAGAGCATTTCGTGGAGGACACGCAGATGAAGCGTTCTTTGATCGTCAGCACCCATGCCAGCTCGTGCTATTTTCGCACTTCGGTCGGGGACCGGGAACGCAAGGCCCTCGTCCAAAATCACCGAACGATGCAACCTGCGCTGCGCCCACTGGGGAAGCCGCCGTCTCAACCGCTCTGCCCCTTATAGACAAACGCCACATCCATGATCGAGCCGTGCCGAGTACTGCCCGGCATGGCCGGATTCGTAGTCCAGATATAGCGCAGAGATCTGATCAGACCAGAAGGAATCAGCGGTGCGCCATGCACATCCGTCGCCCAAGAAGAGGAGCTGGAAACCAGCTGGGCGAGGGTTCCCTGAAAGGCGATGCGGTCAGCGGCGAATCCGTCGCAGCCGGCGGCGGCTGCACCTTGAACACCGGTCTCGATCGTCAGCACGATGTACTGGCTGATGTCGACGGCCGCCGATCCCCAGGAGGAGACCCATATCGCGGGCCGGCTGGAAGCCGGGCCGGTTACGGGCGGCTGGACGCACCGTGGCTCTGTGGCTCTGTGGCTCTGTGGCTCTGGCAACGGTGCCGCTTCCTGTGGACATCGCCTGCCCGGCCGCCTCACCGCTGATCCAAGCAGATCCGGCCCGCCCGATGCCGGCCGGTGAGGACGCCGAGTTTGACGCCTGCCATACCAGCGCCCCGCTGAGCACGACACCCACGGCTATCGGCGGCGCCTTCATGAGTGCGCGTCTGCCTGAACGTGGCTCCATCGTCCTCCTGCCTGTGGTGGCCCGCCACGCAAGCGCCCGGTTCCGATCACACGATGCGGGTCACTGGCCTCCTTTTCCGTACGCGATCGTAATTGCGAAGATGCGCAATTACTTGAAGCCGGTGTTCGCAGGCGTGTCGGCCCGCACCATGGGTTCGGGTAGGGGCCTAATTGATGACGACGATAGTGGCGAAGAGGTCGCGGCTGGGACGCGCGAAGGGAGCGGCGACGGGCGCGGCTCGGCGGTCTGGGCAAGAGAAGCCAGCGGCTCCAGGACGCCGATCGGCGGGGCCGGTAACGGCGACCTCCCCCGCGACGCAGCGGGGCCGGTAACGGCGACCTCCCCCGCGACGCGGCGGTCGATCCCGAGGACGACGACCCCACGGTACGGCAGCCGGTTGACCCGGCCTTCGCTGTCCAGATCACATTGACGGTCGCCAGCGGGCGTTCGAGGGGTAGGCGGTGAACCCGACGACCGCGCTGGCGACTGTGCCGGTCGACAGGGCATTCGAGGGAGGCCGCCGCCCCTTTCGACTACACAAGCCTTTTCGATCACCGCTTTTGTCCGGTATGTCGATGGGCAAAACGACCTTGTGTAGTCGAGGGCGGGTCTCGAATCCGGCGGCCGACGGTCAGGAGGTGGGGTCGGCTGCTTGGTCGCCGTGGCCTGCTGGAGACGGCTCCCACCGCACACTGGGGGGAGCCGTACACGAGGTCAGGAGGTGGGGTCGGCCGCCTTCTCCGGGGTGGGCTCGGCGCCGTTGAGGCTGGCGGGCGTCGAGCCGGCCAGGAGTGAGCGGGCCAGGCCGAGGCCGGTGCCACCGAGGGTCAGCGCCTTGGCGAGCATGTCCTCGATGCCCTGCGCGCCGTTCAGCACCACCATGTGGTCGACGTTGCCGAAGGCCTTCGCCCCGGCCTCGACGATCTGCGGCCAGTTCTCGGCGAGCTGCTGCGCGATGACGGCTTCCTGGTTCTCGGCCAGCGCCTGCGACCGGGCTCGGATCGCCTCGGCTTCGGCCAGGCCCTTGGCCCGCGCCGCCTCGGCCTCCGCCAGACCGCGAGCCCGCGCGGCCTCGGCCTCCGCAAGGCCGCGTGCCTTGGCCGCCTCGGCGTCACCGACACCGGTCGCCTGGGTGGCGGCGGCGGCCGCCTCACCGCGGAGCCGTACCGACTCGGCCTCGGCCGCGGCCGCCTGCTTGACCTGGGAGGCCTGCGCGACGGCGCGCAGCTCGGTCTCCCTCGCCTCGGCCTCGGCCTGGGCGATGCGCGCGTCGCGGTCGGCCTGGGACAGCGTCACGGTCTCGTACGCCTTGGCGTCGGCGGGCTTGCGGACCTGGGACTGCAGCCGCTGCTCGGCGAGCTGGGCCTCCAGCTCGGCGGCCCTGGTCTCCTGGACGACGACCTCCTGGCGGGCGGTGGCCTCCGACAGCGGCCCGGCCTGCCTGGCCCTGGCCGACGCCTGGTCGACCTCGGCCTGGTAGCCGGCCTGCTGGATCTGGGACTCGCGGATCGCGGCGGCCTTCTTCGCGGCGGCGACCTGCTCGGCCTCGGTGGCCTCCTGGTCGCGCTGGGCCTCGGCGATGCGGGCCGCGGAGGCGATCTTCGCGGCGTGTGGCTTGCCGAGGTTCACGATGTAGCCGGTCTCGTCGTCGATCTCCTGGATCTGCAACGAGTCGACCACCAGGCCGAGCTTGCTCATCTCGTCGGCGGCCGAGCTGCGGGTCTCGCTGGTGAGGCGCTCGCGGTTGAGGATGAGGTCCTCGACGGTCAGGTTGCCGATGATCGAGCGCAGGTGGCCGGTGAACAGCTCGTGGATGGCGCCGTTCATGGAGTCCTGCTGGTCGAGGAAACGCCGGGCCGAGTTGGCGATGCTCGCGAAGTCGTCGCCCACCTTGTAGATCACGACGCCGCGCACCTGGACCGGAATGCCCTGCTGGGTCACGCAGGAGACCTGGAGGTTGGTCGCCCGGCTGTCGAGGCGGAGCCGGCGGGCCGTCTGGAAGCCCGGCAGGACGGCGGTGCCCTTACCTGTGACGATCTTGAAACCGAGGCTGTCGGCCAGCTCGTTTCTGGAGTGGGCGGCGAGACCCGAGATGATCAGGGCCTCGTTCGGCTCGGCGACTCGCCAGACGGTCTTGAACAGCAGGATGAGGACGATAAGGGCGACGAGCACCGCGCCGCCGAGGAACAGGAACTCCGTAGGCATCCGAGCCTCCGCGAATGGGGGATATATCAGGCGATCGCGCGGGCGACATAAACCGTGCGCGGCGGATAGTAGTCCACGACGACGATGATCGTTCCGACGGGGATCTCCTCGTCCGGCACGGTCGGATGGGCGTAGAACGCCTCGACGCCTCCGCGGATCGGCACCATGACCTCGCCGACAAGGCCCGGACCGATCTTGCCCGTGACCCTGCCCTGCTTGCCGATCATCAGCGTCACCCCGTCGTCGTCACATACGCGTCGTGTTCACTTACATCGCGAATGCGCAGATTACTCCGATTTGACGTGCTACGTCATCACCATGCGGAGCACTCCGTATGCCCGCTCGGCCCGCCGTACCACGTCTTCACGACTCACCTTCTCTCCGACAACGAGCAGACTCATCACAACGTTCCGATACCGCACCACAACCGAACCGATCCGGACGTTTTTCCCGCCACCCGAGGCGGTCGTAAGCAACGCGCGCGACTCATCCCTCCACGGCGGCAACTTCACCTCTCTGGTCGCGTATGTGACGGTACTTCCGCCGACCGAGGCGGTATATAAGGCACATTCCGCAGGGGGTCGTGGCGGAAACAGGCGGGTCGCCTCTCCGGGCGGGAGGGAAATGAGCGCCTCCGTGACGGACTGAGTGGCGGAGGTGAAGGACACCACGGCCGCCGGCGCGTCGCGCACCACCGTCGCGGTGCGGTCCATCTGGCCTGCGGACGAGCATCGCGGCCGGTCAGAGTGGGCGTCCCGAAGGGTTTGAATTCCGCGTCGGGTGGCGCGAAGACGGCCGAACGTCCCTGTTTCCGGACCGTACGACTTTCGCATTCCGTCGATCCGCACCAGCAGGGCCTCCGCCAGATCGCCCGCCCCGGAGGCGACGGACTCGGGGGCGACGGGTTCGGCGGGAGCCGGCGCGGAAACGGAGTGATTCGAGGAGCATCCTGTGACGGCAATCACAGCCGCCAGAACGATATAGCCCGCTTTCAGCATGATCGGCCTCTCGGAAATCGCAGCGAATAACGAGCAGGCTACATTTCTCGGCCGACATCTCCCGGGCGAATACCCGATTCACGATTCCCCGCAAATGAGGAAATCTGAGATAATGAGTTCTCTTTGGGTGACTTTCTTTCCGCCGGACGGCGAAGCCGGGTGAACGCCCAGGAGACGTCGGGCTCGACCGCCCACCTGGTCGCCCGCCGTACCGGACCGGTGCACAGCAGCGTCGCGAGCGCCACGCCGAAGAGGATCATCGACGCGACGCCCAGCGGATTGACGAGCGCGTCGTGGAACCGCTCGGTCACCTTCACGAAGAAGCCGTGCAGGAGATAGGCGTACATGGTCGACGCGCCCAGGCCCGAGAACCACATCCGGCGCCTGGGCGTGACCGCGAGGAACGCCGCGACCAGCAGCGCCCCCGCCGCCAGCATCCCCAGCCTGATCAGGCTGCCGGTCAGGTCGTCCACGCCGATCGCCGCGTTCGCGTGCCGCCACCGGATCCACTCGGTCCGCACCATGCCGTGTACGGCTACCGCCCCGCAGAGCCCGGCGACCAGGACGGCGGCGCCCGCGTACCGCGCCCACCGCTGTCTGAGCATCTCCAGATGTTCCGGAGTGAGCATGAGCCCGGCCACATAGAAAGGCAGCAGGCCGAGTGTGCGGTTCATGGACAGCTCGTCGGGCAGCGCGCTCGTGCCGGACAGCAGCGAGAGCCCCACCGCGACCACCAGCGGCCGGCGCAGTTGCAGCCACACCGGCGTGGACAGCCGCCAGAGGAACAGCGACATGAGGAACCAGGTCAGGTAGTACGGATCCAGGAGGCTGATGTCCAGCTTGCCGTACAAGATCATCCTTGGCAGCGAATAGGCCACTTCGAAAATGACGTACGGCACGGCCAGGCCGCTGATCAACTTTCTCGCCTTACCCGGCGAGAACGTGAAGTTCCTGGACAGATAGCCGCTGACCACGATGAACAGCGGCATATGGAACAGATATACGAAGAAGTACAGCGCGTGCGCGGCCGGTACGTCCCGCAGGTCCTCGATCAGGTGCCCGGAGACCACAAGGATGATCGCCAGGAACTTGGCGTTGTCCAGGAGCGGGTCCCGGGCCGCGGCCGTACCGGATCTCGGGTGAACGGAGGGGGCGGTCACGGTGCCGGACCCTACGGCCGGACCGGTGTCGTGACAGGCAACGACAGCCGAACACTGCCGTAACTCTTCCTGTCACCACCGCGGCCGGCCGGGAGAAGGATCACCCGACAAGGGAAAGTTGGCGCCCCCGGCGCCCGGGAGCCATCGCGGAAGCTGCACCAATTCCGACACTGTCCCCTGTTATCACGATAAACATCAGATCCTCCAATGCGCCAGACCTGTATCGGTGCTAGTCTCCTGTGCGATCTTCCGGAGGTGCATTTCCCCATATATGCGGCGCGAGCCTCCACGCACGCAGGAGTGGCCATGGGTTCAGGAAACCGGTCGATTCGGTTCAAGATCTTTTTATTGCTGCTCATCCCGCTGCTCACACTGAGCGCTTTGTGGGGTTTTGTCCTCAACCTGACGGTCGGCGACGGCCTCGCGCTGCTGCGGGCCGGCAAGATGTACGACACGATCGGCGCCACCTCCACCGATCTTGGGCTTCAGATCCAGGCCGAGCGCGCCCTCGCGGCGGACGCACTGAGCACGGGCCTGACCGGCTCGCCCGCGTTCACCGGCCAGCAGGCCAAGACCAGCGCGGCCGTGGACAAATTCGAGAAGGTGGCCAGGGACGGGGACACCCGGGGCTCGCTCGGGCAGACCCTGACGGCCTCCCTCGACGATCTCCTGGACTCCCTCGACCATCTCGGCTCCATCCGAGAGTCGATCGCGCAGAGCAGGGTCAGCCGGCTGGAGGCCGTCACCGCCTACAACTCGATCATGGACGAGCTGTTCGCCGTCTACGAGCGGCTCGGTTCGGTTCCCGACCTCGACATCTTCCAGCAGGCCGGCGCCATGCAGGCGATGGGCAACGCGCAGGAGATGATCTCTCGTGAGGACGCCCTCATCCGCGGTGCGCTCGCCAAGGGCGAGATGACCAAGGAAGAGCACGACGCCTTCAGCGAGTGGGTGTCCACCCGCCGGTTCCTCTACCAGAAGAACCGGCCGATCCTCGAAGACGGCATGCGCGCGCCGTACGAGGCGGTGCTGAGCTCCCAGCTCTTCGGCCAGTTCGCCGCGCTGGAGAACCGGGTCGTGGACCAGGTCCGCTCCGGCGGGGAGTTGCCGGCCAACACCGACCAGTGGAAGACCACCGTCGACGCCCTCATCCTGAAGCTGGACGACGCCCGGATGAAGGCGTCGGACGCGCTCAAGCAGAGCTCTGACTTGGTGGCGACCGGCATCGTGGCCCGCATCGCGGTGGCCGGAATCCTCGGTCTCGCCGCTGTCGTCGCCACGATCATCTTCTCCCTCCGCTTCGGCCGCCGCTTCGTCCGCGACCTCTCCCAGCTCCGCCACGCCGCCCTCGAACTCGCCGACGTACGGCTCCCGCGCGTCGTGGAGCGGCTCCAGCGGGGCGAGGAGGTCGACGTCGAAGCCGAGGCGCCACCGATCCAGGCGGGCGGATCAGTCGAGGTCGAAGACGTCGCGCAGGCGTTCAGCGCCGTGCAGCGAACCGCGGTGGAGGCCGCGGTCGGCCACGCCAACCTGCGCCGCGGCGTCAACGAGGTCTTCCTCAACCTGGCGCGGCGCAAGCAGGGCCTGCTGCACCGGCAGCTCACGCTCCTCGACGCCATGCAGCGCAGGGATAACGAGCGGGAGAATCTGGAGGACCTCTTCCGGCTCGACCACCTGACCACCCGCATGCGCCGGCACGCCGAGGGCCTGATCATCCTTTCCGGCGCCGCGCCCAACCGGTCCTGGCGCCAGCCGGTCCCCCTCATGGACGTGGTCCGGGCGGCGACCTCGGAGGTGGAGGACTACACCCGCGTCGCCGTGGCGCCGCTGCCCAACGCGTCGCTCGCGGGCGCGGCGGTGGCCGACATCGTCCACCTGATCGCCGAGCTGCTCGAGAACGCCACGATCTTCTCCCCGCCGCAGGCCAAGGTGCAGGTGCGCGGCGAACCCGTCGCCAACGGCCTCGTCCTGGAGATCGAGGACCGCGGCCTCGGCCTGGCCCCCGAGGAATACGCGGCCATCAACGACCGGCTGGCCAACCCGCCGGAGTTCGACCTGGCCGACAGCGATCGGCTCGGCCTGTTCGTCGTCGGCCAGCTCGCCGCCCGCAACGGTGTCGGCGTGATCCTGCGTGCCTCGCCGTACGGCGGGACGACCTCCATCGTGCTCATTCCCAGGTCGCTGATGGCCGGAGACGGCACGCCCACCGCGCTTCCCGGCAGCATCACCGCCGCCGTGACCTCGGGTACCACGGCCGCGGTCACTTCCGGGTCCGCCCCGGCGATCGCCGGTCCCGCCGCAGCAGCCCTTCCCGGCTCCACCGCCTCTCTCCCCGGCTCCGCCGCAGCTCCTTCAGGCTCCGCCTCTCCTCCCGGGTCCGCCGCTGCTCTTCCTGGCTCCGCCGCTGCTCTTCCTGGCTCCGCCGCAGCTCTTTCCGGCCCTGCTCTCGGCCCTGCCGGGGAATCGCTCACCTCAGGCGCCTTCACGTCGGCGCGGCACGCGGCGACGGAGGAGGAGCCGGACGCGGACCGCTCCGGCCCCGAGACCTCGCCGTTCTTCACACCCGCCGCGCTGCGGACCGAGCCCGCGCCATCGGCCGCCCGGAACGACATCCCTGAGGACGGCCCGGCCAGCGGCTTCGGCGCGGTCGGCGAGACCTCTGCGCCGAGCTCCTCCGTAGCCCCCTCCGCGACTCCGGATGCCGCCTCTTCGGGCACCTGGGACCCCTTCGCCGCGCCCGCCGCCGCAGCCCCCGGCCTCGCGAACCCCTTCGCCGCGGCCCCCGAGACCGCGGACCCCTTCGCCGCGGCCCCCGAGACCGTGGACCCCTTCGCCGTGGACCCCTTCACCCCTGCCCCCAGGACTGTGGATCCGTTCGGTGCGGCTTCCAGCCCGATGGCTCCCGGCGTGGCTCCGGATGGAACGTCCCGCACCGCTCCAGAGCCGACGGTGCCGAACCCGCTCACGGCGACCGGTCCGACCGGTCCGACCGGTTCCATCGGCACAAGCCTTCCCCGCGGGACGTCCGCGCGCTCCGCCATGCGCCCGCCGGCCCCGGCGACGAACCCCCTGGCTCCGGTGACGAACCCGCCGGCTCCGGCCGCGACTCCACCGGCGTCCCCGAGCCCCTCGCTCGGCACCGTGCCCTCCTCGGTGAACGGCACGCACGCCGGTCTCCCCCGCCGGGTTCGCCAGGCCAACATCGCGCCGCAGCTTCGTGAACGAGCGCAGGCACAACCGCCGTCGGCCCCCACAGCCGAGGAGCGATCACCCGAAGATGCCAGGGCCATGTTCTCCGCCTTCCAGCGGGGAGCACGGAGAGGCCGCGAGGAAGCTGACGGCGGTTACTCACACAACATGTACGGCGAGAAGGGTGACGAATGACCGGCAAAGTGACGTCGACCGGCGAACTCAACTGGCTGCTCGACGATCTCATTGGCAGGGTCGGCGCCGTCCGCCAGGCGGTGATTCTCTCCACGGACGGACTCGTCGTGGGATCATCGCAGGGGCTCAGCCGTGAGGACTCCGAGCACCTGTCCGCCGTGTCCGCGGGCTTCCAGAGCCTGGCCCGGGGCGCGGGACGGCATTTCGGCGGCGGAGACGTACGCCAGACCATCGTCGAGATGGAGGCGGCGTTCCTGTTCGTGACCGCCGCGGGACAGGGCACCTGCCTTGCCGTACTGGCCGCGGCCGACGCCGACGTCGGCCACATCGCCTACGAGATGGCCATGCTGGTCAAGCGCGTCGGCCAGCACATTTCGACCAATCCGCGGCGGATGTCGCCATGACCCCGCGCGGCGAGCGATCCAGCGAGCGGCATCGGAACAGCCTGCTGTTCCACGCCGCCTCGCCCGGCGGGGAGACCGCATGACGGGACCCCAATGGATGGACGAGGAGGCCGGGCCCGTCGTCCGGCCCTACGCGTTGACGCGGGGCCGTGCCCGCTCTTCAGGCGACAACTTCGACCTGATCGCCATGGTGACCGCAACCGGTGTCCAGCCGATGGACGAGATCCTGATCGGCCCCGAGCAGCTGCGGATCCTCGAAATCGCGAGCCACGCGATCTCCGTCGTGGACATCGCGTCCGACGTCGATCTGCCGATCGGCGTCGTCCGCGTGCTGCTCGGCGATCTGCATGATCAAGGGCTGATCAGTGTACGGCCCCCGGCCCAGGTGGCGCACCTGCCCAGCGTGCGCATTCTCAAGGAAGTGATCAATGGTCTTCGCGCCCTCTGAGGAGCCGGTCGCCCTCAAGATCCTGGTTGCCGGTGGCTTCGGCGTCGGCAAGACCACGCTGGTCGGCGCGATCAGCGAGATCCGCCCTCTCCGCACCGAGGAGGTCCTCTCGGACCGCAGCATCGGCGTGGACGACATCGACGGGGTGGAAAAGAAAACCACCACGACCGTGGCGATGGACTTCGGCCGGATCACGATCCGCGACGGCCTCGTGGTCTACCTGTTCGGCACGCCCGGACAGGAGCGATTCTGGTTCATGTGGGATGAGTTGTCGTACGGCGCGCTGGGCGCGGTCGTGCTCGCCGACACCCGTCGGCTCACCGACTGTTTCCCTTCCATCGACTACTTCGAGCAGCGCGGCACGCCTTTCATCGTCGCGGTGAACTGCTTCGACGGCGCGGACCGGCACGAGCCCGACGATGTGCGGATCGCCCTCGACCTCGACCCGGGCGTGCCCGTCCTCCTCTGCGACGTACGGCGGCGCCCCTCGGCGAAGGTCGTGCTGGTCACGCTTGTCGAACACGCCCTGAAAACGCTGACCACGGCGCAACGCTGACGCCCCGGCGACCGCCGCCCGGCGGCTTCACCCTGCCCGCTACGGCCCCCGGCAGGGCCGAACTCGGCACGCGCGGGCGCCGAGAGGCCCGAAATGATCAATGCAGCACCACTCGGGGGCCCGCGTCCCGCTTGACGCGCTCGGCGGATTCGGCGGATTCGGCGGGCCCGTCGCGGCGGTCCCGCTTGCCGCTTGACCCCACGCGAGCCGCAGGAGCCGTACGGCCAGCAGGCCGAGGACGGCCACCTCGGACCCCAGGAGCAGCCGCTCCACGAGACCGATCATCACGCGGTCGCCCGGCAGCGCGACGTAGGTGATGGCGGCCAGACCGAGCCCCGCCGCCAGCGTGAGCCACTCGACGGGCCGGGCGACCGCCCGCCAGCGCTCGTCCGCGCCGAACCGGCTCGCGAGCTGGGCCGTCGCGATCGGCAGGCTGTTGACCTCCTCCCCACGGATTAATCCGGGGGATTCCCACCCTCACGGGTCGGATCTTCCTGCTTCACCGGCGACTGCCCTCACACACCCGAGGGCGTGTGACCGGTCTTACGTGGCCTCCACAGGC
>JBIOWF010000334.1:0-5566 GCA_044868295.1 Microtetraspora sp. | reverse complement strand
TCGGCAGTGCCAGGCAGCCGAGGGCGGGTGCGCCTCCCACCAGGACGGTGCAGGAGCCGCAGACCCCCGTGCCGCAGGCGAGCTTGGCCCCCGTCAGGTCGAGCGAGTCCCGCAGCAGATCCACCAGAGTGCCGTCCACGGCGGCGTCGACGGAGACCGGCTTGCCGTTGACGGTGATGTCCATGAGCCACCCAAATTGCGCTACGTGTGCGACTTTGCTGATCTATCCGATCTTGTCAAAGATGAAGGCGCTTGGTCCACAATTTGCCCTTCAGGTAGAGTGATCTTCGATTCTTGAGAAGGACAGGCGGGATCCCCAGATGCCGAGGCTGCCGAAGGTCGCCAAAAACGAGAAGTCGGCCTCCGTGATCGACACGAAGCGCCCCAGCGTCGCGCGCGTGTACGACTACTTACTCGGTGGCAAGGACAACTTCTCCGTCGACCGCGAGCTCGGCGACAGGATCAAACTGAAGCTGCCCGAAGTCCACGTCGGCGTCCAGCAGCAGCGCGCACTGCTCCGCCGGGTGGTGCGTTACCTCGTCGGCGAGGCCGGGCTGCGGCAGCTCATCGACATCGGCACGGGCCTGCCCACCGCCGACAACGTGCACGAGATCGCCCGCGCGGCCGAGCCGGACGCCCGTGTGGTCTATGTCGACAACGATCCCATCGTGCTCAGCCACGCGCGGGCGCTGCTCGCCGACAACACCAGCACGATCGTGGTCAACGGCGACCTCCGAGAGCCGGAGTCCATCCTGGACCATCCCCAGGTCCAGTCGCACATCGACTTCTCCGAACCGGTCGGCCTGCTGCTCTGCGGGATCCTGCACTACCTGACCGACGAAGAGGATCCGGCCGGCGCCGTCTCCCAACTCATGGCGCGGCTCGCCCCCGGCAGCCACCTCTTCATCCACCACCTCGTCACCACCGGCGACGACGCCGGCGCGGCACTTGAGGCGACCCTGCGCCAGGGGGTCGGCAGCGCCGAGTTCCGCCGTGCCGAGGAGGTCGAACGCTTCTTCGCCGGAACGGAACTGGTCGCGCCCGGCGTCGTCACGGTTCCCGAGTGGCGTCCCGACCCCGACACACTGTCCGTGCACAAGCACCCGGTCCTGCGCCTCGCCGTCGCCGGGGTCGCCCGTAAGCCGTAACGTCACGCATACCTGGCGGGCCGCCGAAGCCGAAGGCCATCACGGCCGGGGTCGCCCGTAGGCCGTAACGTCAGGTACGCCTGGCCGCGAACGGGCGGCCAAAGCCAAAGGCGATCACGGCCGGGGTCGCCCGCAGGCCGTAACGTCAGGTACGCCTGGCGGCGAACGGGCCGCCGGAGCCGAAGGCCAGCGCGGCGAAGCGTTCGCCGATGCGGCGGTGTGTGGCGGCGTCCGGGTGGAGCTGGTCCGGCAGCGGCAGTTCGGCGAAGTCCGCCTCGCCGTAGAGGTCGCGGCCGTCGAGGTGGTGCAGGTTCGGGTCGTCGGCCGCCCGCTGCTTCACGAGGCGGGCCAGTTCATCCCGGATGACGTTGAGGGTCAGCTTCCCACTTGCCCGTTCCGCGGGGTCTCCCGCGGCCCGGAACTGGAGCCTTCCCGCGCTGAGCTCACTGAAGTCCGGGACGCTGGGGCCAGGGCTGTCCTCGTGGATGGGGCACAGGATGGGCGAGACGACCAGGAGCGGAGTGGCGGGGTGGCCCTCACGGATGGTGTCGAGGAAGCCGTGCACCGCAGGGCCGAAGGCGCGCAGGCGCATCAGGTCGGTGTTGACGAGGTTGATGCCGATCTTGACGCTGATCAGGTCCGCGGGAGTGTCGCGCAGCGCGCGGGCGGTGAACGGGTCGAGCAGGGCGCTGCCGCCCAGGCCCAGGTTGGTCGGCTCCACGCCGCCGAGGGAGGCGGCCAGCGCGGGCCAGGTCGTGCTGGGGCTTGCCGCGTTGGAGCCGTGGCTGATCGAACTGCCGTGGTGCAGCCACTTCTTGCGGCCCCCGTCCGGCAGGGGTTCGACGGGTGCGTCCGTGCGCAGGGCGACCAGCTGGGTGATCTCGTTGTACGGCAGCCAGATCTCGACGTCCTTGACGCGGTCGGGGAGGCCGGAGAACCGGACGGTGCCGACCGGACCTGGCCGGGTTTCCGCGGACCCGGTGGTCATGTCCACCATCAGGACGTTGCCGCCGGTCACACTGGCCTGCCCGGCCAGCCGGCCGTCGACGAGAAGGTCGTACACGCCATCGGGGCGAGCCGGGGCGCCCTGGTAGGCATTCTTGGTGCGGAGCGCGTCCAGCTCGACGGCGGTGGCCCGCGTGCGGAACGCCAGCCGTACGCCGGACGGCTGGGCCTCCGCCATGGCCAACTGGCCGTCGGCGCACTGCGCACGCGCCCGGGCGGGCAGCCGGTGCGGCAGCACCCCGTGTTCGGTGCGCTCCAGATCCAGGGCGCCGCGCAGGAGGTCAGCGGTGATGGGTGTGGGGATCCAGTCCGCCGTATGGGCCTCGGGCACGTCGTCAAGTCGATCATTCATGGTTGCATTCTGCTGGTCGGACGCATGATCCGCCTCATGATTTTCCGCCACCCTCTCGTGGCTGACGGCCGCCGACCCGCCAGGCGATCATCCACCGTCAGCACCGGCTGCCGGTCAGGCGGCATCCGCCCTTCTCCGGGGCGGCAGAACCTAGGCCGAGCGGGGGTGCCAGTCGCCTCGGTCGACGTTCAACGTCTCGGGGGTGTGCAGGCGGACCATCGTCCTGGCCACGTTCACCGGCACTCGCGACGGCGTCGCCAGCGACACGACGATCATGACGGTGAAGGAGACCGGCACCGACCAGGCGGCCGGCTGCGCCAGCAACGCCTCGGGCCAGCCCGAGTACGGCCCGCCGATGATGGTCGCCAGCACCGCCGTACACGCCAGCCCGCCCCCGGCGAGCAGCCCGGCCAGCGCGCCGACCGTGGTGAGCCGCCGCCACCAGATGCCGAGCACGAGCAGCGGGCAGAACGAGGACGCGGCGACCGCGAACGCCAGCCCGACGACGTCTGCCACCGGCAGCGACCGGGCCATGCTGGCCAGCGCGAACGGCACGATCACGGCGAGGACCGTGGCGAAACGGAACGCCCGCACCCCACCGCCCAGGATGTCCTGCGCGATCACACCCGCGACCGAGACCGTCAGCCCGGACGATGTCGACAGGAACGCCGCGAACGCCCCCGCCGTCACCAGCGCGGTCAGCAGTTCCCCCGCCACACCGCCGACCAGCCGCCCCGGCAGGGTGAGGACCACGGCGTCCGTCGGCGGCAACCCGTAGACCCGGCCGAGGAAGCCGTAGATCGCGGGCATCAGATAGAACGCGCCCAGCAACGTCAGGACGACCAGGGTCGTACGCCGAGCCGCCCGGCCGTCCGGATTGGTGTAGAAGCGGACGAGCACGTGAGGCAGCCCCATAGTGCCGAGGAACGTGGCCAGGATCAGCGAATATGTCGTGTAGACCGGGTGCTCCCGCCCGTGCAGCGGCAGCGCCCACGTGTCGTCGGGAGCGAGCCCCGGAGAGCCGCCGGACCGCCAAGCGATCAGCATGAAGGCCAGCGGCACGGCCAGCGCGGTCAGCTTGAGCCAGTACTGGAACGCCTGGACGAACGTGATCGACCGCATCCCCCCGGACAGCACGTTGACCCCGACCACTGCCGCGACCACCAGACCGCCCGCCCACGAGGGCGCCCCGGTGACCGTACGGAAGACCAGACCGGCGCTCTGGAACTGCGGCATGAGATACAGCCAGCCGATCAGCACGACGAGCATGCTGGACATGCGGCGCACGGCCATCGACTCCAGCCGCGCCTCCGCGAAGTCGGGCAGCGTGTACGCGCCCGACCGGCGCAGCGGGGCGGACACCAGCACGAGCAGCACGAGGTAGCCGCCGGTCCAGCCGACCGGCAGCCAGAGCATGTCCGCACCGTACGTCAGGATCAGCCCGGCGATCCCCAGGAACGAGGCCGCCGACAGGTACTCCCCGCCGATCGCCGACGCGTTCCACAGCGGCGTCACCGTCCGGGAGGCGACGTAGAAGTCCGACGTCGTGCGCGACACCCGGATGCCGAACGCCCCGATCAGGACCGTGGCGATGACCACCAGCACCACGGCGATCACCGCGCTCACTGGCGCTCGACCAGCTCGGCGAAGTGCCGCTCGTTTCGCTCGGCCTGCCGCACGTAGAGCCAGGCGCCGATCACGAACGCGGGATAGATCAGCCCGGCCAGCACGACCCACGGCATCGGCAGACCCAGCACTCGCACCGCGCGCAATTGCGGGACCAGCAGGAACAGCAGCGGCAGACCGCCGACCACACATGCGAGGACCGTGCAGACGAACAGCGCGAGCCGGAACTGGGTCCGGATCAGGGATCTCATGTAGACCGCGCCCACCTCGGTCTGCTCGTCGATCTCCCGCGTGAGCGGGTGGCGGGGCCTGCGCGCGGCAGCCGTACGCGGGCTGGTGACGACGACCCGGCGGGGCCGGTCCGCGTCGGCTGTCCTTGTCACGCGCAGGAGATCGGAGATACGCGAGGACTTGTCGGGCTCGGCCGGCGTGCGAGCACCCCGGATCAGGTCGGAGATCCGAGGCTGCTTCTCGGCGCCACGCTCACTCATGAGCCCTGCCTTCGCGGCGCCGTGCCTCACTCATGAGCCCTGCCTTTCCGGGCCCGCCGGACGAGCAGGTCGCGCAGCTCGCGGGTGTGCCGTCGGCTGACCGGGATCTCGGTCTCCCCGATCCGCACCACGCACCTGCCCGAGTCGATGTGCAGCTCGTCGATGTGCTTCACGGCGACGAGGTGGCTGCGGTGGACGCGGAGGAATCCGGCCGACGCCCACCGCTCTTCCAACGCGGCGAGCGGGATCCGGACCAGGTGGCTGCCGGTCGCGGTGTGCAGCCGGGCGTAGTCGCCCTGCGCCTCCACGTACCGAACCTCTGTGCTCGCCACGAACCGGGTCACCCCGCCCAACTCGACAGGGATGGTGTCGGCGTCCTGTTCGGTACGGCTCTCGCCCCCGAAACCCGTGCACACCCTGCGGATCGCCTCGGCCAGCCGCTCCGGACGTACCGGCTTGAGCAGGTAGTCCTCCGCCTTGAGCTCGAACGCGTCGACCGCGTGATCATCGTAGGCGGTCACGAAGACCACCTTGGGCGGCCGGGTGAACTGGGTGAGCAGCCGCCCGAGCACCACCCCGTCCAGCCCGCGCATCCTGATGTCGAGGAACACCGCGTCGACGGGCCGGCCGTCGGCCATCGCCCGGTCGAGCAGCTTCAGCGCCGCCGCGCCGTCACGCGCGGTCAGCACGTCCGCGATGCGCGGATCCGCTCTCAGCAGGTACGCCAGGTCTTCCAGGGCGGGCTGCTCGTCGTCTACCGCCAGAACCCGCAGGCCGGCCACAGTCACCCTCCTCACCACCGAATCTCTTGAGAGTGTTGACATCCTCCCCACGGATAAATCCGGGGGATTCCAACCCTCACGGGTCGGGTTTCCTGCTTCACAGCCAGTTGCCCGCCGGGCTTTCGCCTTTGAGGTCTTACACCGGCTCCACAGGCGTTTTAT
>JBIOWF010000333.1:0-2394 GCA_044868295.1 Microtetraspora sp. | reverse complement strand
GCCACCTGCCGCTTCTCGTGGCCGGGGTCGTCGTCCCACGTCGCTGCCGCGTCGTCGAACCGCTTGTGTTCGTGCACGAACTCGAACATAGCCCGGCGCTGCCAGCCGAGACCGTCCGCCCGGGAGTCGAACCCAGAAGACGCCTGAAGACAGGAACAGCCGACGGGATGACGCGGCGGCTTCGCGGCGGAATGGGACGGCCGCGAGCGCACGCTACGCGGCGAAGTGACGCGGTCGCGTCGACCGGGTCGGCACGCGTGGAAAGATGTACTGGAGGTCGATGTACTGGAGGTAGCGAGCCAGCTCACGCGAGCGCGCCCCATGAGGTGAGCCGTGTGGTTGAACTCGGTGTCGGCGGCTGGTGGCCTTCCCTTCCCCCCAATGACAGACTAGAATCCTGGTCTATGCCTACCACGCTGCCGCTGTCCGAGGTCAAGGCCCGGCTCTCGGAGGTCGCCGACGAGGTCGACCGAACCCACGAACGCGTCCACGTCACCCGCAACGGCCGCGAATACGTGGTCCTGCTCGCCGCCGACGATCTCGAATCGTTGGAGGCAACGATCGAACTTCTGGCCGACGAGGACGCGATACGCCGCATCCAGGAGGCAGACGCTGACATCGCCGCGGGCCGGGTGACCGCCGCCGAGGAGATGGCCGAGCTCATGGCGAAGCGGCGCCGACGGGACCATCGTGACGCATGACCATCCCGACGACGAGCCGTACCACATCCTCCTGACGCCGGGAGCACGTCGCGCCTTGACCGACATCCTTCCCGCTGGAGCCGCCTTCGCTGCCTGGGAGTTCGTCAGCGGCCCGCTCGCTCGAAACCCACACAGGGTCGGTGCCGAGCTACGCAAACCGTTCGAAGGCCTGTGGCGAGCCCGCCGCGGCGAGTATCGAGTCCGCTACCGCATCGATGACACCAGCCACACGGTCATCGTCGTGGACATCGACCACCGACGAGACGCCTACCGAACCTGAGGCCACCCGCCCGACTCTGCCGCGGATCACGCGGACCGTTCGAGCGGGGGACCGGGCGCGCTCAAGCGGCGCCATGACGCCGGCCGCGCGACCGGGACGCTACGCGGCGCATATTGACGCAGGTCGCCAGGCTTTGGAGGCGGCTCCGCCCACGCTGGAGCTTCGGAGGGTTCGCCCCGGGCATCGAACTCGGCCTCTGAGTGTGTATAGTATGCGCATGGCGCGAGTGAACATCACGGTACCGGATGACCTGCTCGAACAGGCACGGGCAGCCGGGCTGAACATCTCCAGGGTCGCCGCGACAGCGCTGAACGAGGAACTCGACCGACGAGCCAAGATCGCGGCACTCGATGCCTACCTGAACGAGCTGGAGGCCGAGCTGGGGCCAGTGCCCGAGGCCGATCGGCAGGAGGCCGCCGCCTGGGCGAGCGCACTCATGGCGAGTAGACCCACCGCCAAGCGCATCCCGGCGAGGGCTCGACAGCCTCGATCGGCATGACACTCGTCCTGGACTCTGGCGGAATCAGCGCGCTCGCCGGACAACGCGCGCGACTGGCCGAACTACGGCACCGGGGGCTGTGGCCCCCGCAGGTTCCCGCCGTGGTCCTGGCCGAGGCACTGACCGGCGATCCCCGCAGAGACTCCCACGCCAACCGACTGCTTCGCACCTGCCAGGTCCGCGATGTGGACGAGCCCCAGTGCCGCGAGGCCGCCCGCCTGCGGACTGCGACCGGACGCGCTTCGAAGATCTCTGCCGTCGACGCCATCGTCATCGCCTTCGCCGGTTTGCGTCCCGATCCACTGGTCCTCACCAGCGATCCCCGAGACCTCACCGCACTCGCGGGCCAGGTCACTCGACCGATCACCATCGCCGCAACCTGACACCCGCCACACGCCAAGCGACTGTGCCGCAGCCCCGTGCTTCGAACCCCGGCGCTTGTGCTCGGAACGCGAAGTCCGTCGCCTTCACGACGCCGGTGGTGCGGACAGCTCCGATTCCCCTGTCATGTCCGATGATGCCCAGCGCCACCCCACTACTGCGATGCGGATGGACGGTACGCGGCGGTGTGACGCGGCCGACCGACTACAGAGAAACCCCTGGGTCGCTGACGTCGTGGTCAGTCCATCTGTGTCGAATAGCCCAGGCGATCGATAGACCGGCGAGCACGAGCGCCCCGACGCTCAGCGCCCAATTCATGAACCGCGGGTTCGTCATGAAACGACCCTAGGCTTGTCGCTCGTGACCATCCACTGCGGACGGGCAGAGTCATCCGTGACCGGCGCCGTGACTACATCTCCCTCGCGGACAACCCCGTCGGCTGGGAGCGGCTCATGCAGGTCTTCCCGAGCCGCCGATTGGATCCCTGACCTCCTGCCGTTGGACGAGGACCGCCACCCGGAGGCCGGCCCTTG
>JBIOWF010000332.1:0-4193 GCA_044868295.1 Microtetraspora sp. | reverse complement strand
ACCGCCGACGCCCAGCGCCTCCTGGAACGTGCCATCACCGCCGCCGAACGCCAGAACCGCGCCGCGACCCCACCCACCACCCAGCAGAAGGGCGGCGGCAGTGGCGGCTGACGAGCTGCCCTCCCCGCGTTGGTCGACCCCGCTGCAACCCGGCTCCCGGTGGTTGAGCCCTTCGACTGGCTCAGGAACCACCGGTCGATCCGGCTCCCCGGTGGTTGAGCCGGTCGAGGCGCTAGGCGAGACCGTGTCGAAACCTCCGCCGCGCGGCCACGAACGCCAACCACGGCCCGCCTCGAGGCAGCCCCGCCGATTTGGCCGGCGCCCCGCCTGTCCCGTACCATCGACGTCACGACGCGGGGTGGAGCAGTTCGGTAGCTCGCTGGGCTCATAACCCAGAGGTCGCGGGTTCAAATCCCGCCCCCGCTACCACTACTGACCTGGGCATTCGCCCAGGTCAGTTCGCTATTCGGACTCATTCCAGCTCTCCTGCGTCCAAAGTTGCGTCCGTCGACGGTTCAAGTTCGTCGGTCGGCGCGCCGTCGTCGGGCCGACCGAGGATGAGGGCGGCCACCTGGTCCGCGGCCGCGGCGTCCATGCCGGGGATGACGTGCATGTAGGTCTGCATGGTGAAGGCAACGCTGGCGTGGCCCAGCCGTTCGCTGACGACCTTGGGGGAGACGCCGGACTTGAGGGCAGCGGAGGCGTAGGAGTGCCGAAGGCTGTGAAGCCGGATCTTCGGCAGGCCGGCGGCGACGAGGTGCCTTCCGAATAACGCGGTGACCGTGTCAGGGTGGACCGGGGTGCCGTCGGGCCAGACGAACAGCAGCTTGGTGGGCTGGCCGAGTAGCCGGCGCTCTTCGGCCCACATGTCGACGTATTCACGGAGAGCCTGAAGGGTCTGCGGGTCGAGGGCCATGAGGCGGTGGCCGGCCTCGGTCTTGGTGTCGGACTCACCGACCCTGCCGTCGACGGAGACGCGCGGGGTGCTCGGCGTGACCTGCGCGTGCTTGAAGTCAATGTCGGTGCTGAGCAGGCCGGCCAGCTCGCCGCGGCGCATGCCGGTGGTGGCCGCGAGCAGCCATAACGCGAAGAACCGGTCGCCGCGGACCTGGTCGATGAACCGGCCCATTTGCTCGGGCTCCCAGACCGTGATCCGCGGCCGGCGGGAACGAGGTGGCTGGGCGTCGTCGGCGGCGTTGCGCGGGGTCATGTCCCAGCGGACGGCGTCGCGCAGGGCTCGGTGCAGCATCCGGTGGATGTTGACGATGGTCTTAGGGGCGAGCCCTCCCTCGCCTCGGAGGCGGCCGTGGTCCATGAGGTGCCCGTAGAGCAAGTTGAGCCGCACTGGTGTGAGGTCCTGTAGCCGGGTGTCGCCGATTTGCGGGACGACATAGAACCGCAGGTAGTTGCGGTAGTTCGCCCAGGTCGTCGGGCGCACGCTGGGCTTGATCGCTGCTTGCCACTCCTCGAGGAAGTGCGCGACTGTGCGGCTAGACGCTCTGACGCTGCGCCCGTGCTCGTGAGCGCCAATCGCAGCTCGGAGAGCCTGCTCGGCATCGCGGCGGGTCTTGAACCCGGACCTGCCCGGACGGCGCCGTTTGCCGGTAAGCGGGTCGACGCCAGCATCGAACCGGTACTCCCAGTCGCCGTTGCTGCGGCGGCGAACGGTGCCCTTCACGCCGACTCCAGCAGGTCTCGCAGCTTCGCCGTCACTACGTACACCCGGCCACCGAAGTGGGCGGTGGGCAAGTCGCCACAGGCCGCGCAGCGGTAGGCCGCCGATCGGCTGAGCCCTAGGAGCTGCGCGGCCCGAGGCACCGGAATCAGCAGCGGCAACCCGTCAAGCTCATCGCGAGCCGTGGAGGACGGCCGGCGCGCCTCTGTGCTTTCATGAGTCGCCATCAGATTCCCCCTCCGGACCCTGAACTGCCTCTTCCAGGCACGACGATCCACGCACTGAGCGGGACGCCTCAACCACGCTGTCGGGACAACTAGGGACGTCCTGCTAGCCTGAGGATGTCCCATGAGGGTCTCGGAGGGGCCGATGTCTAACGAACGCCTGCGCGATGCGGTGCTCAGCGCCGGGCAGTCACCGTCCTCGATCGGTGAGGAGATTGGAGTCGATCCAAAGACCGTCGAGCGTTGGATCACTCAAGGACGCACTCCGTACGCCCGGCACCGAGTCCGAGTTGCCAAGTTGCTCGGGCAGCGCGAAACCTACCTGTGGCCGGATGTCGTCACCGCCGAACGTGCCGACAACGCGTCCAGGTCTGAACTCGTTGAGTTGTACCCGCGGCGGGCACTGATCGCGCCGGGTGAGTTCCATCGGTTGTTCGACGAGGCAAGGGCATTCATCGATGTACTCGTGTACGCCGCGCTGTTCCTCCCTGAGCAGAACCCCGACCTCGTCGACCTCCTTCGCGACAAGGGAGCGGCCGGGACGCGAGTGCGACTGTTGCTTGGCGACCCTGGGTCCCAAGCTGTCTACGTTCGAGGTCACGAAGAGGGGATCGATGAGGCCGTCGCCATCAAGGTGCGCAACGCCATCACGCTCCTCAAGAAGCCGCTGGCGAAGGCGCGCGGAGTGACCCTCCGCCTCCACGGGACCACCCTGTACACCTCGATCTACCGTGGCGACGACGACATGATCGCGAACCCCCACGTCTATGGTCTGCCGGCGGCGCAAGCGCCCGCCCTCCGTCTCCGGCGCCTCTCAGCAGGCGGGTTGTTCGACACCTACAGCGCGATGTACGACAGGGTATGGGAGGAAGCGAAGCCCGCCTGGAACTGAGGAGCCCATGGTCCGTACCGAGTACTACGACGACCCCCAAGCTCCCGCCGCGAACTCCCTAGTCCCAGCCGCGACAGTGTTCGTCCAGGATGAAGAGGCTCGCGTCCTGATGGTTCAGCGATCAGACAACGGCCTCTGGGCACTTCCCGGCGGCACCATGGACATCGGCGAGTCCCTCGGGGAGTGTGCGGAGCGAGAAGTCCTCGAGGAGACTGGCTACCGGGTGCACGTCGTTGACGTGATCGGCGTCTACTCCGATCCCAAGCACGTCATTGCGTACAGCGATGGTGAGGTGCGTCAGCAGTTCGCGATCAGCTTCAGGGCGCTACTGATCTCCTGCGAAGGCAAGGCAAGTGACGCGACGCCTGGGACCAGCCGCGACAGCGCGTCGCGGTCGACACGCTCGGCGTGGCCGAAGTTGTGCATGACTTCGCCACCGAGTTTCCGGCCAGGGGGCCACGCGTTGGGTCCCAGCTTCGGGTCACCGCACCACCGACGCGTCAGTTGGGCCGCCGCGTCTCCCGCAGGTACCTGCCCACCATCCAATCACGCCCAGGCGTGGGGATTGCCCGTGAAGAGCAGGCGATGCCACACTGATGGTTGGATTAGTCTGCTCGCCGCGTCGGCTCGGTCGATGCTCTAGTTTGGGCGTGCGCAGCCGGTCCGGGGATCAGGGGGAAGGGCTATGTTGGGTGATCCGGTCTACGCGGATTGGCTGGATTTCACCGCTGAACTCCTCGACCGGCCCCTCGTGCGGTTCCCGCACCTGGAGGTGGGACAACAGTTGGCGCAGACGATCCCGGTCACCTCCCTGTCCTGGGAGTGGCGCGACGCTGAGGACCAGCTGGGTTGGGAAGAGCTGGTCGCAGCGGCCGATCACCCCGACTATCACCAGGCGCTGATGACCAGTCACGAGCCGGGCACGCTGGACCGGCATCCGCTTGTCCACTGGTTCGCGGTTAGCGGCAGCGTTAGACCCCAGACAGTGGGCCGCCTGCCCGCCGGGGTCTGCTCCCCGCGGGAGCTCGGCTGGCTGGCAGAGGCCCTGAGGCCCTTCGGTTACGAGCACCAGCTCACGATCCCCTACCAGATCAGCGGAGTCGGCTATCGGGCATTTGTGTTAAACCGATCCGACGAGGACTTCAGCGACGGCGACCTCCTCCTGACTGCGAGGCTCCAGCCGCTGCTGCGTGGTCTGCATTGCCAAAGCCAGGCGCTGATGGACGCGGTCGCGGATGGGGTCGGCCCGGAGCAGGCTCGCGCGGAGTGTGGCCTGACCGGAACGGAGACCGCCGTACTGGCGTTGCTGGCTGAGGGCCGCACCATGCAGGGCATTGCGCGGAGGCTGGGGAACTCCCCCAGGACTGTCAACAAACACCTGGAGCACATCTACCGCAAGCTA
>JBIOWF010000331.1:0-9586 GCA_044868295.1 Microtetraspora sp. | reverse complement strand
CGGGGATTCCCAGAGCAGGTTCACGGCACAGGTCACATCCTTGAGCGCCGCTTGCATACGCTCCAGAAGTTCCGCTGCGCCTGACTCCGCCAGGTCCTCCCGATGAAGGTCATCGGCGTCGACTACGTGGACGCCGACAACGTCTACACCGTCTATTTCTCGGCGCCGCATCGAGTCGACTTCCGTGCCCTGGTCCGCGATCTGGCCCGTAACCTGCGGGCACGGGTGGAGCTGCGGCAGATCGGGCCCCGCGACGAGGCGAGGCTCCAGGGTGGCATCGGACCATGCGGCCGGGATCTGTGCTGCGCGACGTTCCTCAAGGATTTCGAGCCGGTCTCGGTCCGGATGGCCAAGGATCAGGACCTTCCGGTCAATCCGCTGCGGATCGCCGGTGCCTGCGGCCGTCTCATGTGCTGCCTCAAGTACGAACACCCTCTCTACCAGGAGTTCCGCGCTTCGGCACCGCGGAACGGGCTCGCGGTGGACACTCCGGAGGGTCCCGGCACCGTGGTCGGGCACAATGTGCCGTCGGATTCGGTGATCGTCCGGCTGAACGACGGCGGGCGGCGCTGCGCCTGCTCCAAGGCGAGCGTCTGCGGGCCGCGTAAGGCCTACGACTCGACGTATGGAGCTGACGAGGAGTGATCCGTCGCCTCGCCGCCATCGTCGCGGCGGCCCTCGTGGCCGCCGGGTGTACGGCCACGGATGAGCGGCCGAAGATCGAAGCGCCGACCCCCGCGCTCGCCCCCTATTACGGCCAGGAGCCGGACTGGCGCGACTGCGGCGACGGATTCGAGTGCGCCCGCGTCGAGGTACCGCTGGACTACGCGAAGCCGTCGGGGGAGCGGATCAAGATCAGTGTGATCCGGTTGCCCGCCACGGGGGAGCGCATCGGCTCACTGCTGATCAACCCTGGAGGGCCGGGCGGCTCCGGCATCCAGTACGCGCGAGCGGCCCGGTCCGTGATCACCGGGGACGTGCGGTCCCGGTTCGACATCGTCGGTTTCGACCCGCGAGGCGTGGGCGAGTCGACTCCGATCACCTGCATGTCCGGCCGTGATCTCGACAGATACGTGAGCCTGGACGCGAGCCCAGACTCGGACACGGAGATCACATCCCTGGAGAAGGGCTCCAAGGCGTTCGCGTCGAGCTGCGCGGCCAAGTCGTCCCGCCTGCTCCCCTTCGTCGGTACGGCCAACGCCGCCCGGGACATGGACGTCCTGCGCGGGGTCCTCGGGGATGCCGGGCTGACCTATCTCGGCAAGTCGTACGGCACCTACCTTGGCGCGATATATGCGGATCTGTTCCCCAAGCATGTGCGCGCGCTGGTCCTGGACGGAGCGGTCGACCCGGCAGTTCCCGTGGTCGAATCGAACCAGACCCAGGCACAGGGCTTCGAGGTGGCGCTGAAGGCCTTCATCGAAGACTGCTTCAAGGCGGCCGACTGTCCGTTCGCCAGTGACACGGTCGAAGGGGCGATGGGGGAGCTCAGCGAGCTGCTGAAGAAGGCCGACGAGCACCCGCTCAAGAACGCGCTGGGCGACGGCCGCCAGATCAACGAGTCCTGGGCCGTGCTCGGCATCGTGACCCCGCTCTACGATCGCGGGTCGTGGTCCGTGCTGCGGACGGCCCTCGGCCACGCCTTCAGCGGGGACGGCACCGACCTGCTGCGGATGGCCGACCTCCTCCTCGACCGGCATGCCGACGGGTCCTACTCCAACCAGACCGAGTCCAACATGGCGATCAACTGCCTGGACCACCCCTACCCGAAGGCGACCCGGGTCTACGAGAAGGCCGCCCGCGCGGCGGCGAAGATGGCCCCCCACTTCGGGGCGTACGTCATGTGGAGCTCGCTGCCCTGCGCCTACTGGTCGGTAAAGCCAGTGGGCGCCGACAAACCGGTCAAGGCCACGGGAGCCCCGCCGATCCTCGTCGTCGGCACCGAGCGCGACCCCGCCACGCCGTACGGGTGGGCGAAGGGCCTGGCCTCCGAGCTCTCCTCCGGAGTCCTCCTGAGCTACGACGGCGACGGCCACACCGCGTACAAGACCGGCTCGGACTGCGTGGACAAGGCTGTCGACGACTACCTGATCTCCCTGCGGCCCCCCAAGCCTGGGACCTCATGCCCGAAGATCGGGTGAGGGCTCCAGGCTGGGCGCGAGAACCACCGGGATGCCTGTAGACTTTTCCATGCCGTCGTACGGCACGCCGCCTTAGCTCAGTCGGCCAGAGCACTTCACTCGTAATGAAGGGGTCTGGGGTTCGATTCCCCAAGGCGGCTCCAGGTCAAAGGCCCTCCCGGATGATCCGAGAGGGCCTCTGTCGTCTCTATACAGCAGCGAAATACAGCAACGCGGTCATCCGTCCTCGAAGCTGCTGTTCAGCCGGTCGAGCGCCTTGCGGGTCTCCGGCGAGGGAACCTGCGTGTAGACGTTCATGGTCACCGAGATCTGCGAGTGCCTGAGGATGCGCATCGCCACGCGGGGGTGAACGTCGAGGGCGGCAAGGAGCGAAGCGCAGGTGTGCCGGGTGTCGTGGACGCGGATGCGGGGGACGCCGGCCTTTTCGCAGTAACGCTCAAAAGATCGATAGAAGTTGCGGGGCTCAACCGGAGTCCCGTTCTTAGTGGTGAACACGAGGTCGGACTTTTTCCACTTCTCCCCGGCGTCCTCGCGGGCCTCGTCCTGGATCCGCTGACGATCCCGGAGTGCAGAGACGCACAGTCCGAACAGCGGCAGGGAGGCCGTTGAGTCCACCGTCTTGGTCGTCTCCCGATGGAGGAGCTCCCCTCTGACCCGGTTGAGCTGGCGAGAGATCCAGAGCTGTTCCCCGTCGAGGTCGACGCAGTCCCACGCGAGCCCGAGCACCTCACCCCGCCGAAGACCGAGAATCAGGATCAGCACGTATGCCGCGTACAGCGGTTCTTCCACCGATCGCAGGTGCTCAAGGAACTTACGCGCCTCGTCGACGTTCCACACGCCGTGATTCTTGGCCTTCTTGGTCTTGCTCGCGTTGGGCAGGACTGTGAGCGCGGCGACGTTCTTGGAGATCAGTTCCTCACGGACAGCGTTGCTGAGCGCCGAGCGCAGGATGCGGCGGATGCTCGCGATCGTGCTCCGGGACGGATATCCCTTGCAGCACTCTCCCTTGGAGCAGCACCGCCGTTTGTCCTCCGGTCGCTGGTGATCCTTCTTCTGATCACAGCAGGTGCAGAGGGTGACCAGCGTGTTTAGCCACGTCTGCACCTCGCGCACGGTGAGCTTGTCGAGCCGCTTCTTGCCGAGGCCAGGGATCATGTACAGCCGCACCAGCGCCTCGTAACCCGCGTAGGTGGTCGGCTCCCGGTTGGGTTCGATCACCTCGGAGAGCCAGCGCGCGAGGTACGCCGCCATGGTGGGGTGCTTGGTCGCCACGGGCCCCTTGCTCGCGAGGTCATGGAGCTTGAGCCACTTCTCGTGGGTCTCCTCGCGGGTCTTGCCGTACGCCCATTTGCGGGTCTTGTTCCCGTCGGGCGTGGTGACCCAGACGTAGCCCGCGTAGCCGTTCTTGTAGGGGAAGATCGAGCCTTCCCCGTTCGCACGCTGGCCCATCAGGCGGCCACCTCACAGAGTCGGGTCACGTAGTCGTCGAGGGCGGAGACGGGAATACGGCGGCAGCGGACGTTGACGACCACGGAGGCCAGCTCTCCCGAGCGGATCAGGCAGTAGAGCGTCCAACGGCTGACCTTGAGCGCGGCCATCGCCTCAGGGACGGTGAGCAGTTCAGAAGTCATGTGGATCTCCAGGGTCAGCCAGACGGGAACCCGTGAGGGCAGCGGCGAGGAGGGCGTCACCGGCGGAGAGGCCTTGTCCGGCGTACTCCCAATGCGCGATCACGAGGACGGTGTCTTCCTCGAAGAGGGGGAGTCGTCCGGTGGTGATCTGTTCGTCGCGCATGTGGTCGGCGCGTGCAGTTCGGAGCGCGCCGAGGGTGGTGGAGTAGCGGCGTGACTTTGTGGAGAAATGGCCGCGGAAGCCGAGCATGTGCGCCCACTGGACAAGCCGGAGATCCGCCAGCTCGTCTAGCGTGCCGAGGTGGAGGCATTCGCCGATGAGCCGCCGGGCGTGGTCGCGGATGGGCAGGGCGGCCAGGTCGTCGAGGAGGTTGATCCGCCGATCGAGGGTGCCGACGCATTCAGCAGCCTTTGTCGCATATTTGGCGATGTAGGCGGCGACGGCTTGTTCGGTGAGTTCGCCGTTCATGGTGATCGGGCGGGCGTCGAGTTGTGCGCCCCAGCGCAGGATGCGTTCCGGTTGCCCGTCAACTGCGGGGATGGTCACGGTGACGGCGGAGGCGGCGTGTTGTACGGCGTGCGCGAGTGTGTCAGCGGTTGCCCAGGCCGGAGGCGGGGAGGTCGGTCCGTCGGGGCCGTCGAGTCTGATCACGGCGTGCAGGTGGACGACTCCGCGCCGCTGGTATTCGGCGACTTTGGCGAACGAGATGGTGAGCTTGTCGCGGAGTTCTTTGAGGGTGAGGCCGGAGGTTTTGGCGAAGCGCCGGCGGAGTGCTTCGGTGAAGCGTCGCCACAGCTCAGGGGCTACGGCGTTGAACAGGACCGAGCCCGCGTAGTCGTAGCAGTCGGGGCACAGCGGCTCACCCAGGCACGATTCGTCGGCGCTGTGCCGGGCCGTACAGGACATGACCCGCCCGTGCGGGCAGGTGACCGCGTCGCGGTGAGCGTGGCACGGCAGAACCTTGCCGTCCTTCTCGCGCCGGGTGTGTACGGCCCCGAACGAGGGCGCGGTGAGCGTGACGAACAGGCATGGGTGCGCGCTCACGGACTGCGGGACGCCTTTGCCGCCGACGAGGCCCGCGCGGACGAGTTGGTAGGTGTCGGCGCGGTAGACCTCCGCGCAGGCGGGGCAGCGGGACGCGCGGCGGGTCTTGCATGGGACGCGCAGTACGCCGTCCGGCTCGCGGTGGGTGCTGTAGCGGTGGAGGAGTTGGCCGGTGGCGCGGTCGATGTGGTCGACCTTCCCGCGTAGGTGGATCGGTTGTCGGCAACCACCGGTCTGTTTGATCTGTGTGGCCCATCGGGCGTAGTGGGGGTCGTGGAGCCGGGTGATCATCCCGGCTACTGCGTGTGGGTTGGTGGCGTGGGGCAAGATGGTTCCGTCCTGTCCAGAGGTGCTCTGTGAAGGGATGGCCCCCGGCCTGGCGCGGAACTTGGCGGTTGTGTGGCCAGGCGGGGGGCGCTTACGGTCATGCGCCGTAGTTGTCGATTCCGTAGCCGTCGCAGTCGGCGCAGGAGTCGCCTCCGCTGTCGACGCCGGTTCCGTTGCAGGTGCAGCAGCGGTACCGGATCACGGGAAATGGCTGGTCCACGTCGGTCACCTCGCGCTCTTGATCTCGCGGGGGATGATGTTGACGTAGACCCGGTAGCTGCGCGGCCGGGCGCGGTCGGGGTAGGCCCGTGTCGTGGAGGTCACGGTGAAGACCTCACGGAGCCGGAACATGCTGTAGGTGATTTCGGCGTGGGTGCCGTCGAGGCGGATGCGCATGACAGGTGTCCTTTGTGGTCAGGCGGCGTGAGCCGGGTCGGTGCTGGTGTCGGGCAGGTCGGGTGTGACGCAGCCCGCGTAGGAGCTGAGGGCGTCGTGCCGGGCGCGGGCGTTGGCCAGGATGGCGATCGCCTCGTAGCGGACCGGCCCGAAGCTGACCGAGGCGACATGGTGGCCGTAGGGCAGGAACTGCGGGTCGACCGGCGAGCCGAGCAGCCCGGCCACTCGGTCGATCTCAGCGCGCATCTCGGCGTCGGTCTCAAGCGCGGGGAAGTAGGTGACCGGGATCGAGCCGTTGGGCGCGGGGACGTCGGGGTTGGCCTCCAGGAAGTCGGCCAGCGCGCGGAGTCCGGCGATGATGTCGAGGCGGTGGTGGGTGGTGGGCATGGGTGGTGCTCCCTTCACGGGGCGTCCGGCGCGGTCCGCAGGTGGCGGAGCAGGTCGGAGGCGAGTTGGTTGGACACGCCCAGCCGGGCGCGCAGCAGATCGCGGGTGATGGGTTTGCCGTGCTTGGCGTGGTGTCGCTCGGCGACCCGCTGGGCGTAGTCGACGAGCGCCGGGGACGGCCCCAGCGTTTTGGGATTGCCGTCCTGTCCGTCCTCGTCCTGGCGGCCCTGTTCGTCCTGGCGGTCCTGACAGGCGGGGACGAGTTGCGGGACGGGGGACGAGGCGCCGACCGCAGCGGCCGGGCCCTGGACGGGTGAGGACGCTGACATGGTGACCAGCGACGACGCCAGGGACGACGCCGAGGACATGGCCGGGGATGGGGACGAGTCGGGGGATGACGTGGGCCGGGGGCCGGTCGCGCGGCGTTCGAGCATGGAGACGGCGATCAGGAACGCACCGGCCGGGGTGGCGGCGGTGAGCCAGCCCCACACGGTGGGGTCGGCCTGGTGGAGGTTGGCGGCCAGGGACAGGACGATTCCCGCTATGAGGACGAGGGTGGGCCAGGAGACCCAGCCGTTCCGGGCGCGTCCGGTCTTCGTGTCACGTTGACGTTCGCGGGCGGCCATGACACAGGTGAGGTCGACGCAGACCGCGACGGCCCATGCCATCCAGCCGTGTTGGCCGCTCTGGGTCGCGGTGTCGCGGATGTGGGTGAAGGATCCGGCACCGGCGATGAGCGCCAGGACGACGACGGGCCCGGTGTCGAGCAGCCATGCGGCGAGGCGACGCATGCGTGTTCCTCCCTTCACGGGATCGAGTACGGGGATGCGGGGTCGAGTCGAGCCAGAGGCCCGGGATTAGGCGGTGTGCGGGTCGGGCACCTGGCGGGGGTGACCGGCCAGGACGTCGACCCATGCGGGGGCGCGGTCGGCATAGGTCTTGGCGGCGTGTTCGGCGGTGTGCTCGGAGACGTAGAAGGAGCGGGCGCGGTACCACTGGCCGTCCTGGCTGGCCACGATGGCCACACCGGGGGTTTCGGCGGGGATCGCTCGGGCGGAGACCAGGGCGTCGGGGTCGAGGTCGCCGAGGGTCATGGTCGCGGTTTCGGGGTCGTTGACCCGGTGGCAGATCCGCCCGGAGCACTGGGCCCGCAGCGCGGTGACGCCGGGGCCGAGGTCGGAGCCGATTCGCTGGCCGGAGCAGAACAGGTAGATCCCGAACGCCCGCCCGAGCTGGGCCACGCGGAGTAGCGCGGTGGAGGTTTTGGCGATCTCGTCTTTCTCGGACTTGTCGGCCATCAGGTACAGCTCGGCCAGTTCGTCGACCAGCACCACCACAGGGACGGGGCGTAGCGCGGGGGGAAGCTGCCAGATGTTGCGAGCCGAGGTCATGCGGCAGACGCCCATCCGGTCCGTCATGAGGGCGACGAGGTCATCCAGCAGGCCGACGCAGTCGGCCCGGCTGGTGGCCAGCGCGGACAGGCGCGGCTGGTAGGGGGTGAACTCCACGCCGCCCTTGAGGTCGAAGCCGACCAGCGCGACCGGTTGTGGCGACAGCCCGACGATCAGCGCATTGGCGAGATTGGATTTCCCGGATTGGGTGGCTCCGGCGTTGATCCAGTGCGGGATCGTCTTGAAGTCGACCACCCACGCCGAGCCGGTTTCCAGCCTGCCCACCGTGACCTTGAGCAGTTCGGTCGAGGGTGGGAGGTCGTCGACCCGCACGAGCGGGTCATGCATGGTCGCGGCCAGGGTGACGCGGCCCCGCCGGGTGGAGGAGACGCGGACCGCGTGGACGCCCCAGGCGTGCGCCAGCGCTTCGGCAACGTGGGCGTAGTCGGCGGGGATCTGCCCTTCCAGCAGGTGCAGGGTGACCCGCCAGCCGTAGCGGGTCGGGCGGGGCAGCCACATCCACGGCTTGACGTCGACCGCGACGCGCTGGAAGCGCCGCCGCACGCGGACGACGCCGGTCGAGGCGACCAGGCCGGGGACGGTGGTGAACCAGAAGCGTTGGCGTTTCTTGGTCAGGCCGCAGCCGAGCGCGACCGTGCGCCAGGTCGCCCGCACCGACAGCGCCGCAAAGGGGAAGCCGATGATCAGCCAGAACGAGCGGTAGTGGTAGTGGCGCCAGGCCCAGAGCCCGGCCGCCGCAGCGGCCAGGGCCCCGAGCAGGTAGGCGAGTGTGTCAGACACTGGCCGTCTCCCCGGCAGCGGGGAGCAGCGCCGAGGCGCGGTAGGAGATGCCCCACTTGATCTCGCCGTTGCGGGTCTGTTCCCACACGTAGCCGATCAGGCCGACCGGGTTGATCTGCTGACCGGCGGTGATCGGGGGCTCTCCGGAAATGTTGATCTTGACGAGTTCGATCCGGCCGAAGTCGTCTTCCACCGACATGACGACCTCGTACACGGTCTGGCCGTGCTTGTCGGTCTTGATCTCGCCGGTGTTCTGGTTGAGCACGCGGGGCCGAGGGGCCTTCACGCAGGTGAACACGAGTTTGTTGATGTCCACCGGGATCGGGATGTTGCGCATGCCGAATACACCTCTCGTCGGCCTGCTGAGCAGGCGGTTAAGGACGAGGGAGAACGCACGCCATCGGAACCGAACGCGATAGCATCGAAGCGCCAACTAGGGTGCTGATCGCATCCGGGCCTGGGCGGGTCTCCCGCTCAGGCCACTTTCATGTGTGGCCTGTTTCCGCTCTACGAGAGCGGTTTTTCTCTTCCGCCGCTGAAACGCGAAAAGCGTTTGTGCTGGGCTGTCACCTCCCTGTCAGGAGAGCTTCAGCGGCAACACAAACGCTACCCCGTACTCACAGTCTCTGCTAGTACTTTTAGTATTAGGACACGTACTTTTTCTACGCCCCCACACGTTCGGCGAGTTCCCGCAGCTCAGGGGAGGGTGGGTCTTGCATGGTCAGCAAATCGGACACCAGTTGATGAGTGATTCGGTGGTTCCGAATCTGCTCTGGCGTGATGGATTCGGCTGCCAGCAGCGCGGCCACGGCATCCTCGACCTGGCGGCGTTGGGCGTGCGCGCGGGCAAGATCAACGTGAAGCCGGGCGCGTCGCTCATGCGAGAGCGTCGAGGTGTCCACCGCCGCTCCGACCCGGAGCGCATGGCCGGCGTCGCCCAGTTCGACCGCCACGGCCACCTCATGAAGTGCGACGTTGGCCGGTCCGAACTCGGTGTTGTAGTCGTTGCGTCCGGCGCCGAGCCGTCCGGCGACCTCGCGGGCCTTTGCCAGATGCCGGTATGCGGTGTCCGCCTCGTTCAGCCGGGACGCGGCGACAGCGCGTTGCAGGGTCAGGCCACCCCACAGCGACATGGCCTCTGGCTTGCCCTCGTCGACCATGAACCACAGAGCTTCGGACGCGGTCCGGGCAGTTTCCTCCACCTGGTCGAAGTGGCGCGCCCCGAGGAAGACGAAGCCGAGCCGGAAAGCGCCGGCCGCCATCATCAGCGGGTCGCCCGCCCGTTCCGCGGCGACGATGGCCCGGTCGGCGGCGATCCATGCCGCCTCAGGCTCACCCAGCTTTGCCAGCGCCGCCGAGCACGCTTGGTAGGTCGTCGCGAGCAGTTCGAACAGTTCCGCCCGCCGCTGTTCGGGAGCGGACCGGACGGCGGTTTCCAGCGCGGGCACCAGCCCCCGCAGTAGGTCG